>NZ_JAVEPN010000017.1:0-51062 GCF_034008105.1 Trichlorobacter sp.
CTTCGGGCTTCTTGTAGTCTTTCATCAAGGCATCGAGCAGTTCGTCGGTAGTGGCCATCGGTTCCTCCTGTGAGGTCAGATTTCAACCGATTTTTGCCACTTACACAATCTATTTTACAGGCTCCCAAGTGTTGAATTTACTTATTATCTCAACCCTGACTACACCCGTAATCTTGAGTTTGATACGAAGCACAACCTGTTCGGAGAACTGCCTGATTTGGAAAAGATCCGTCAACCGTGAACACGAACTAAAGGTGTAGGCTGATGTGGTGAACGAGAAAAAGTAGCCTGCGTCTTTTTTTGTCAATGCCAGATGTACCCAACACTACTTCCGGAGCCGTATCGATGTTTTCACGTCGTAGCCTGATACCTGCATCATGCTACTGATCTTCCCACCAATCGCCAAGGCCTGCGAGCCGCCGGCCGGCATCGCCCGGCTGGCCGGAGCGCTGCAGGCCAACAATATCCACTGCCGGCTGTGGGATGCCAACCTGGAGGGGCAGCTCTGGCTGCTGGAGCAGCGGCCGACCGTTGACGACACCTGGACCCGGCGGGCCTGGCGCAGCAGACACAAACATCTGCAGAGCCTGCGGGAAGCTGCCACCTATACCAACCCCGACCGCTATGCCACGGCGGTCAATGATCTGAACCGGCTGCTGGCCATGGCCGGCACAGCAACTGATACGGTTCCCGGCCTGGCCGACTACCGCCACGCTGAACGCTCACCACTGCGCAGCAGCGACCTGCTCTGGGCGGCCGAGCACCCCCAACAGAACCCCTTCTTCCCCTTGTTCCAAGAGCGCCTGCCGCAGCTGCTGGCTGGCATCACCACCGTCGGCATCTCGCTGAACTATCTCAGTCAGGCCCTGACTACGTTTAGCCTGATCGGCCTGCTGCGGCAGCAGTATCCGCAGCTCAAAATCGTGCTGGGTGGTGGTCTGGTGGGCTCGTGGTTGGCCCGGCCCGATTGGCGCAACCCCTTCGCTGGCCTGGTGGATTACCTGGTCAGCGGTCCCGGTGAGGCGCCGTTGTTGGAGCTGCTGGGGGCAACGCAGCCGATTGGCAATGCCCTGCCGGCCTATGACCTGCTACCGCTGCAGGACTACCTCAGCCCTGGCCTGATCCTGCCCTACAGTACGGCCTCCGGCTGCTGGTGGAACCGCTGTTCTTTCTGCCCGGAGCGGGCCGAGGGGAACCGCTACCAGCCGCTGCCGGCGCAACTGGCCTTAAGCGAGCTACAGATACTGGTAGCCCGGTACCGGCCGCGTCTGCTGCACCTGCTGGACAACGCCCTCAGCCCGGCCTTGCTGCGGTTGATGGCTGCGACGCCACCCGGTGCCCCCTGGTACGGCTTTGCGCGTTTTGATGAACAGTTGGTTGATCTGGAGTTCTGTAGGGCTCTGCGGGCGTCAGGTTGCGTGATGCTGAAACTGGGGCTGGAGTCCGGCGACCAAGGGGTGCTGGATCGCCTCAGCAAGGGGATTGAGCTGGGGGTTGCCAGCCGTGTGCTGGAAAACCTTCAAAAGGTGGGGATCGGCGTCTACTGTTACCTGCTGTTCGGTGCCCCGGCTGAGGATGAGGCCGCTGCCCGACGCACCCTTGATTTTGTCGCCGGCCATGCCGATGGGATTAGCTTCCTCAATCTGGCGATCTTTAACATGCCGGCCTTTGGCGACGAGGCGGCCGACTACGCCACGGAACCGTTCTACGAAGGGGATCTACAGCTGTATACCTCGTTCCAGCATCCGGCTGGCTGGGAACGGGGCAGGGTGCGACGTTTCCTGTCTCAGGAATTTGTACGAAACCCTGCCATTGCAGCGATTGTGCGCCGTGATCCGCCGCTGTTTACCTCCAACCATGCAGGACTGTTTTGCCCTGCGCACCCGCAGTAATCAGCCGGCGCGCAGGGCAGTTGTCAGGTTGACTCGTTGTTTTCTTTCGGGAGCTGGCGGGCCCGCAGCAGGAAGAAACCGGCACACAGGCTGATAACCAGTGCGGCAGCGGCAAACAGCGTGCCGCTGTCGTAGTCCTTCCAGTCGAGGATGATGATCTTTCTGCTGACCGCAATAATGGCCACCGCAATCACCAGTTCCACCCGCAGGGTGTGCTCCCGCTGCAGGTAGCTCTTAAAGACGCTCTCAAACAGTTCAACCCCGATCAGCACCAGCATGAACAGGCCGAAGATATCCAGCAGCTGGTCAATCTGAAGCAACAGGCCGCTGTCCCTGATGTCCTGCACGATCAGCCAGATCAGGTCCAGTGTCACCAGCACCAGCACCAGCGCCATGGCACAGGTGATCACCAGTATAATCACCCGCTCAAACTTTTTTAGGAGCTGTATCAGGCTTTTGTTTTCATCGTCCATGGGGTCACCTGTGCTGCCCTGGTGTCAGTTTTACAGTCCCTTTTTCTCAAACCAGCGGAACAGGAGCAGGGCGCCGGCCACCACGGGCACAATTACCAGCCAGTGGTTGACCCCCAACACCTGCGGCAGGGTGATCTTGCCCAGGTTGCCCCAGGTCAGTACGGTGGCCTTCATGGCCGGGAACGCCTCGGCATAGATCGCCGCCCCGGCCAGCATGCCGGCAATGCCCCACAGGGCGTCCCAGCGGCCCTCGCCCAATGCTCCGGCCGAAGTGCCTGGGCAGTAACCCAACAGACCCCACCCCAGACCAAAGACGATGCCGCCAATGATGTTGGCCCCCAGGATGGTGGCCTTGATCGACAGCTTGGCCAGTCCAAGGTCCACCAACAGGTAGGTGCCCACCATAGCCACGATGACGCTGGTCAGCATGAATTTTATGATGGTCATGTCCTTCAGCAACAGGGCGCTCAGCTGTTTGTCGTAGCGCAGCACCCGGCCCTTTTGCAGCAGAAAGCCGAACAGGAAACCAGTGATCAGGCCGTAGAAGAGGTCGTTCATTGGTCACCTCCGCCGTACAGCAGCCGTGCCATGATGATACCGCCGATGAAGAAACAGGCCAGTGAGATGAAACCGCTTACCGCTAGCTGGAGCGAACCGCTCAGCCCGTGACCGCTCGGTCAGCCATCGGCCAAGCGGGCGCCGAACATGGCCACGGTGCCCCCCACAAAGGCGATGATGCCGCGTTTGATGACGCTCGGGCCGAACCTGCGTTCCCAGAGCGACGGCAGCGCCTGGTAACGGAACGAGGCGTCACCGATGGAGGCTACCAAGGCACCGGCAAAGATGCCGATCACAAACATGGTCTGCCAGTCAACCGTGGGTACATTCTTAAGAAAATAATCCAGCTGGGCCACCCGTTCCGGGATGACTGTTTTTTCGAGCAGGCCGGCAGTTCGAACAAAGGTGGTTGAGGCGCCGAAGTATTTGCCGGCGAACCAGACCGAGCCGATGCTGACCAGGCCGGACAGCGCCCCGGCCAGGTAGGGGCTCCAGGGTTTTCCGTCATTGTTCATGAGGCTTCCTCCTTGTGCTCTCCCATGAGAGGTAGTCGTTTTGGTGATGGTGAGTATAGCAGGGCGTTGGTGCTTTGCAACTGGTGGGGCATTCGCTGAGCGTTGTCAGCCCAGTGTTGCGATCTGCTCAGTGAACTGATGGATGGTGCGTGCCTTGCGCAGTGCCTTGATCTGCTTGCTGAAGTCCGGATCGTCCATACAGGCGAACACCGTCTTCACCTTGCCCAGAATCTGCTGCTCACCACAGAACAGGGGTGTGTAGCGGTTCAGCAGCTCGCTCAGGTAGCGGCGTAGCAGGGCCGCCCGTTCTGCCTGGTCGGGCTCGGCAGGCGCCTGGCCCCTGATCCGCTGGAAGAGCAGCGGGTCGGCAATGGCGCCCCGTCCCAGCATCAGGCCGGCTGCGCCGGTCTGTTCCAATACGCGCCGGCCTGCCTCGGCCGTGCGTACGTCACCGTTGGCGATCACCGGCAGTCGGGTTTCCCTGACAACGCGGGCGGTTACGGTGTGGTCAGCCAGCCCGTGGTATTCCTGCAGCACGGTGCGGGGGTGCAGCACCAGAAAATCGACCGCGCACGATTCAAAGAGCGGCAGCAGCGAAAAGATCTGCTGCGGGTCGTCGTAGCCGGCCCGCAATTTGATGGAAAAGCTGCCGCTGATCACGTCGCGCAGGGCCGGCACCAACTCCTGCAGCAGTTCGGGACGTTGCAGGATGCCCCCGCCGGTCAGGCCGGTGGTCATCCGGCCAAAGGGGCAGCCCAGGTTCAGGTTGATGTGGGCCGCTCCTGCATCCTGTGCGATCCGGGCCGCCGAGACCAGTGCCTCGGTGCCGTGGCCGATCAGCTGCACCACCAGCGGGATGCCCTGTTCCGTCGCAGCCATCTCACGCAGGTCGACGGCCGAGAGCCGCTTGGTGGTTGCGCCAGGCGCCACCCGCATGAATTCGGTAAACAGGGTGTCCGGTTGCACCCAGCTTGCAAACAGGCCGCGCAGGGCCTTATTGGTCAGGCCTTGCATCGGTGCCAGCATCAGGGGGGTGGTATCATTGGGCCAGGGTAGGGGGCGTGGTGGCTGGGTCATGGTGTTGAGGGGTAGCAGCTGACAGGGATGCTGTCAACGTGAAAGGCCCGCAATGATTCGCGGGCCTCTGGGTCTTCGTCTCTTCCCTTTTTCACGGGATTCCCGGGTCAGTTACCACCGGGCATGCACTGCATCTTCGGTTGTGGTTGAACATCCTCGATACTGAGCACCTTTCTTGCTGCGTCGTTGGTGTTGCCGGGCGCGCACCCTTGTCTTTACTATACCCATGAAAAACTTTTTGTACAGGCTAGTAAATTTTTTTCAGGGGGAGTAAGCTTTAAAAGCTAAACGGTCGGGTTTCCCCGACCGTTTTGTTATTTGCCAACGATCTCGTTGAGGGTGATCTCGAAGGTCAGGTCTTCACCAGCCAAGGGGTGGTTGGCGTCGAAGGTTACCTGCTCGGCGGTGGCTTCCACCACAGTGACCGCCAGTTCGTCTTCATCGTCCTCGCCGGTCAGCACCAGCTCTGCACCCACCTCAACCGGCATATCTTCCGGCAGTTCGGAACGGGCTACGGTGAACACCCGCTCCTGATCATACTCGCCGAAGGCCTCTGCTGCCGGCACCACCACGGTCTTCTTGTCGCCGGGGGCCATGCCGATCAACGCCTCCTCAATCTGGGTGAAGAACTCTTCTTCGCCGATGGTCAGCTCCATCGGGCCGCTCTCGCCGCAGCCGCAGCCTTCATCTTCGCAGCTGTCGGTACTGCACTGACCGTCATCGCAGCAATCCCCTTCCAGGGTAGAATCGAAAATGGTGCCATCCTCCAGGGTGCCGGTGTAATCGATGATTACCCGATCGCCTTTTTGTGCCTGTGCCATGGTAAAACCTTTCTTCTTGTGTTTAATGGGCGTGTCTGCCTTTTAGCTGGCCATAGTACCTGATAATGAGCAAATACGATACCATTTATGTCGGGTTTCAGGTAACTGACTGTTTTGAATAGTTGCTGTGCAATAAAAAAGGCGCTCCGTGGGGAGCGCCGGGTGAGGCTGATGGGCAGGGCAATCTATTCGCCGAAGGTCAGTTTGCGTTCCAAGTCCATGGAGCGGGTGATCCGCTTGGCCTGCTCGAAGGTGATCAGGTCTTGCTGGCAGAGTTGCACCAGGTGCTGGTCCAGGGTCTGCATCTGGTACTGGGTGCGGCCATTCTCAATATGCTTTTCGATCTCGTCGAAGCGTCCTTCGCGAATGCAGGCCTGGATGGTGGTGGTGGTACGCATGATCTCCACCACCGGCAGCACCTTCTCGCCGGTTTTGTCGCTGATAAGCCGCAGCGATACGGTGGCCACCAGGATATCGGCCAGCCGCTGGCGGATCACCTCCTGGGAGTCGGGCGGGAAATGGCCCACCAGACGGTTGATGGTGGAGGAGGCGCTCTGGGTATGCAGGGTTGAAAAGACCAGGTGACCAGTCTCGGCGGCCTTGATGCAGGAGTCGATGGTCTCCAGATCGCGCATCTCGCCCACCATGATCACGTCCGGGTCCATCCGCAGTGCTGCCTTGAGGGCTGCGCTGAAGCTGCCGGTGTCGATCCCCACTTCGCGCTGGATGATGCAGCTCTTGTCCGATACGAACAGGAACTCGATCGGGTCTTCGATGGTGATGATATTAAAGCTGTCGTTCTGGTTGATGTACTGCAGCATCGAGGCCAGGGTGGTGGATTTGCCGTTGCCGGTGGGGCCGGTTACCAGCACCAGGCCGTTGGGGGATTGGCAGATCTCGCCCAGTACCGGCGGCAGGTTCAGTTCGGTAAAGGCGGCGATGTAGGGGGGGATCACCCGCATCACAATGCCGATGGTGCTGCGCTGACGGAAGATGCTGACCCTGAAACGCCCCCCGTTGGGCAAGGCATAGGCGGCGTCGAGTTCTTTCAGGTCGCCGGGCAGGGTGCGGTTACTTTGCTCAAGTACCGTTTGGGCGATGAACTCGGTATCCTGGGGCGTGAGGGAAGGCAGCTTGGAGCGGACCAGTTGGCCGTGGGCACGGAAGAAGGGCGGGTTATCCACCTCGAAGTGCAGATCGGAGACCCGTTTTTCAAATGCGATTCCCAGTATCTGGTTGAGCAGGTTCATATCCATGTGGCGTTCCCCTCTCAGTCCTTTTTAGCGGCTTGCTGCGCATGTGATAGTGCGCTTTCAATGGCGAGCCCTGCGTATTCGGCGCAGCTTGCCAAGAGATCAATCGGTACGTCCTTGGCCGCCTGTGTGCCGAAATCGGCATAGGTTACCGAAACCACCCGTTTGCCAAGCTTGAGCGGCAGGATCAGTACCGTGGGGTCTGCAGGGGGCGTAATCGCACCGTGCAGCTGCTCGCACAGTAACTGATCGTGAGATTTAGCAAAGAACAGGTGTCCCTTGTCAAGCACAAAACTGAACAGGGAGCCGGGCAGCAGCGGCAGTTTGAAGCCCAACACCGGCCCCGGGCCGGCTGCAGACTCGGCGTTGATGCCGATACCCCGTTCGGCCACCAGTTCCTTTTCCCAGGCCACCAGCGTCAGGGCGCGGGGAAAGATGGCGCCGACGGTTTTGAGCAGGATCAGGGCAGTCTCCGGCAGGGTGGACGCCTTTTTCAGGTGCCCCATCGCCTCTTTCAGTACCGCGGCAGGCGCAGGGCCGGCGGCCAAAGCGGCCGGTTCGTCACGGAGCGCCTCGTGGAAGGTCGGCTTTTTCCGTTTGATGGTGTCAAGGTCGCCTAGGCCCAGATCGTCGGCCGAGATGGTCAGGTCGCCCGTCGTCGGTGCGGCAGTGGCAGGGGCTGGCTCCTCGTCGTGCAGCTCTTCATCAACAATCAGGCCATCACGCTTCTTTTCGTCGTAGATCCGCAGCGCATCCATCAGGACATGTTCCGTGGACAGGTTCAATTCTTCCTTCAGCTTTTCAGGGAAGTAGCGGAATTCGTCACAGACCTGCAGCGTGTCCGGTTCAAGGGTGAAGGTGCCCTTCTTCCAGGTCAGGATCTCGACGATGGTCAGTTCAATCAGGGTTTCCAGGCCATGGTAGGCTTCGTCTTTGTCAACCAGATTGTTTTCCAGCAGGGTAGCAATCAACGGGCGTCGATCAGGTCCGGCCTGGGCCTGGATCGCCAGGGCACGATCAAGATCCTCCTGGCTGATGACGCCGGCTTCAATCAGGATTGTCCCGGTGCGGGTACCGGTGTTGTAGTGGTTGGCGCCGTTGATGTAGCCGTCGTTGAAGGCCAGCGAGATTTCTCCCTTGCGGCCGGTGATCTTGAGGGTGCCGGTCTTGCGGGTACTGTGCAGCAGTTGAATCACATCAACGATGGAAAGATATTCAAGGTCGCCAGAGAACGACATGGGCCAGACTCCTCGTTAGGGGACTTGACGTTGCCGGATAATTAAAGCAGAACTAGGTCAGTATTCAAGGAGATATCGTCATGTTTGCGAAATTTAACCAGAGCAGCATGGAGGGAGACCGATGCAGATAGGCAGACAGGAACTGGTGCAACAGATTGATCAGGCCCGTTGGGAGTGGCTGCTGCCGCATCAAAAGCGGGACGCCCTGATCTGGGTGAATGGTATGCTGGAGCTGGCCGAAGTAGGGGAGCGGCTTGCTGCGGATGATGCCGCAAGTGTGCAGGCCTGGCTGGCCTCGCACATGATCGCCAAGCCCAGCCCTGATCAGCTTGATGAGTGGAGCCGACAACCGGAGCGCATGTTTGCCATGTTGGTGGTGAGCCCCTTTGTGCTGATTCAAGAGACCTCGGATTCAGAATAAAACAAAGTTATCTTGACCCGGCACGCGGTAGAAACTAAGCTGGGACATTCTTTTTACTGTCAAGGAGGTGCTGCGATGCCAACCATTCGGGAACGTTTTTTTCTTTCTGCCGAGGAGTCGTTGCTGGTGGTGATTGACGTTCAGGAGCGGCTGTGCAAGGCGATGGATCAGCAGGTGCTGGGGCAGTTGACTGCTCATACCGCCGTACTGCTGGAGGCAGCCCACGAGTTGCAGGTGCCGGTGGCAGTCACCGAGCAGTATGTGAAAGGGCTGGGGGCAACGGTCGAGGTGTTGTCTGATAAGTTGGGAGACGCGCCCCGCCACGAAAAGATGGCCTTCAGCAGCTGTGGTTGCGCAGGGTTCGTGGAGCAGCTGAGAAGCAGCGGGCGGCGCCAGATTGTGATCACTGGTATGGAGACCCACGTCTGTGTGCTGCAGACGGTACTTGAACTGCTGGACGCCGGCTATCAGGTGCAGGTGGTACGGGATGCCGTGATGAGCCGCTCCAGGCACAACTGGAACACGGCCCTGGAAGAGATGCGCCAGGCCGGGGCCGTGATCACCTGCACTGAGTCGGTGTTGTTCCAATGGCTGCGGGTGGCCGGCACCGAGTCGTTCAAGAAACTTTCCAAACTGGTAAAATAGCTCTCTCTCACCACCGGGAGGTGTCTTATGATTACCACCCTGCTGGACGGCAACAAGCGTTTTGTGAGCGATGTCTTTGCAAAGGAGAAGGACTATTTCGCCGACCTTTGCAAGATGCAGCGGCCCACCGTGCTCTGGATCGGCTGCTCGGATTCGCGGGTGCCGGTTAATACCATTACCCAGACCCGTCCCGGAGAGGTGTTTGTACATCGCAACGTCGGCAACATCGTGGCCACCAACGACTGGAATCTTTCGGCGGTGCTGGAGTTCACCATCAACCACCTCAACATTCCCGATGTGGTGATTTGCGGCCACTACAACTGCGGCGGCATCAACGCGCTGCTGCATGAAAATCCAGAGGACCGCTACATCCCGATCTGGCTGAATAATGCCTACAAGGCCATGGAACGGGTGGACGACAAGCTGCGTTCTCTGCGGCTGCAGGTCTCAGAAGCACAACGCCGTCGCCTGGTGGAGGAGGAAAACGTCCGCCTGCAACTGGAGCACCTGCTGGAGTACCCCTTCGTGCGCCGGGCCATGCTGGACGGCAAGCTCTCAATCCATGGCTGGATGTACGACATGGATACCGGAGAGATCAAGGTGATGCAGAAAAACGACGCTGTGGTCCGGTGATGCCGGTGGTCTGGCAGTAAACCGGTTTACGCCCGGATCATCACCAGCAGCATCTTGAACGGTTGCTCGGCCCGCAGGCTGTGCGGCACGTTGGCCGGCATGATGATCATCTGACCGGCATCGACCTGCTGCTCTTTCCCCCCGATGGTGATGGCGGCGCTGCCGTCCAGCACCTGTACAAAGGCGTCATAGGGGGCGGTGTGTTCTGAAAGTCCCTGTCCTTGATCAAAGGCAAACAGGGTCAGGGTGCCGATCTTTTTATCGATCAGGGTGCGGCTGACCACCGAACCGGACTGATAGGCGGCCAGCTCGTTGATGGTCAGGGCTTGTCCAATCAAGGTTTCGTTCTGGTTTGACATGACGTTCTCCCTTCGGTTAATGCTGCTGTGATGTTCCCACCGTAGCATGATGGTGGCGTCCGGTTGTTTGATGGCGGTCAAGAAGCATCAGAATCCCGCTCGGCTTGACATGACGATGCTTTATCGTATGCTGTTAGCATAGTGTATAACCCAACCACGTTGCAAGGAGGCATGCATGCAGGAGCGTACCGGTATCATTACTTTTAAAGGCAACCCGATGACTTTGCTGGGACCGGCTCTGAAGGTGGGCGACAAGGCTCCTGACTTTACCGTGGTGGATACGACCCTGTCGCCGGTCAGTCTGGCCACCAGCAGCGGCAAGCTGCGGATCATCAGTGCGGTACCGTCGCTGGATACACCGGTCTGCGACACCGAGACTCGTCGTTTCAACCAGGAGGCCGCCAGCCTGCCCGATTCGGTGGTGGTGCTGACCATCAGTCTCGACCTGCCCTTTGCCCAGAAACGCTGGTGCGGCGCCGCCGGCATCGACCGTGTACAGACTCTGTCCGATTATCAGGAGCGTTCCTTCGGCCTGGCCTACGGCGTGCTGATCAAAGAACTCAAGCTGCTGTCGCGCTGTATCTTCGTGGTAGATGCCACTGATACCATCCGCTATATCCAGCAGGTGCCGGAAGTGACCCACGAACCGGATTACGCCGCCGTGCTGGCGGCAGTCAAGGCGCTTCTGTAGGGATGGTGAGTACCAGCGCCTTGGTGAACGGCACCATGCTGGCCTACGATGACGTCGGCAGCGGCCCGGTCGTGCTGCTGATCCACGGTTTTCCGCTCAATCGTCAGATGTGGCGGCCGCAAATGGCCATTCTGGTGGCCGCCGGCTATCGGGTGATCGCCCCGGACCTGCGCGGATTCGGCGACAGCGATGTAACGGATGCCCCCTGCAGTATGGATCTGCTGGCCGATGACCTGGTGGAGCTGCTGGATCATCTCGGTGTTTCCCAGGCTGCAGTGGTGGGGATGTCGATGGGCGGCTACCTGCTGTTTAATCTGCTGGAACGCTATCCGCAACGGGTGCAGGCAGCCGTGTTTGCCGTCACCCGCGCGGTGGCGGATGATGCCGAGGGACGCGCCGCCAGACGGCGCATGGCCGATGAGGTGGTCAAGTTTGGCCCCCAGGTGGTGGCGGACCGTTTTCAGCAGCTGCTGTTTGCGCCTGATACCGAAACCGAACGTCCCCGGTTGGCTGAAGATGTCTATGGCTGGATGGTGACCACCGCCAGCTCAGGTCTGGCCGGCGGGTTGCTGGCCATGGGCCAGCGCCGTGACGCCACCGCCCTGTTGCCTACAATTACGGTACCGTCACTGGCTATCGGCGCTGCACAGGACCGGGCCTGCCCCCCTGAGCATCTACAGGCCATTGCTGACGCCATACCCGGTTGCCGCTTGTGCATCATTCCGGGCGCCGGCCACCTGGTAAACCTTGAGCAGCCCGGTGATTTCAACCGGACGTTGTTGGGCTTTTTGTGGGAGGCGCTGCCTACACCGCTTAATCTGCCTGACCTGGCCTGTGACTGCAGCAGCGACCACAGCGGAGCGTAGTGCCATGCCTGCCTCGAACCAGACCAGTCTCTTTGTTGTACAGCGCCTGCCATTGCCGCTGCAGCGTCTGGTTCGTTTTGTCCTCGATCTGGGTGGTTCCATCAGCGACCACCAGCTTTCCCTGCGCGCCGCAGCCCTCACCTATACCACGGTCCTTTCGCTGGTACCGTTTCTGGCCATCGCCTTTGCCGTGCTGAAAGGCTTCGGGGTGCAGAACGCGCTGGAACCGGTGCTGCTGAAGGTGGTTGGCGAATCCTCCCGTGAGGTGGTCATTCGGATCATCGGCTATGTCAACAATACCAACGTCAAGTCACTGGGCCTGATCGGCCTGTTGACGCTGTTGGTAACGGTGATCAACCTGCTTACCTCCATCGAAGAGGCCTTTAACGCCATCTGTGGCGTGTCGGAAACCCGCTCGCTGCAGCGCCGTTTCAGTGATTACCTGAGTGTGGTGGTGGTGGGCCCCGTGCTGCTGATGGTGGCCATGAGCATGACCAGCAGCCTGCAGAGCCAGTGGCTGGTGCAGTGGCTGATCAACCATACCGTGCTGGGTGATGCCATCCTGCTGCTGTTCCGGCTGGTACCCTACGTCAGTGTCTGGATCGCCATGACCTTTCTCTACAGCTATATTCCCAATGCCAAGGTGCCGTTGCGCTCTGCCCTGCTGGGCGGCGTCGTGGCCGGTACCATCTGGCAGTTCACCCAATGGGCCTACTTCCATTTTCAGGTGGGGGTGGCCAATTACAATGCTATCTATGGCGCTCTGGCAGCCCTGCCGATCTTCCTGGTCTGGATCTATACCAGCTGGTTGATCGTCCTGTTCGGGCTGGAGCTGGTGCGCAGCCACCAACAGCAGCGGCCGTCCTATCTGCCGCCCCGGCGTGCGCCGCTGTCGGCGGCCCTGAAGCGGATGCCAGCCCGCCAGTACCGCCGTTCAGCGGCGCGGCGTGTCGGGGCGTTGATGGTCGGCCTGCTGACCTCCCTGCTGCTGTTCGGCGCAGCCGGACCAGTACAGGCGGCCCCCCGTGAGATCAAGGTCGTGATGGACGATACCTATCCGCCCTTTGCCTTCAGGAATGCCGGCGGCGAACTGCAGGGCATTTTGGTGGACCAGTGGCGACTGTGGGAACAGAAGACCGGCGTCAAGGCCAGCCTGCATGCCATGGACTGGGCTGAGGCCCAACGTCGTATGGACGCCGGTGAGTTCGATGTGATCGACACGGTGTTCAAGACCGAGGCGCGTCTTCAGAAGTACGACTTCACACCGCCCTACCAGAAGATCGACCAACCGATCTATTTTGATGCCGAGATACAGGGGATTACCGATATCAGATCGCTGGCCGGATTTACGGTGGGGGTCAAAGAGGGCGGGGCCATTGTCGGCTATTTGCAGCAGCAGGGTATTACCTCACTGGTGACCTACCCCAGTTACGAGGTGATCATCCAGGCGGCCAAGGAACACAAGATTTCGGTCTTTTCGGTGGATCAGCCGGCTGCCAGCTATTTTCTGCACAAGTACGGCGTTGTCGATCGCTTCAAGCGCACCGCGCCGATCCATAGCGGCCAGTTTCATCGTGCGGTCCGGAAGGGCAACGCGCAACTGTTGACCCTGGTCAACGGCGGGTTTGCTTCAATCACGGCCACAGAACTGCAGCAGATAGATGATCAATGGTACGGTTCAGCCATAGGGCGTCGGGTTAACTGGAATTATCTCTGGATCGGCGGCGGGGCGGCCTTGGCACTGGCGATGCTGCTGATGCTTTCCAATCTGGGGCTGCGGCGCCTGGTGAACCGGCGCACCAGCGAACTGCGTCGCAGCGAAGAGCTGTACCGTGAACTGGTGCAGCAGTCTGACAGCATTATCCTGCGTTGGAACCGTGATGGGATGATCACCTTTTTTAACGATTACGGTCTACGTTTCTTCGGATTTGAAAACGATGAACTGGTAGGTCACGGCCTGTTTGAGACCATTGTGCCGCTCGATCAGGATGACGGTCGCGACCTGCTGGCAATGATCCGTGATATCTTCGTGCACCCGGAACAGTACCGCACGAACGTAAACCAGAACCGACGCAAAAACGGCGAACTGGTCTGGATCTCCTGGAACAACCGACCGATCTACGATGAGCAGGGACTAGCCGTTGAGATGTTGAGCGTCGGCAGTGATGTCTCGGCGCTCAAGCGGGTTGAAGAGGAGTTGCGCGAAAGCAAGACCGAGCTGGAAAGGGCGCGCGAGCAGGCCGAGGCGGCCAACGAGGCCAAGAGTCTGTTCTTGGCCAACATGAGCCACGAGATTCGTACGCCGCTCAACGCGGTGATCGGCATCAACTCCCTGTTGGTGGAGCGGGTTGAGGCCGGCGAACTGAAGGAGCTGGCCCAGGATGCCATGGCAGCGGCCAACAACCTGCTGGACATCATCAGTGATGTGCTGGACCTGTCAAAGATCGAGGCCGGCAAGCTGGCCCTGGTGTCGGTGCCGTTTGATCCCCGGCTGGTGGTGAATCAGCTGGAGCGGATGTTTGGGCTGCTGGCGCAGGAAAAGGGTGTCTCGCTTGAGATGGCGATTTCATCGTCGCTGCCCAGCCCGTTGGCCGGCGACCCGGCCCGCATCCAGCAGATCGGCGTCAATCTGCTGGGCAATGCCATCAAGTTCACCGATCAGGGGACGGTCAGGCTTGAGCTGAGCGGCCGTGCGCTGGACAGTGGATCAGTTGAGCTGTCGTTAAAGGTCAGCGATTCAGGCAAGGGCATCTCCCCTGAGAATATCGAGCGGATTTTCAATCCGTTCATTCAGGAAGACCTCTCCACCACCCGCAAGTTTGGCGGCACCGGACTGGGGTTGACCATCTCACGCCGGCTGACGGAACTGATGGGGGGCACCCTGTCGGTTGAAAGCCGCCCCGGCAAGGGCAGCTCGTTCACCGCTACGGTACGCTGCACCACCTGCTGTGAGCTGGCGCCGAGCAAGCCGAAGCAGGTCGTGCGTGGCCAGATGCTCACGTCGTTACGGATACTGGTGGCTGAAGATGCAGCGGTAAACCGCAAGATGATGGAGGCGTTGCTGCGGATGGAACGCCACCGGGCACGCTTTGTGGAAAACGGTCGCGAGGCGGTGGCAGCCTGGCGCGAAGAGGCGTTTGATCTGATCCTGATGGATATCCAGATGCCGGAAATGGACGGCATCCAGGCGACCATTGAGATCCGTAAGGCGGAAGAGGTCACTGGCGGCCATATTCCGATCATCGCCCTGACCGCCTATGCCATGAGCGGCGACAAGGATCGCTTCCTCAAGGCCGGCATGGACGGCTATCTGGCCAAACCGATCACGGTGGACCAGTTGCGGGAACTGCTGCTCAGTTACGGCCAGGAATGATCAGTGTAGAGGGCGGGATGCTGTCGTCAATGTCCGTAGCTGTGCATCTTCGAAGCGGATATGGGCTACCAGCCATTCTCGTAGAAAGGTCATCACTTCTACTTGCGCAATCAGAGGGTTGAGGTGAAGCTCTTCGCAAAAGTCCTTCAGTCTTTGTTCAAACTGTCGGTGCTGTTCCTGCTGTCGCTCAAGACGTACAAAACCGTAGTGTTCCATCATCCGTTCTTCGGCCTTGAAATGCACTTGAACATAGAGGCCGAGTGCCTTCAGTAGTCGGCTTACCTCTCGCGCTCCCAGCTTGTTCGCCACAATGTTGATCAGGTCGTTGGTCAGATCGAACAAATAGCGGTGATGTTCATCAATGACGTCAATGCCAACGCTCAGCGATTCATCCCAGTTGACCCAGCGGGTGCCTTGATAGACCAGCTCGGGAAGGTTGAGTGTCTGGTTCGGGTCTATGATCTCTTCACGGTACAGCTCGCGAATGCGGAGTATTTCCGGAAGGGCATCCTCAAAGGCTCGCACCACAGCCGGGTCAAATTTGGCGCCTGACTGGCCCAAAATCCACGTGATAGCCTCTTCAACCGGCCAGGCAGCCTTGTAGGGGCGGACTGAGGTCAGTGCGTCAAACACGTCGGCAATGGAGCATACTCGCGCCAGAATCGGGATCTCTTCACCTTTCAGTCCGCTTGGATAACCGCTGCCATCCCAGTTCTCGTGGTGCGATGTGGCGATAGCACGAGCCGCTTCAATCAAGGAGTCGCAACCGTGGAGCAGCCGTTCACCGATCTCGGTGTGCGTCTTCATGACATCGAACTCTTCAGCTGTCAGCTTGCCCGGCTTGAGCAGGATGGCATCGCTGATGCCAATTTTTCCCACATCGTGCATCGGCGCGGTGATAAACAACAACTCCCGCTGTTGCTCCGCTAGACCCAGCGCCTTGGCCACAACGACGGCAATATTGGTCATGCGCATGACATGCATGCCGGTTTCGTTATCGCGGTATTCAGAGGCAGCCCCCAAACGACGGATCGCTTGCGTTCTCGCCTCTTCCAGTTCAATTTCACGAACTTTAAGGGTTTCATTCATCATGCAGCGACTCACCAGGCTGGAGAGTGCCCGTGCAAGGCCGTGCATGAACTCCTGCTCGGCTGGTGTCGGTGACCAATCGCCGTCAATGCACAGAATGGCCTGCCCCAGTGCTTGTCCATCGTTGCTGAGCGGGAGCACGATCACCTGTCCGTCGTCATCCAGCGAGACAACAGGGCTTGCCGCAGTGTCTGTCTCAGTGATCGAGGCAAAGAGTGCTTCTGTTGCCGGGTCCATCCAGACAGGTCGAAATCCGTGCTGTGCAATGGTAACCAGCTTGCCGCGGGGGTTGTACATCCTGATGACTCCCCGGGGGACAACCGGGAAGGAGGGTAGTTTCTTGAGGACACCAAACAGACGCTCAAGCAGTGTGTCAAGGTCGTTATCTGTGCCGCCGATGGCGGTCAGTTCCAGAACAAAACTGCTTATTTCAATCAGTTCGCGGTGCGTTGTCATGGGTGGGATGCCGTGTGTGCTGCGCGCGTAGTAATAGCTTGATCTGAAAAGCTGACAGCAGAAAAGACAGTTCATCTGTTTATAACAGAGCAGGCCAGATTTAGGAATTGATTAAGATCAAAAAAATCTTTTTTGTGTTTTGTTTGGGGCGCTCAGGTGGGCGTGTGCTGTTTGGGGGATGGGCTGAGTCCGGTGAGCAGATTCTCGCCGGGCTGCTTTCGTAGTGCCGTTGCCAGGCCGTGTTCGTCTACGGCCCGCAGCAGGTCGGTAATGCGGCTGAGCGCTTCGATCAGCAGGCCTTGTGGCGTGTCTCCCCGTTCGTTGCCGTTGGTGGGATGGTTCCAGCGTGCTGGCCACTGGACAGGTCGGCCCTGGCGCCAGTTGAAAACAGGGTAGAACAGGTGCTGCCAGCGGTGGAAGGGGGTGCCGGGCAGCAGCCCCAGCAGACGGGCCAGCAGCTGCCAGGGGATGGACCCGTAGCGGGCCTGGATGACAGCGTGCCGGCGGAGTGCATCAGCAATGATGGCGGCAGGCAGCAGCGTCTGGGGATCAAAGACCCCGGCCAGCACCGTGGCCGCGGCGTTGACCGTTTCTTCGGTCATTAGTTCGCGTAGTTCAAGCTCCGGCGGACGCCTGTTGCTGTGCAGCAGCCAGAGGTCCAAGTCAGTCTCCACACGGTAGTGACGCCCCAGATCGTTGCCGGACAGGGCGTAGACAAAGGGGTGGAAGACGATGTCGGTCTCAATATGGCAGGCAATACCCAGCAGGCAGGCCTGTTGAGCTGGCGTGAGCGGTGGGTTTTTAGCCGCAAATGACAGCAGGGGAGCGTAGCAGTGGGTCTGGCTGTCGTGGAAGCGGTCAGCCAGGTGCCGGGCCAGGGCATGCTGCCCGTCGCCCTGCAGGTGCAGCAGCGTGTCGGGCAACACGGCTCCCACCAGGTACGCCGCCTGCTGTTCTTCCAGTAACTGGCGGGTGGCTCTGTCGAGCGGCAGACGCTGTTGGGCCGCCGAGGCGAGCCACCAGTGCAGGATCTCCTTAGGCATGCTGGTCAGCCGGAGGCGACCAGACGCAGACGCGATTACGGCCTTGCTGCTTGGCCTGATACAGGGCCTGGTCGGCGGCCTCAAGCAGGTTAGCGCTGCTGGTGGTGCGGCCGGGTTGCATGGTGGCCACGCCGATGCTGGCCGTGACATGCTCATCGGCCAGTGCCCCGGCGTGGGGCATCGCCAGGTCGTTTACCGCCTGCAGCATCTTGCTGGCCACCAGTTGGGCGCCGATGGCATCGGTTTCGGGCAGCAGTGCCATAAACTCTTCGCCGCCGTAACGGGCCAGCAGATCGCCTGGTCGTTCCAGCGTCTGCAGCAGGGAGCTGCTAACCGACTTCAGACAGTCATCGCCAGCCAGGTGACCATAGGTGTCGTTGTAGCTTTTGAAGTGATCGATATCGGCCATCAGCAGTGACACCGGCTTTCGTGAGCGCTGGCAGCGGCGCCACTCCCGATCGATGCTGGCATCCAGCGCACGACGGTTGGGGATGCCGGTCAGGCCGTCCAGGTTGGACAGGCGGGCCAGCAGGTCGCGCTGACGCTTCAGCTCGATCTGGTTGCGGACCCGTAGCCGGACTACCGCCGGGTTGAACGGTTTGGTGATGTAGTCAACCGCTCCGAGTTCCAGGCCAACCACCTCGTCCTCCTGCTGGCGCATGGAGGTAATGAAGATGATCGGGATGTTCTGGGCCTGGGCGTTGGCCTTGAGGGCCCGGCAGACCTCGTAGCCGTCCATGTCGGGCATGATGATGTCGAGTATGATCAGGTCGGGCGGGGCCTGGTTGACCATGCGCAGGGCTTCGGAGCCACTGGTGGCAAAGAATAGGCGGTAGTCGTCTTTCAGTGTTTCGTTCAGCACCTGAATGTTGGTGGGCGCATCATCCACCAAGAGAATCATCAGTTGCCCGTCATGACAGGTGGTCACTCAGTCTCCTCCATAAGCGTGATGGTGTGGCGTGCTGCCAGCTGTTTCAGCAGCTGCAGCGCCTGGTGGTAGTCAAGGCGGTCAATGGCCTCACCCAACCGCTCCACGGCAGTGCGGTCGTCAGGAGCGGTCAGGCGTTGGCGCAACTGCGTCAGTACTTCCTGGGCCTGCAGATCGTTGGAGCGCAGCAGCTGGTCCAGTAGTTGCACCTGGCCGGTCAGGCTGTCGGGATGCGTCGTGCCGTTTGCATCCGGGTGCGGTGGCAGCGCGATGGCGCTCAGATGCTCGGCGGCGCTGCAGACCACCAGCAAGGCCTGCTCAAACGGCACCAGTAACCGCGTTGCCCCATCCCGGTCTCCCTGCTTGAGTGCCTCTTCAAGCTGTGCGGCATGTTGCTGCAGCTCATGCGCCGACAGGTTGCCCGCCACCCCCTTGATCCCGTGGGCCAGACGGGCGGCTGCAGCCAGATCCGCCTCCTCGATCAGCTGTTTGATCTCTGCGGCGGTGGCATGATGTTCATGGGCGAACAGTCTGATCAGGCGGACCAGTAACTGGCGGTTCTGGTTGACCCGCTCCAGCAGCGTATCGATATTAAGTCCGGGCAGGCTGTCGGGCAGTTCGGTTATTTCCTGGTCGGCCAGGCTGCCCAGCAGCGTCGTACCGGCCTGGCCGGCAACAGCCGGGGCGATATGCCGTTCCAGCAGCGTAAAGAGTGCCTTGATATCCAGCGGTTTGGGGAGGTGATCGTTCATGCCTGCATCCAGGCAGCGCGTCCGCTCTTCGTCAAAGACGTGGGCGGTCATGGCAAAGATCGGCAGCTGTTCGCTGGAAAACTGCTCACGGATCCGTCGCGTGGCCTCATAGCCATCCATCACCGGCATCTGGATATCCATCAGGATGGCATCCAGATTATCACCGTGATCAGACACCAGCCGCAGCGCCTCTTCGCCATTGCTGGCGGTTTCTACGCTGGCGCCGGCACATTCCAAGAGTTCACGGGCGATCTGCAGGTTGATCTGTTGATCCTCCACCACCAGCAGGCGGCTGCCACGAAGACTCTGTTGTCGCTGGGCCAGCGGTGTTCGTACCGAACGGCTGGCGGTACGCGGCTGGCGGGCACCCAGCGCAAAGCAGATGCTGAAGGTGAAGGTGCTGCCTTTGCCGGGGCTGCTCTGCACGGTGATCTCGCCCCCCATCATCTCCACCAGCCGCTTACAGATCGAAAGCCCCAGGCCGGTGCCGCCGTGGAGCCGGGTGGTGGAACTGTCGGCCTGGGTAAAGGGGCGGTACAGTTGATCCAGCGTTGCCTTGTCCATGCCGATACCGCTGTCCTGTACCGAAAACAGCACGATCGCCTGGCGTTGATTGTCCTGTTGGGGCGCTCGGCTGATCCGTAGGCTGACCTGTCCCTGTTCGGTAAACTTGATGGCGTTGGACAGCAGGTTGATCAGAATCTGTTCCAGTCTCAGCGGGTCGCCCTGCAGACTGTCCGGCACCCCTTCGGCGATCACCGCCGTGAGGGTCAGGCCCTTTTCCTTGGCCTGCACCTTGCTCAGCCCCATCACCCGGTCCAGTACCTCTCCCAGCAGGAAGGGGGTCTGTTCGATCTTCAGTTTGCCTGCCTCCAGCTTGGAAAAATCAAGGATATCGTTGATCACGCCCAGCAGGTGGTGGGCAGAGCCGTTGATGATCTGCAGATACTCGTGCTGCTTAGTGGTTAGATCGGTCTGCAGGGCAAGGTGAGCCAGCCCCAAGATGGCGTTCATCGGCGTGCGGATCTCGTGGCTCATGTTGGCCAGAAATTCACTCTTGGTGGCGTTGGCCGCCTCGGCTCGCTCCTTTGCCTCCTGCAGGCTGCTGTTGAGTTCCGTTAATTGCTCGGTGCGGGCAGCCACCCGTTTTTCCAGCTCATCGTTGGTCTGGCGCAGCTCCTCATTGGCCCGTTTCAGATCATGTTCGGCCCGCAGTTTTTCAGTGATGTCGATCGAGAGTACAGCGACACACTCAACACTGCCGTCGCGGCCAGTGACCGGGTTAACATGATTTTCAAACTGCCAGAGGTCGCGGGTGTCATTGAACACCAGCGGCAGGCCGGTGCGGAAGACCTCTTCAACCTTTGCACGTCGCATTTGTGCGGTTTCGGCTGATGCAAAAGAGAAGATGTCGCTTCCCAGTAGTTGATCAACGCCCTTGTTGAACCGTTGGGCGCAGGTGCGGTTGGCGGACAGTACTGTTCCGGAGCGGTCCAGCAGGCAGAGCGATTCGGGGTTGGCATCCAGCAGGGTGCGCAGGGTGCGTTGGCTCTGTTCCAGTTCCAGCCGGGAGTTGTACTGGTCGGTAATGTCGCTGCCGATGCTGGTGGTGCCGGTGATGACGCCGCTGGCGTCCCGGTTTGCGGTGTTGTTCCAGGCCACCAGGCGGCGTGAGCCATCTCTGGTGAGAATTTCGTTTTCGTAGTGGTGGCTGATCTGGCCGTTTTGCATGGTCTGGTTGAAGAGTTGCCGCACTGTCTCCGGCTCAGGAATGAACAGCTCAAACCAGTTTTTGCCGATCACCTCGTGACGCTTGCGCCCGGTCACCTCCAGCAGGTAGTCGTTGCAGTAACTGACCGCGCCGTTCTGGTCAAGGCTGACCGCCAGCATCTGCAGGTTTTCAAGCAGTTCCTTAAGGCGCACCTCCGATTCCCGGGCCTGCTCTTCAGCACGTTGTCGCGCCTCGGCCATGCTGTTGAAGGCGCTGTACAGCTGGCCCAGTTCGCCGGGTGGCGCTCCCGTGAGACGCAGGCCGAGGTGCCCCTTGGCCAGGGAGTTGAGCGCCTCCCGTAGCTGGCGCACCGGTCGCGCAAGGGTGCGATACAGCAGTAGTGAACAGCAGATTGGCCACGCAAGGGCTGTTGCCAGCAAGAGTAGGTTCAGCTGGCTGCTGCGTTGGTGGGCTTTGAGCAGCATGCGGTTGTAGTATGCGGAGAGTTCTTCGCTGGCCCTGAGCAACAGCCGTAATTCCTGGGTGAGTAGGGTGGCTTGGCGGTTGCTGAGGGAGGTGACGCCGCTGCGGCGGATCTGCTCGACCTGTCTGCCGAGTAGCTCAGGTGCGGCGGTCAGCGTTTCAAGTGCCTGGCGTTCTTCGGGATCACCGAAAAGAACCGGCGCTGGTTTTGAAAGTGTATCAACCCGATTGCGGGTGGCCTGCAGCTGGTATTGGGCTGTCTTGCCTGGCGGGGGTTCCTGCAGGAACAGGATAAAGTCGTTCAGCTCGCCTGCCAGCCGTGCGCTGCTCTCTGTCCCGCGCGACACCAGGTTGGAGGTCTGGCGCAGCTCGTTCAGGCCCCAGAGCGCACCGCCGGCACAGAGCAGGGGGACCAGGACCAGCAGGAACAGCTGTGTGCGTAGAGCCATCATAAGTAATCCACTGCAGTTCATCAGGGATGCCGTCTGTGTGCGTAGTATACCTGAATTGAGTGGATCGGCAAGTGAGCGATGTGACTTCTTGCCGCGCCTTTCCGAATCGTTGTACAGTACACAGCATGTACCTTTCATCTCCTCTTGCCGATATTTCCCGGCGTCTCAATCAGGCCACCGCCGCGCCATCTGTCACGCCTGGCGATCAGAAACCGGCCGCCGTGGCTCTGATTCTGCGTGAAAGCGGCAGCGGTCTTGAACTGCTCTTTATCGAACGGGCCCGGCACCCCCGCGACCCGTGGTCCGGCAATATCGGCCTGCCGGGCGGCCGGATGGATAGCCGCGATGCCGACCTGCGCCAGACTGCCGAGCGTGAGACGCTGGAGGAGGTGGGGATCGACCTGGCAACGGCCGCCTGTCTGGGGCGATTATCCGATGTGGTGGGCGCCAACCTGCCGGTGCGGGTGGCCTGTTTTGTCTATCACCTGCTGCAGCCCGTTCAGCCGGTGCTGTCCCATGAAGTTCACGATGCCTTCTGGTTTGAGCTGGAGGCCTTGCGGCAGCCGCAGCGCCAGATGACTGCGGCGGTCCGTTTTGGTGGCCAGACCCTCGAGGCGCCGGCCATCCAGTTGCACCCTCAGCGGCCAGTGCTGTGGGGCATCACCTATCGACTGGTGTCGCAGTTCTGTCAGGTGCTGGCATCCGGCGAAGAACAACCGCTGCCCTATACCCTGCCCCTGTAGCGTCTCCCTCCGTTCACCGTACCTTTCCCTTGCAACTTGTTTTCTCCTGCCATGGTGTCTTGGCTTGTTCTTTCTGGCTGCCGCAACTGGCTGTGCCTAGGCGCGCTTGTAAATTGTTCGTTTGAAATATGATATCATGGTTTTTCTCAATGATGTTAGGTTGTTGCTACTTTCGGAAATTAAATGTATTGATATTTCCAAAATATCGTTATAGAAATGTGCGGATTTGTAATGATGTAAACATGGCGTTAGTCGTAACAGCCTGTATTTATATTTAAATATTGTTTTGTTGTATTAAACATTATGTTGTTGAGGGCTAAAAAGGGACTCAAAATCCCCCTTGGAACAGCCCTCGTATGGTTTGCCAGTGGTAGCGTCTACGACCGCAGCGCCGAACAAGTTTAATCGAAAGGAGGATGGTGAAACAAGTTGTCGTGTAGTTGTTTTTAACGTGTGAAAGAAACAAGAAAGGATGAAACAAATCATGGCGGAAAAAACGTATGACTGGGCATCGATAGCTAAAAATCCCAAGTTTATCGAACTGCACCACAAGAAGACGGCCTTTTTGTTTGGCTGGTGGATCTTCTCAACGATCTACTACTTCCTGTTGCCGATTGGAGCGGCCTACGCACCGGGCCTGTTCAAGATCCAGATTCTGGGTCGCATCAACTTCGGCTACATCTTTGCGTTGTCGCAGTTTTTCGTATCCTGGGGCCTGGCCATGTACTATGCCCATGTTGCCAACAAAGACTTTGACCGTCTGACCAGAGAACTGGTCAACGAACTTCAATAGGAGGTGATATCATGAAGAGACTGTTAGTAGCTCTTGGTTGCGTACTCTCCCTGAGTATCGCCGCCTACGCCGCCCCCGAGGCTGCCAAAGCCCCCGAAGCCACCCCTGCGGTAGCCGCCCAGGCCCCTGCCGCTGCTGCGGCCCCTGCCGTAGACGCCGCCAAAGTTGCTGCGCCTGCCGCAGAGTCCAAGGCCACCCTCAAGGCCAACCCCAAGGTCACCATACCGATCTTCCTGATCATCATCGCCGCCACCATGTCCGTCGTCGTCTGGTCTGCCAAGCAAACCAAATCGGCTGCTGACTTCTACACCGCCGGCGGTGGCATCACCGGCACCCAGAACGGCTGGGCCATTGCCGGCGACTACATGTCGGCTGCCTCCTTCCTGGGCATCTCCGGCATGATCTCCCTCTACGGCTATGACGGCTTCATGTACTCCGTCGGCTGGCTCGTGGCCTACATCACCGTTCTGCTGATCGTAGCCGAGCCCTGCCGCAACGCCGGTAAATACACCCTGGGCGACATCCTCTCCTTCCGCACCTCGCCCAAGCCGGTACGTGCCGTCGCCGCCATCTCCACCGTATCCGTCTCCACCTTCTACCTCACCGCCCAGATGGTCGGCGCCGGTAAACTGATGCAACTGCTGCTGGGCATCAACTACACCATCGCCATTGTCGGCGTCGGTATCCTGATGGTCGGCTACGTCGTCTTCGGCGGCATGACCGCCACCACCTGGGTCCAGATCATCAAGGCCGGCCTGCTGATGACCGGCGCCTTTATTCTTTCTGTTATGGTAGCCATCAAATCCGGCTTCAGCCCGTTCCAGTTCTTCACCGACATCGCCACCAACCAGAACATCATTGACCACGTCAAGCTCCTGCCGATCTACCTCAAAGAAGTAGACGCCGGCACCGCCACCGCCGACGCCGGTCAACGCTTCCTCGAGCCGGGTCTGTTCCTGACCAACCCCCTCGACCAGATCTCCCTCGGCATGGCCCTGGTACTCGGCACCGCCGGTATGCCCCACATCCTGATGCGCTTCTTCACCGTTCCCACCGCACAGGAAGCCCGTAAATCAGTTATCGTTGCCATGTTCATCATCGGCTCCTTCTACATCCTGACCACCCTGCTGGGCTTCGGCGCTGCCGTCCACCTCTCCCCGCAAGGCATCAAGCAAGTAGACGCCGGCGGCAACATGGCTGCCATGATGCTGGCCAAAACCATGGGTTCCGAATTCTCACCCTTCATCGGCGACCTGCTGTTGGCCTTCCTCTGCGCCGTGGCCTTCGCCACCATCCTGGCCGTCGTCTCCGGTCTGGTCCTGGCAGCCTCCGCCGCCATCGCCCACGACATCTACGTCAACGTCATCAAAGACGGCCATGCCGACCAGCATGAGCAGGTTATGGCAGCCCGGATCACCTCCTTCTGCGTCGGCGCCGTCGGCATCCTGATCGGTATCGCTGCCGAGAAGCAAAACGTTGCCCACCTGGTGGCCCTGGCCTTTGCCGTTGCCTCCTCCGGCAACCTGCCGGTCGTCGTCATGTCGCTGTTCTGGAAGAAATTCAACACCGCCGGTGTGGTTGCCGGCCTGGTTGTCGGCACCATCGCCTCCATCGGCCTGGTCATGGTCTCCCCCAACATGACCTACCCCGACCGGGTAGCCGACAATGCCAAGGCTGCCTACACCAAGCTTGAGGCAGAAATCGCCGCTGGTCTGGTTGCCCCTGCAGCCATGGAAAAGACCCTCAAGACCATCGAGGCCAAAAAGGCAGAAGAGGCTAAAAACCGTGGTGGCAAGTCCATGCTGGGCCTGTCCAAGCCGCTGTTTAACCTGAAGAACCCCGGCATCGTCTCCATCCCGCTGGGCTTCATCGCCGCCATCCTGGCCACCCTGGCCTTCCCCTGCCGCAGGGCAGAGGAGATGTGGGACGAGATCTATGTCCGCCAGAACACCGGCCTGGGCATGGCAAAGGCTATCGACCACTAAGATCGTAACGGTTGGTCTGAACTAGAATGCAATGCGGGGAGGCAAAATGCCTCCCCGCTTTTTTTGTGTCAGGTCAGTGGATGGGAAGAGAGAGGAGAAAAAGAGAAGAGCCGTTAGGCCTTGAACTTCGATTCGGTGCCGGACAGCAGGCGGCTGATATTGGCGTGGTGTTTGATGATTACCAGGGTCGAGATCAGGACCGTGGCCAGCAGCAGCTCGTTGGAATGGGGCCGCAAGAAGATGATCAGCGGCATGACCGCAGCGGCCACGATGGAGCCAAGCGAGATGTAACGCCAGACAGCCACCAACAGGACAAAGACAAGCAGGGCCCCCAGCACCGCCAGCGGAGCAAGGGCCAGGTAGACCCCCAGGGCGGTGGCAACGCCCTTACCCCCCTTGAACAGCAAGAAGATGGAGAAGACATGGCCGCAGAAGGCGGCCAGACCGATCGCAGCCTGCAGCGGCTCGCCCAGCCCAAGCTGCCAGGCCAGCATGACCGGCAGAAATCCCTTTAGGCAATCGCCCAGCAGGGTCCAGATGCCTACCTTGCGGCCCACGGTGCGGTAGAGGTTGGTGGCGCCGATGTTACCACTGCCCTCACTGCGGACATCGATGCCGTAGAGTTTGCCCAGCAACAGGCCGGTGGGGATTGACCCCAGCAGGTAGGCCCCCACTATCCAGAGCGCGGTGGTCATAGCTTGTCAGCCAGCAGCTTGCGGGCATCCCCCAGGTAGCTGCTCTTGGGATACTCGCGGATCAGACGGCTCAAGGCGGTTTGGGCCTTATCCTTTTGCTTAGCCTCGAGGCTGGCCTTGGCCAGGTAGTAGAGGGTTTCGTCATGGCCGGTGTAATCGGGGAATTGGGTCAGGGCGCCTTCCAGCCGGCCGATAGCCGCCTGGTAGGCGTCGGTGCGATAGTAAAAACGGCCGACGTAGATCTCGTACTGGGCCAGCATGCCACGACATTCGGCGATCTTTTCCTGTACCTTGGGCACGTACTCGGATTTCGGGTGCTGTTTGACAAAGGTCTCGAACAGGGACAGGGCATTTTTCACCGGTACCTGGTCGGTGTCAATGCCGGTGATCAGGTTGTAGCTGGACAACGCCTGGCGGTAGAGCGCGAATTGGGCCAGATCATGGGTCGGATGGAGCCGGCGGAAATCCTCGTAGGCAGCGCCGGCCTCGATATACTCGTTATCCAGGAAATAGGCGTTGGCGATGCCGATCTCGGCCTTGGCCATCAACTCAGGCTCGGGAAACTGCTCCTTGACCTGTTTCCAGTAACCGATGGCTTCCTGATAGCGGCTTTTGGTGAAGGATGATTCGCCACGGGCGTACAGCTCCTGGGCGCTGGGGTCAGCGGTTGGTGTGCTGGCACAGCCGGAGAACAGTGGCAGGCAGATGGTAAGCAGGATCAGGCAATGACGGAGCAGCTTCATGGGAATTCCTTTTTTCTGGTTAGTCCAACAGGTCGGCGCCACGTTGATCGGCCACCAACTGTGCAATCAGGTCGTGGTTCAGCCAGACGGCTGCCTCCTGGCTGCTCCAGGAACCCTGCACAATCAGGCGTCCGGTGGCCCGGAACACCAGTCGGGACAGCTCGGCGCAGACCAGTTGCTTCTGGTCGCGGTGCAGGGCCATCAGGCGGTTTGAGGTGGCCAGCATCAGTTCCATCTGTTCTTTGCTTGAGTGCTGGGGCCAGCCGCTGAACTCCAGTGAATCGTTGATCAGCGGGTTGGTCAGGTAGGCGTCAGCCTCGGCCAGCAGGCCAGCCAGGGTGGTGTCTTCCTGCAGCAGCTCAGCACAGCGTTGCTCAAGGGGAGCAGCGGCAGCGCCAACTGCGTTGCGTACCGAGTGCAGCAGCGGGTACAGCGACAGCTCAACCCCCAGGAACAGGGCGCTGGAGTTGGTCTGGATCTCGGGGCAGTTGAAGACGGTGGCGTTGACCCCCTGTTGGCGTGCCTCGGCGGCGATATCTTCCAGCCGCATCTTGGCAAAACCTTGCAGGTAGGGGGTGTAGGACTGCCAGCGGTATTCGCCGTTCAGCAGGATGCCGGTGCCGTGGTAGCCGTAGGCGGTGTAGGCCACCTTGCCGCCGCCTGCGGTTACACGCTGACGCAGGCTGGCTGTGCCGTCCAACAGGTAGCGGAAGGTGTCGGCGGTCACTTCGTTGAAGCTGGCGTCGCATAGCTGGCCAACGCCACTCTGCCAGAATGGCTCCGAAGGCAGGTACTTGTCGCCGGTGCCCTTGAACACGCGGTTCAACAGGGGCATAAAGAAGCGGGCCCGGGGGATGCCGCCGGCCATGGTGTGGGCAAACAGCAGGTTGGCCCCGGCCGGTATGCGGCGTTCAAGTTCAGTGGCCAGTTGGGCCACGTTGGCGGTGAAGCGTGCCTGGCCGGCAGCCTGGGCCTTGGCTATGAACTCGGCGGAAAAGCTGACCTGTTGCCACTCGTCCGGCTTGGCCTTTTTCAGCTGTTCGGCGATCGAAGGCTGGCCGTCCGGGGTCTCCATATCAAAACCGGCCTCCAGCGGGATGTTGATGATGCTGGCTCCCAGCAGCGCTTCTGCCTCGGTCAGTTCCTCGGCGGTCAGCGGGCGCAGGGTGCCGTCGCTGTCACGGCGGCCTACGGTGGTGCCGATGACGGTCATACCCAGCCGTTTGGCCTCTTCCACCAGGCCGTTGGCATAGCCCCGTCCGAACAGTTCACCGAACAGCACCAGGACATCGCCGGTGGTGTAACCGGGTACGGGCGGCAGGGCGGTCAAGGGGCGGTAATCAGACATGGAATCCTCCAGCAAACAGATTTCTGAGATGTGAAAATAAAGCGTTTTTGTAGCATGAAGCAGGGTGGCTTGGGAACAGAAAACAGGGGTGGGCGATCAGGAGATGACACCCCGCTACCTACGTGCTAGTCTGCGTCAGCAGGGAGCGAGAGCTATGGATACCGATCTGATCATGTTGGGCCACGGCAGTGGGGGCACCTTAAGTCATCAGTTGTTGGGTGAACTGGTGGTGCCGACCATTTCGGGGTTGACGGCTAATCAGCAGAATGATGCCGCCCTGCTGCAGGCTGGTAGCAGCCGGCTGGCCTTCACCACCGACGGCTACGTGGTGGACCCGTTACGTTTCCCCGGTGGCAGCATCGGTTCGCTGGCGGTGCATGGCACGGTTAACGACCTGGCCATGATCGGCGCCCGTCCGTTGTGGCTCTCCTGTGGGCTGATCATCGAGGAAGGGTTCAGTCGCCGGGAGTTGGCTGACCTGCTGGCTGACCTGCGGCGGGCAGCTGACCGGGCCTGTGTGCAGGTGGTGACCGGTGACACCAAGGTGGTCCCCCGCGGCAAGGCTGACCGGCTGTTCATCACCACCAGCGGGGTGGGGCTGCTGGAGCATGGCCTGGAGATCCACGGCGCCAGTGCCAGGCCGGGTGATTGCATCATCCTGTCCGGCAGTGCCGGCGATCACGGCATGGCGGTGCTGGCTGCCCGGGAAGGGTTGGATGCCGGGGGATTGCAGAGCGATTCGGCCCCGTTGTGGGGATTGGTGGCGGCGCTGCTGAAAACGGCCGGGGACGGGCTGCATGTGTTGCGCGACCCGACCCGGGGTGGTATTGCCACCACCCTCAAGGAGATCGCCATCCAATCGGGTGTGCTGCTGACCATCGAAGAGGCCGCCATTCCGGTCAAATCCCAGGTACGGGGATTGTGCGACATGCTGGGGCTTGATCCGCTGTATGTGGCCAACGAAGGCAAGTTGCTGGCCTTTGTGGCGCCGGAGGTTGCAGAGACGGCGCTGGAGGCGCTGCAGCGGCTGCCGTTGGGGCGCGATGCTGCGATTATCGGTCGGGTGGAGCAGGGTGAGCCGGGCCGGGTGCGGATGCGGACCAGTGTTGGCGGGATGCGGATGATTGAGATGCTGGCGGGGGAGCAACTTCCCCGCATCTGTTGAGAGGTTTCGACTATGGCCAAGGAAAAGACACCGGTCACTGCGGCGGTGCGAGCCCTGCGGGCAGCCGGGGTGGGCTTCAGCGATCATCTGTACAACTATGAGGAGAAGGGCGGCACGGCGGTCTCGTCGCGGGAGCTGGGGGTTGATGAGCACTGCGTGATCAAGACCCTGGTGATGGAGAATGACGCCAAGCAGCCGCTGATTGTGCTGATGCACGGCGATCGTCAGGTCTCAACCAAGGAGCTGGCCCGTCAGATCGGCGTCCGTTCGGTGGAGCCTTGCCGACCTGAGGTGGCCCAGAAGCACACCGGCTACCTGGTGGGCGGCACCTCGCCCTTTGGCGTCCGGCGTCAGATGCCGGTCTATGTGGAAGAGTCCATTTTGTCGCTGCCGCTGATCTATCTTAACGGCGGCAAGCGGGGCTATCTGGTGGGGCTCACCCCGGCAGAACTGCAGCGCGTCTTGCAGCCAACCCCAGTGCGGGTTGCTAGTGCATGAAACAGGAGGGGAGCCGTCGATGCCGTTAATGACCCTTGATAAGGAGATGGTTGAGCAGCTGCGCCGGGTGTTGAACGCGGTGGAGCAGATCCTGCCCCGGCCGGTGCCGGAGGTGGACTGGTCCGTGACCCACGCCGCCAACTGGCGTCGCCGGGCTGCCAGCGGTTACCTGGACCCGGTGCCGGAGATCGAATCGATGCAGCTGGATGACCTGCTGGGGATCGACGAGCAGAAGCGGGTGGTGGAACAGAATACTCGCCAGTTTCTGGCCGGTGCGCCGGCCAACAACGTGCTGTTGTGGGGCACCCGCGGCACCGGCAAGTCGTCGCTGGTGCGGGCCCTGCTGCACAGCTATGCTCCCCGGGGGTTGCGGGTGATCCAGGTGGACAAGGACGACCTGGTGCACCTGCCGGCCATGGTTGACCTGATCAAACGTCAGCCGTACCGCTTCATCCTGTTTTCTGACGATGTCTCCTTCGAGACCGGCGAATCCAGCTACAAGATGCTGAAAAGCGCCCTGGACGGCTCGGTCTACGCCCCGCCGGAGAACGTGCTGATCTACGTCACCTCCAATCGCCGGCACCTGCTGCCGGAGTACGAGAGCGACAACCGCGGCGCCATGCTGGTCAACAACGAGATCCATCACGGCGAGGCGGTGGAGGAGAAGATCTCGCTCTCCGGTCGGTTTGGGCTGTGGGTCGGCTTTCATCCCTTTAGTCAGGATCAGTTTCTGGAGGTAACCCGTCAGTGGGTGGAACGGATGGCAGCCCGGCATGGCCTGCAGGGGCTCTGGAACGAGGAGGCGCGGCAGGCGGCCATTCTCTGGTGTCGTCAGAAGGGGGATAACAGCGGTCGGATTGCCCTGCAGTTCGCCAACCATTGGGTGGGCAGCTGCATGATGCAGCGCAGGGAGAGCTAGAAACAACGGCCGGGACGATCTGTCCCGGCCGTTGTCCGTTTACACCGGTGCTTCAGCCAGCCCCTGGGCGGCCTCATCACCCACACCGCCAAACCGCTCGTAGATCTCTTCGGCCCGGCTCAAGGCCGAACGGATGTTGGGCAGGATATTGCGGGCGCCGATCACCTTGGGCAGCGAGGTGTAGATCAGCCGCTTGGGCTGGCCGCGGCTGCCGCACAACAGCAGGGCGCGGCCCGAGGCGTGCAGCCGTTCGTGGAACTGTTCGATGGCATGCAGGCCGGTGGCGTCCAGGGCGGTCATGAAACGCAGCCGCAGGATCACGATCGGCTGCAGGTCGTCAAGCTTGTCGGTCAGCTGGTTCATCTTCTCGGCAGCGCCGAACAACAGCGGCCCCTGGATATGGAACATGCTGACATAGTGGGGTATGTTGTGGTCCTGGATGATGTGGGCCCGTGCCTTCTCGATGTTCTCGGCGGTCAGCCGGGCCACCACCGTGGTGCGTGAGACTTGATAGATATAGAGCAATGCCGCCAGCACCATACCAACCTCCACGGCAATGGTCAGATCGGCCACCACGGTCAGGGCGAAGGTGAATAGCCAGACGGCGATATCTTTGCGATCTTGCCTGAGTATCATCGGAATCTCGCGCCATTCCCCCATGTTGTAAGCCACCACAAACAGCACTGCCGCCAGCACGCCCAAGGGGATGAACTTGGCCAGCGGCGCGGCAAACAGGATGATCGCCAGCAGCGTCAGCGCGTGGATAATGCCGGCCATGGGGGAACGGGCGCCGGAGCGGATGTTGGTGGCGGTGCGGGCAATGGCCCCGGTGACCGGGATGCCGCCGAACAGCGGCACGGTCAGGTTGGCAACGCCCTGTGCCACCAGCTCCACATTGGAGTTGTGGCGGTCGCCGCTCATCGAGTCGGCAACAACGGCTGACAGCAGACTTTCCAGGGCGGCCAGCAGGGCGACGGTCATGGCTGCGGGCAAGAGCGGTATGATCAGGTCGGCCCGCAGCTGCGGTACCTGCAGCGGCGGCAGGCCGGTGGGAATACCGCCGAATCGGCTGCCGATGGTCTCCACCGGGACGTTAAACAGGGCCACAGCAGCGGTGGCCAGCAACAGTGCCACGATGGAGCCGGGCACCTTGCGGGTAATGCGGGGCATGATCAGGATCAAGAGCAGTGAACTGGAGGCCAGGCCGATGGTGGCTGGACTGAGGCTGCCGATATGCTCGCCGATGAAGCGCATCCGTTCGATGAACTCGCTGGGCACCGGGGCGCTGGTGGCCAGACCCAGGAAGTCCTTGATCTGGGTGGAGGCGATCAGCACGGCGATGCCGTTGGTAAAGCCGATCACCACCGGGCGGGGGATGAACTTGACCGCGTTGCCCAGGCCGGTCAGCCCCAGGAAGATCAGGATCATGCCGGCCATCATGGTCACCATCAGCAGGCCGGAGAGGCCGTGTTCGGCGATGATGGCTGCAATCACCACCACAAAGGCGCCGGTGGGGCCGCCGATCTGAGTGCGGGAGCCGCCTAAGGCCGAGATCAGGAAGCCGGCGATTACAGCGGTGTAGATGCCGGCCTGGGGGGTGACCCCGGAGGAGATGCCGAAGGCCATGGCCAAGGGCAGGGCCACCAGGCCGACGGTCAGGCCGGCGGTCAGGTCAGCGGTGAAATCGCTGCGGGAATAGGTTTTCAATGCCTCGATTGACTTGGGGATCCAGCGGGAGATTTGCTGCCGTTTCATGGTGTGGGTGCTCCTTTGTGCCAACTGGCCTTTGTGTTACACCCTGCAAAACGGTTTGGCAATACCCAAATCTGTTATGCAGTAAAACAATGTTCATTTGTGGTTGTGTTTTGCAGCGGATTGGCGTACAAACGGACCTGTACGAGCAGTTTTGTTGATTTTGCAAAGCTTGATAACAGTGGGCTGGCTTCATCTGTCAGGGGTGTGGAATGGCCGGTTGCGAGTCTGTTTGTTTTGCCAGCTCAAACATTGTTATTGTTTCGGTGGTTGTGCTGCTGCTGGCCGGTCTGCCGGGTCTGCTGCTGCCTTCCGCACGTGCCGGCCAGTCCTGGACGGCTGTCATGATCACGCTGGCCGCCCTGGCCGGCATCCCCGCATCAGTCCTGACCCTCCTTTCTCACAGCCGTACCGCCTGGGAACTGTCCTGGTCTATGCCCAGCGGTCCTGCACAGCTGGTGCTGGACCCGCTGGCAGCCCTGTTTCTGCTGCCGATCTTTCTGATCAGCGCCTGCGGTGCTCTGTACGCCCTGCGCTACCGCCCGGCAAGGGGTGGTTACGACCGGATCATGTCTAGCATGTACGCCTTGTTGGCCGGTTCGATGGCTGTGATCGTGCTGGCCGGTGACAGCCTGCTGTTTCTGATCGCCTGGGAGGGGATGGCGCTGTCCTGCTACCTGTTGTTGATTGCCGACCACCGCCAGCGCGAGGTGCGTGACGCCGGTACCCTCTATCTGATCGCCACCCACACCGGCACCCTGGTGCTGATCGCCCTGTTTGCTCTGCTCTACCAACGTACCGGCAGCTTTGTACTGCCTGCCAGCGGTAGCCTGTCGGCTGTGGGTCCGGCGAGTGCAACCATCTTCCTGCTGGCGCTGCTCGGCTTCGGAACCAAGGCCGGCCTGATGCCGCTACACGTCTGGTTGCCGTCGGCCCACGCCAACGCACCCAGCCACGCCTCGGCCATCATGTCCGGCGTGATCCTCAAGATGGGGATCTACGGTATCGTGCGCACCGTGACCCTGTTCGACAGCCCGCCCCTCTGGTGGGGGCTGACCCTGCTGGCGCTGGGTATCGTCTCGGCTCTGGCCGGGGTGGCCTTCGCCCTCGGGCAGCATGATCTCAAGCGCTTGCTGGCCTACCACAGCATCGAGAACATCGGCATCATCTGTATGGGGCTGGGGGTGGGGCTGTGCGGCCTGTCGCTGGGGCGGCCCGGCATCGCCCTGTTGGGCCTGGCCGGCGGGCTGTTGCACGTACTCAACCACGCCATCTTCAAGGCACTGCTCTTTCTGGGGGCCGGGGCGGTGATCCACGTCAGCGCTAGCCGCGAGCTGAACCGGATGGGTGGGCTTGTGCGGGTGATGCCCCGCACCGGCCTGTTTTTTCTGGTGGGGGCGGCGGCCATCTGCGGTCTGCCGCCCCTGAACGGTTTTGTCAGTGAGCTGATGGTCTATCTGGGGCTGTTTCGCCAGGTGATGGGCGAGAGCGGCAGCGCGGCGGTGTTGGCTGCACTGGCCATTCCGGCCCTGGCCGTGGTGGGGGGACTGGCGGTGGCCTGTTTTGTGAAGGTGTTCGGCGTGGTGTTTCTGGGCTCGGCCCGGCAACCGTTGGCGGACGACGCCCACGAGCCGGGCTGGCCGATGCTGCTGCCGATGGGACTGCTGGCACTGCTCTGCCTGCTGATCGGTCTGGCGCCAGTGGCGCTGGCGCCGCTGCTTGAAGCGGCGGTCAGCTGGCATCCGCTGCTGCAGCAGGAGTCGCTTCGTCTGGCTGGCGCGGCGCCGTTAAGCTGGCTGTCCCTGATGGGGCTGGCGCTGCTGGGTTTAGTGCTGCTGCTGGCGCTGGTCTACCGCAGCCGTCTGCGCAGCAGCCGCTGTACCGCTGCTGACACCTGGGGCTGCGGTTACCCGGCACCCACACCGCGTATGCAGTACAGCGCTTCATCGTTTGCCGATGGACTGGTGGGGTTATTGGCGCCACTGCTGCGTCCTTACGGCCACCGCCCCGGTCTGCCGCGGCAGGAACTGGCGCCGGCCAGGTCACGTTTCAGTAGCCACGTGCCGGAGGTGGTGCTTGATCTCTGGCTCCTGCCGTTCTTGCGTCACCTGGAGCAGTACAGCTCCTTCCTGCGGCAACTGCAGCACGGACAGCTGCACCTCTACCTTGTGTACATCTTCGCCACACTGTTTGCATTGATGGTCTGGGCCCTATGGTAGATACACTGATCCATATCCTGCTGGCGCTGCTGATGCCGCCGCTGTTGATCGGGGTGATCAACCGCACCAAGGCGCTGATGGCTGGCCGGCGCGGAGCGCCGCTGCTGCAGCCCTATGTCGAGCTTGCTCGGCTCTGGCGCAAGGGTTCGGTCTTCAGCCGCACCACCAGCTGGCTGTTCAGGGCCGGGCCGCTGGTGGCGCTGGCCGCCACCCTGCTGGCCGCTCTGCTGGTCCCCTTTGGCGGACATAATCCGCCAGTGGCCTTTATCGGCGATCTGGTGCTGTTCGCCTACCTGTTTGGCTTGTCCCGCTTTTTTACCACTGTGTCGGCGTTGGATACCGGCTCCAGTTTTGAGGGGATGGGGGCCGCCCGTGAGGTGACCTTCGGCTGCCTGACCGAGCCGGTGCTGTTCCTGGTGCTGGTGGCCCTCGCCAGGGAGAGCGGTTCGCTGTCGCTGAACGGGCTGCTTACGCACGCCTCTGGCGAGATGTGGCCCTACGAAGCAGCGGCATTGCTGCTGATGGTGGGGGCCCTGTTTGTCCTGCTGCTGGCGGAGAACTGCCGCATCCCCTTTGATGATCCCACCACCCACTTGGAACTGACCATGATCCACGAGGCAATGGTGCTGGATCACAGCGGCCCGGCCTTTGGCATGATCCTCTACAGCGCCGCTCTGAAGCTGTTTGTGTTGGGGGCGCTGGTGCTCCATCTGGCGTTGCCGTTCGGCATCGGCGAGGGGCTGCTTGGTTGGCTCTCCTTTAGCGCTGGCATGCTGGTGCTGGCGGTGGCGGTGGGGCTGGTTGAATCGGTCATGGCGCGCCTGCGCCTGTTGCAGGTGCCTCGCCTGCTGGTTGCGGCCGCTGCCTTGGCCGCCTTTGCCCTGCTGCTGACGGTGAGGTGAGGCATGACCGCAATCTTTCTGACTGATCAGCTGTTGATCGTGGTGATGCTGCTCAACTTCGTGCTGCTGGGTACCGGACGCCATCAGCTCAGCGTCAGGCTGGTGGCGGCACAAGGGGTCATGCTGGGGCTGTTGCCCGGTATCCTGGTCCCGTTTTCCTGGCATCTGGCGCTGATTACGGTCGGTATCCTGCTGGTCAAGGGTGGGCTGGTGCCCTGGCTGATTGCCCAGGCGATCAAGCGTAGTGAGGCTAAGCAGGAGTTGCAGCCGCACCTGGGATTTGGCGCCACCCTGGTGCTGGGGGCCATCTGCACGGCCCTGGCGTTCTGGTTTGCCGCTCGCCTGCCGTTGGCGGCGACCCATCACGGGCATCTCTTTCTGCCGGCCTCCATCGCCACCCTGCTGGCCGGTTGTCTGCTGCTGACCACGCGGCGCAAGGCGATCTCCCAGGTGCTGGGGTATCTGGTGCTGGAGAACGGTATCTTCATCTTCGGCCTGCTGCTGACTGAGGCGATGCCGGTGATGGTGGAGGCCGGGGTATTGCTGGATCTGCTGGTGGGCACCTTTGTGATGGGGATTGTGATCAAGCATATCAGCCGGGAATTTTCCTCGCTGGATACCTCGCGCCTGACGGCGCTGCGGGAGCGTTAGCCCGATGCTGCACGCCCTGATTCTGATACCGCTCGTGGGGGCCTTGATCGCCGGTCTGCTGTCCGACGATCAGCGTCGGCCACTGCTGCTGCCGTTGGTGGCCCTGCTGCACACCGGGCTGACCCTGGCCGAGCTGTGGCACCCTTCCGGGCCGGCCCATGGCGGCTGGGTGCAGCTGGACCCGCTGGGGAGCATCGTCCTTCTGACTATCAGCCTGCTGTTTCTTGGTTGTTCGGTCTATGCTGTCAGCTATCTGCGCCACGATCGTCCTGAACGGCCCAACCGTTTCCTGTGCCTCTCGCTGCTCAGTTGTCTGGCAGCCATGACGCTGGTCTGCATCAGTCAGCACCTGGGTCTGCTCTGGGTGGCGGTGGCCGTTGCCACCGTCAGTATGGCGCCGCAGATTTATTACAACACGAACGCCCGCTCCATCGAGGCCACCTGGAAGTACCTGTTGATCGGCTCGGTGGGGATCGCCCTGGCCTTGCTGGGGGTCTATTTTCTGGCCTACGCCACCCTGGTGGCCGGGGTCGATGCTACGCTGCAGCTGGAGAGCCTGCTGGAGGTGGCCCCAAAGCTCGATCAGGGGTGGCTGCGGCTGGGGTTCGTGTTTTTGCTGGTGGGGTTCGGCGTTAAGCTGGGGCTGGCGCCGCTGCACACCTGGAAACCGGACGCCTACGGCGAAGCGCCGGGCCTGGTGGGGGCGCTGCTGGCGGGTGGGCTCACCAACTGTGCCCTGTTGGCGCTGATACGGGTCTATCAGCTGATGCTGGCCGCCGGTGGCGATGACCGTTTGTATCGCGTGCCGATGATGGTGCTGGGGCTGTTTTCGATGCTGGTGGCAGCGGTGTTTCTGGTGCGTCAGGCCGATTTTAAGCGGATGCTGGCCTACTCCAGTGTCGAGCATATGGGGCTCATGGTGCTGGCGTTGGCGATCGGCAAAGGTGCGCTGGCAGGGATGCTGCTGCACCTGATCGGTAATGGTCTGGCCAAAGGGGCCTTGTTCCTCTCCTCCGGCACCTTGCACCGGGTCTATGGCAGCAAGAGCACCCTGGGAGTGCAGGGCGCGCTGCGGCGGGTGCCCTGGTCCGGCAGCATCCTGTTGGGCGGTTTTCTGGCAGTTACCGCCTTCCCGCCTTCGTTGCTGTTTCTGAGTGAGTTCACCATCATCACCGCCGCCTTCAGGCAGGGTAGCTGGGTGGCGGCAGTCCTGTTACTTTTGGCGTTGGCGGTGGTCTTTCTGGGCATGGCCCCGATCGTGTTGGGGATGGTGTTGGGCGATCCTCCCTCCCGTCTACCCAGCACCAGTCAGCGTGAACGGCTGCTGACGGTGCTGCCGCCCCTGGTATTGCTTCTGTTGGTGGTGGTGCTGGGGGTCTGTCTGCCGCCACCGCTGGCCGATCTGGTGCATCAGGGGGCAGCCCTGCTGCGGGGAGGCTGTCCATGAGCGGCGCCAAGCTGATATTTACAAACCCAGCCTCTGTGCCATTGGCCGAGCTGCCGCTGCTGACGCCGGACAGTTTCAGCCAGGAACTGTATATCTCTATGGCCGAGGGCTGGCGTGTCTGCAGCTATTTCGGCCATCGTCAACCCGGCGGCCCGCTGCGCCGGTATGCCGTACTGGCCCAGGACAGCCAGCAGCAGCTGGCGGCGTGCTGCTGCGAGCTGGAGGGCAGCTTCACCTCGCTGGCCGTGCTCTGCCCGCAGGTCTCGCTGTTTGAGCGGGAGATCTGCGAGCAGTATGGCATCACAGCTGAAGGACACCCCTGGCTGAAGCCGGTTCGCTTCCCCCAAGGCGGGGTGGGGCTGATGGATTTTTATCAGGTTGAGGGGGATCAGGTCCATGAGGTGGCGGTGGGACCGGTCCACGCTGGCATCATCGAACCGGGCCATTTCCGCTTCCAGTGCCACGGCGAAGAGGTCTTCCACCTTGAGATCTCGCTCGGCTACCAGCACCGCGGTGTCGAGCAGGCGTTACCCGCAGCCGCACCGGGACGCGCCCTTGCCATGCTGGAGGCGGTGGCCGGAGACAGCACCATCGGCCACCTCTGGGCCCACTGCCTGCTGCGGGAGGCGGTGGATGGGACGGTTGTATCCGAACGGGCCAGTCTGCTACGGGGTATCGCCCTGGAGCTGGAACGACTGGCCAACCACGCCGGCGACCTGGGGGCCCTGGCCGGGGATGTGGGCTACCTGCCCACCGCCTCGTTCTGTGGCCGGATACGGGGTGATTTCCTGAACCTGACGGCCGAGTTGTGCGGCAGCCGTTTCGGTCGTGGCCTGCTGTTGCCGGGCGGTGTCAGGTTTGATCTGGACCATGCCCAGGCAGCCGGTATCCAGAAGCGATTGCTGGCCGCCTACCGCGATCTTAAGGGGGCCACCGACCTGTTATGGCAGAGCGCGTCGGTCATCAATCGATTCGAGGGCACCGGCCAGCTCAGCCTTGAGACGGCCGCTGCGCTCGGGCTGGTGGGGCCGGCTGCCCGGGCCTGCGGGGTGGCGGTCGATGCCCGCAACCGGCACCCCTTCGGCTGCTACGGCCTCCATGCACTGCACGCACCCACCGGCCAGCAGGGCGACGTGCTGGCCCGCGCCCGACAGCGGAGCCAGGAGTGCGAACAGTCGGCCGCCTGGTTGGCGGACATGCTGGAACAGGTGCCGTCGGGGACGGTGCGGGAGACGCCTGCGCTGCCGCAGGCTGGCGAACGGCTGGCCGTGGCATTGGTTGAGGGCTGGCGCGGTGAAATCTGCCATGTTGCTATCACTGACCTTCAGGGCGCCATCAGCCGCTACAAGATCACCGATCCCTCCTTCCACAATTGGCAGGGGTTGGCCGTGGCGCTGCGTGGTGAGCAGATCTCGGATTTTCCGCTCTGCAACAAGAGCTTTAACCTGTCGTACTGCGGCTTCGATCTGTAAACTTGTGTGTAAACGGTAACGTTGGCTGAAAGGTTCCGTCATGCTGCTCTCGCTTCTAGAACGGATACGTCAGGGCTACCGCACCATGCCGTTTCCCCGTACACCGCCGCCGTTGGCAGAGCGGTTTCGCGGGCGGCCGGTGTTGGAGCCGGGCCGCTGCGCTGACGGATGCCGGGCCTGTCTGGAGGCCTGTCCGGTGGGGGCGATCAGCGTCACTGCCGACGGGCCGGTAATCGATCAGGGGCTGTGTCTGTTTTGCCCCTCCTGCAGCGAGGCCTGCCCCCAGGGTGCGGTCGCCTTCAGCCGTGACTATCGTCTGGCAGGCCGTGCCCGAACCGATCTGGTGCTGGAACCCGCTCAGACGCCACCACGTGCCGAACCGCTGGAAAAGGATCTGCGGAGGCTGTTCGGGCGGTCTCTCAAGCTTCGCCAGGTCAGCGCCGGCGGCTGCAACGCCTGCGAGGCCGACACCAACGTCCTCAACACCCTGGCCTGGGATCTGGGGCGCTTCGGCATCCAGTTCGTGGCCTCGCCCCGCCATGCCGACGGCCTCCTGGTGACCGGCCCGGTCAGCGACAACATGCGCGAAGCGTTGCTGGCGACCTGGGAGGCGGTGCCGGCTCCCAAGCTGGTGATCGCCTGTGGCGCCTGCGCCATTGGCGGCGGACCGTTCCGTGATCTGCCGGCGGTGCACAACGGGCTGGAGGGCATCATCCCGGTGGATCTGTTCATCCCCGGCTGTCCACCCCATCCGGCCACCATCATGGACGGCCTGCTCAGGCTGCTCGGCCGCATCGACTAGGCGTTGTCACGTTTGCGCGATACCTGCGTTGGCTGGTTAGTGTTTCCTTGACGCCGTGCCCTGATCACACCATTGGCAACGCAGGGGGCAACAAAGTTGATGCAGCAGTGCGGTTACATTTGCTACACTGTGCCCAACATCCCCTGCGACAAGGAACCGCCATGCTCCGTAAGGCCCAGATCACCGATGTCAAAGAGATCCAGAAACTGTTGACCACCTACGCCAGCCGTGGCGATATGCTGTCCCGCTCGCTGTCCGAGCTGTACGAGTCGTTGCGTGATTTCTACGTTGAAGTGGCTGACGACGGACGGATTCTGGGGGCGGCTGCCCTGCATATCGTCTGGGATGATCTGGCGGAGGTTCGCTCGGTGGCGGTTGCGGAGGATGCCGGACGCAAGGGGGTGGGCAGCGCCCTAGTGAGCGCCTGCATTGATGAGGCCCGTGAACTGGGCCTGAAGCGGATCTTCTGTCTGACCTACAAGCCGGACTTTTTCGGCAAGCTGGGTTTTGTGCTGGTGGATAAATCGACCCTGCCCCACAAGGTGTGGGGTGACTGCATCAAGTGCCCAAAATTCCCGGATTGCGACGAAAATGCCATGACTCTGGATTTGTGACACATGCTGTCATGGTTTAGATTTCTATCCTGAATTCAGCACCGTTTTCCACGTTACGCGCCGTCAGTTTCCCGCCCATGTTTTTTTCAATGATGTTCTTGGACATGTAGAGCCCGATGCCGGTGCCCTTGTCCGGCCCCTTGGTGGTGAAATAGGGGTCGAAGATATGGGGCAGGGCCTGCTGGTCAATCCCGCCGCCGTTATCCCGAATCGTGGTCACGCTCTTGCCGTTTTCCTCGGTCACCATAATCTCGATGCTGGCATTAACGACCTCCCGTTCTAACAGGATGTCGCGGGCGTTGTACAGGATGTTCATCACCACCTGGATAAACTCGTTGGGATAGCCGGTTACCCGCAGCTCCTGGCGTTCATCCTTGAGCAGCGCCACCTTGATATTGTTGGCCGTCAGGGCTGGGGTCACCAGCGCCAGTGCCTTGGCAATGGTGGGCGCCAGGGAAAACTCCAGGGCGCTGCTGCGGTCGCGCACAAAGAAGCTGCGGAAGTCGTCGATGGTCTGGGACATATACTGCAGGATCTCCATCACCGCCTTGATATCCCGGTCCATCTCCTCGTCGGTGAGTTCGCCGGCCCGCTGCAGGTACTGCATGGTCTGGATATAGACCGCGATGTTGTTCAAGGGCTGGCGCCACTGGTGGGCGATGTTGGTCAGCAGTTCACCCAGAGCGGCCATGCGGTTTTGCTGGATCAGCAGGTCGTCCTTCTGGCGCAGCTGGGTTACCGCCTCACTGATGCGTTGCTCCAGCGTGCTGTTGAGCAGCTGCAATGCCTCCTGGGCCTTCTGGCGCTCACCGATCTCCTGCTCCAGCAGTACGGCCTTGTCGTGCAGCTCCTGTTCCGTCTTTATCCGTTCCGTTATGTCGCGCCCTTCGGGGATCAGCAGGCAGACCTTGCCGTTGTCGTCAAAGACCGGTTTGATTGAGAAGTCCACATAATGTATCGCCCCCTGTGCGGAGCGATGTTTCGCCACCATGCGTACCAGCTCTCCCTCCATCGCCTCTGCCATCGCCTGCTGAAGCCTGACCTGCTGGGCAGGATCGTGGTTCCACCAGGGGGTATCCCAGAACAACTGCCCGCGCACTTGATCCAGGGTGGTGGCGACCAGGTCCAGGGCGGTCTGGTTGATCTCGATCAGGCGGCCCTTGGCATCAAGCAGGCCGATCATCTGCAGGGTCTGGTCGAAGATGCCGCGAAAACGGCGCTCACTGTCGCTGATCCGTCTGTTGTAGCCGATCAGCAGAAAATAGCGCCAGATCGCCAGGGCGATCAGTGCGGACAGGGTGAGGATAGTCAGCAGCAGTACGACCTTGGTGGTGTTCCAGAACGGCGCAGGGCTGCCGTACCATTTGGTGTAGAGGGCCTTGTAGGCAGGGCTGGTCACAAAGGCGGCTGTGGGGCCCCGCAACTGACGGTACAGCTCAGGGTTATTTTTGGCAACGGCGATGGCCCGTTTGATCTCGATCAGTGGCGGTTCCAACATTTTAATTTGGTCTTCGATGCCCGCTTCTCGAGTGAGTTGCAGCACGATGTTGTCCGGCCCGACAAAGGCGTCAATCCGCCCGGCCAGCAGTTCCATGATCGCCTGCTGGTAGGAGTCGTAAAAGGTCAGCGTGATGCGGTTTTCGTTTTTAAGCAGTTGGTAGGCCTGGCTGGCCCGCAGGGTGCCCACCGGGCGGTTGTACAGGTCGGGCAGGCCAGCGATGCTGCCGCTCTTGGTGCGGATGATGATGCGGACACCTGAGGTCTCGGTATAGTCGGTAAAAAGGAAAAACGTCTGTCGCTTGGGATTGACCACCAGCACGGGACAGATGTCGGCCTGTCCGGTTTTGAGGGCGTCTTCCGCTTCCTGCCAGTTGTTGACCACCAGATACTGCACCTGCAGGCCTGCCTCAGCCGCGACGGCATTGGTCAGATCAACGGCAAAGCCGGTTGGTCGATCTGTTTTGCGATCGACAAAGGAGGACGGCTGCAGGTCGCGCAGGATCACAGCCGTGATCGGTTTTGCTTGTACCGGGGCAGGGGCGGAAAACAGCAGGCTGCCGGTCGCAAGCATGGTGATGGTTATGAAGCGTAGTATGCCGATCATCGGCGCTCCTCTTAATGTACCGCGCAGGAGATGCACGGATCAAAGCAGCGTATCAGCCGCTCGGCCTGCAGCTTGAACGAATCGGGATCTGCATCGGGCAGACACTGGAGCAAGTCCGTCAGCATCAGCGCCATGGCACCCTGGTTGATGGCGGTGGGGGTCACCACCTGGGCGGCGGTGCAGTATCCGGCGTCGTTAAAGCTGTACTGATGCAGCAGCAGGCCACGGGGGGCCTCGATCAGGGCTGTTCCGCTGCCGGAGCGGGGCTGCACTGCAGCTGCCCGCTCCGGCAGCAACCCGTTCTGGAGTAGTTGTCTGCACAGCACCATTGCCCGCTCGATGGCCTGCAGCAGTTCGATGGCCCGGGCCAGATGGGAGGCGGTCAGGGGCGCCCCAAGCAACCGCGAATCGTAGCGTTGCAACGCCGCCTGGGCGGATGGTTCCAGCGGAACATCCAGATTGAGGCGCGCCAACGGACCGACCAGGTAGGGGCCATGCTCGCTGAAGCTACTCAGCTTGGCGTGGCTGTACCCAACCAGGCGTTCATCCAGCCAGGCGTAAGCCTCACAGGCTGCCAGCTGCTGGCCGTCACTGGTAGTCAGCTGCTCACCGAATAACGATGGTCCTCCGCTGGCGGCACAGCAGGGCAACGGATGCAGCGCGGGTAAGGTCTCATTCAGCCCGGCGGCCAGCTCGATGGTGGCCAGTGCCGCCGGTAGCAGCTCCTGCAGCTGGTCGATCAGCTGCTTAAGGCTGTCGGCAGCAGGAACGCTGCCGAGCCCGCCCAGCAGCAGGTTGAAGGGATGGATCGCCCGTCCGCCCACCAATTCCTGTATCCGGTTGCCCAGCGCCTTGATCTCCAGTCCGCGCTGAAGCTCGGCCGGGGCCCGTTGGGCCAGCTCGGGAAAGCCGTTGCAGCCCAGGTAATCGGGCAGGGCCAGACAGAACAGGTGCAGGGCGTGGCTTTCGATCTGGCCCCCCTGCACCGCCAGCTGCCGCAGCAGGTCGGTCTGCGTGCTAACCTGCAGCTCCAGTGCGTGTTCTACCGCCTGCAGGGCCGCCACCTTGTGCACCGTGGAGCAGATCGAGCAGATGCGACAGACGATCTCTGCAATCTCGTCATACCGCCGTCCCAGCACCAGCGCCTCAAACAGCCGCATCGATTCATACAGCTCAAGCCGTGCGCCCACCACCCGCCCGGCCTGCTGCTCCAGCCTGATCCTGCCGTGGCCTTCCACCCGAGCCAGTTGGTTGATCGTCCGCAGCTTAGTCATGGCGCCACTCCGGGCAGAAACGCTGCAGCCGTGCCGTCACCGTCTGTTGATCAAACCCCTTTTGCTGATAAACCGCCAACGCCTCAGTCAGATTGACCTCCGGGGCTGGTCCGCGGCAGCCTTCGCAGGGCACGCCCAGGCTGGGGCAGCGGGCGTCGCAGCCGCCCAGGGTCAGGGGGCCGAGGCAGAGCTGATTCCGCTCCTGCAACAGGCAGAGGTTTTCCCGCATCCGGCAGTCGGTGCAGACCGGGCTGACGCCAGCGGGCGGCAGGTTGCCCCGTACCAGATCGCTCAACAATGCCAGCAGTTCCTTCTTTTCCGGCGGACAACCAGGCAGAGCGGTATCCACCGTAACGTAGGCCGATAACGGTCGCGGCAGTCCGTCATCCAGTGGAGGGTGTGGTCCGTAGACCTGGCTCAGCAGCTGTTGACGGGGCGTGTCGGAGCGCAGGGTGGCCACGCCGCCCCACAGCGCGCAGGTGCCCAGGGCGACCAGCAGGCGGCTGCGGTTACGCAGCTCACGCAGCAGTTCCACTTCATGGGCGGTGGTGCAGCAGCCCTCCACCAGGGCAACATCGTACTGCTCTGCCATCTGCACCGGCGAACAGGCCATGGGAAACAGCTCGAACTGCACCTGTTCCAGCAGCAGCGGTAATTCGGCCTCGCAGTTTACGAGCGAGAGCTGGCAGCCCGAACAGGCGGTCAGGCCGACTATGGCCAAGCGGGGACGGTTCACAGGGCCCCCTCGATGGTCTGCAAGGCGCTGTAGGCGAAGACCGGCCCATCGGTGCAACAGAGCAGGGTGCCGACTGCGCAGTGGCCGCAGTGACCCATGCCGCAGTGCATGCGGCGTTCAAGCGAGAGATGGATCTGCTGTGGCGGGATACCCCGTTCCAGCAGCGGCGGCACCAGAAAACGGTAGGCGGCCGGTGGACCGCACAGTGCAACGACCGTTCGCTGGGGGTCAACGGTCAGCCCTTCCAGCAGCGCTGGCAACAGTGCCACCCGGCAGTCAGGTAAGCCGGGCGGACACTCGCCGGCTCGGTCCACTGCCAGCCGCAGCTGCAGATCCTTGCGGCTGGCCAGGTCGGCCAACTCATGGCGGAATAGTAGCGCCTCAGGGGCCTTGGCGCCATACAGCAGGGTCAGTCGGCCGTAGCGTTCCCGCTGGTGCAGCAGGGCCAGCAGCAGTGAGCGCAGCGGCGCCATCCCCAGGCCGCCGGCCATCAGCAGCAGATCCTGCCCGGCATAGTGGGACAGCGGAAAGCCGTGCCCGAATGGTCCCCGCACCGCCACCTGATCACCCAATGCCGCTGCATGCAGTGCTGCGGTGACCCGTCCAGCCTTGCGGATACAGAGTTCGATGCTGCCGTCGCTGGAGGGAAAACCGCAGTAGGAGATCGGCGCCTCGCCGGCGCCCGCGACGGAGAGCTGCAGGAACTGGCCTGGTTGAAAATGGGCTGGCGAGCTCTGGTGCTCTGCCGGTCGTTCGTCAAGCTGCAAGGTAAACAGGGCGGTATCATCGGTCAGATGGCGGATGGCGCCGATGCGGGCCGCTTGTGGCAGGGAGGTGTTCATGGCGTGCTCCTTTCCAGCCGTTCTGCCAGTGGACGCAGATCGAGCCCGGTGGGGCACTGCACCCGGCAGCGACCGCAGCCGACACAGGTGGGCAGGCCCCGCAGTTGGCCATAGCCGCGGTACTTGTGGCGGTAGCGGTAACGGAAGCGTTGGGCGCGGTCCTTCTGGAAGCTGTGGCCGCCGGCCACTTCGGAATGGCTCTTGAATAGGCAGTTGTCCCAGCGGCGCAGCCGTTCGGCCGAACAGCCGTCCAGGCCGCCGAACTCCAGCACCTCGAAGCAGGAACAGGTGGGGCAGCAAATGGAGCATGCCCCACAGCCCAGACAGTGGTCGGCCAGCTGCTGCCAGTCCGGCAGGTTCGGGTCCAGTTCTTCGTGTGACGTTGCTACGCTAGCGCTGCCGAAATGATCGCGGGTCGATGCCGGCGGTTGCTGTGCCGGTGTCGATTGCAGCAGATCCTGCAGCGCTTCTCGCAGCAGTTGGCCCTTCGGACTCTCAACGTGTAGCAGCAGCCCATCGGCCTGCTGGTGCAGAAACAGGTCGCAGGCTGCCGGCAGCGGCGACGGCATCTGGTGGCAGGAGCAATACTGATCGGGGGTACAGGAGGCGCCGATCAGGATCAGCCGTTCACGCCGGGCGGTGTAGAGCGGGTCCGGGCTGTCGGCTGCCATGAACAGTCGGTCCAGATAGGCGATGGCCGCCAGGTCGCAGGGGTGCAGTCCCAGCAGGATCAGTGGCGTTTCCGGTTGTGGTGGTGCCTGGTAGCCGGTTGCCGGGTGGTAGGTCAGGATGGTTTCGCTGGGGGCCAGCAGGTACTTCTTGGGCGGCAGCAGGCTGCGCTGGGCTGTCAGATCGGGCTGGGCTCCCGGCGGCAACGGTCCGAAACGGACAGCCCCATCGCTGCCGCGCAGGGGGGCGTGCAGTTCTCCCAGCGTCTGCAGACGAGCCAGAACCAGGGGCAGATCGTTGTATGACAAGGCCGATAGTGTCATGGCTGAGCTTCCTTGGCAGCCAAGTGTAGCAGGTAAACCGTTGAATGCAAATCATGCTTGACTGCCGGGCCAGGGCCGGCGTTAGTATATCGGCCATGCAGCAGTCCCGTTTTCAGATAGCCTTGGTGGTTGCCGGTCTGGTGGTGACGATCCTGTTGGTCTGGTATGCCGTTTCCAGTTACCGCAGCGCACTGCCGATCGCCCAGACCCTGCAACGGGGCACCGCCTTGTCCCTGGGCCAGGCCATCGAAGGCGTTGCCAGCCGCGATCCCTCATTCGCAACCCTGGCTGCTTTCAAAACGCCAGATCTGGCGTTTTTTGCGCTGGTGGACCGGCAAGGAACTATCCGTTTTCACAGTAACCCCGACCTGATCGGCGAACAGGTGGAGGATCAGCGGTATCGTCCCGTGTTCGACCAGTCCGGGCCGGTTGAGCACCGGGTCAGGTTGGGGACCGGCGAGGAGGTCTATGAGCTCCATCTTCCGCTGCACTTGCCTAGCGAAACGTTGGCCCTGCGGCTGGCCCTGCATAGCTGGCAGGCCAATCAGATCATCCGTCGTGCTCGGACTGGATTCGTCTTGCTGCTGATTTTGACCACAGCGGCCTGGTCGTTGGGGCTGCTGTCGTTGCGGCTGGTGCGTCGGGATGCCCAGCGGCGCGAGGCCTTGGTTCGCAACGAACAGTTGGCACGTCTGGGAGAGCTGGGTGCGGTGCTGGCCCATGAGGTGCGGACTCCACTGGCCGGTATCAAGGGCTTTGCCCAGTTGCTGGCGGAACGGGCGGCGGGCGACCAGCGCTCCCGCCAATGTACCGATGCCATCCTGCGGGAAACCGTTCGTCTGGAGGCATTGGTGAATGATCTGTTACTGTATGCCCGTCCCGATGGACCGCCACCCGGTACCGTCCCGATCGATACTGCCGTGGAAGAGGCCTGGGGATTGCTCGGCGCTGAGGCCATGAGGCTGGGTGTCGTTTTTGAACGCACTGGGGAACGCGGACTCAAGGTGGCTTGTAGTGCGGATCGTTTGGGCCAGCTGTTGCGTAATCTGTTCACCAATGCCGTGCAGGCCATGCCCCAGGGGGGGCGGTTGCGGGTTGCCACAACACTGCAGGATAATGAGGTTGTTATGACCGTGGCGGACAACGGTGCAGGTTTTGCACAGGAATTGTTGCCGCGCGTCTTTGAGCCCTTTGTTACCACCAAGGCCAGCGGAGGAGGGCTGGGGCTGGCGGTCTGCCGCCGGATAGCGGAGGGCTGTGGCGGAACGATCGTTGCAGAAAATGGGCCGGACGGCGGGGCGCAGATCACGGTGCGGCTACCACAAGCCACTGTCAAGGAGCAGGTATGAAACAAACGGCCAGGATACTGGTGGTGGAGGACGATGCCACCTTCCGTTCATTGTTGATGACCATTCTGGAGGACCAGGGCTACGATACCGTTGCAAAGGAGGATGGTAAGGCGGCCCTGATGGCGTTGCGGCGTCACTCGTTCGACCTGGTGCTTTCCGATCTGCGGCTGCCTGGCCTGGGGGGGCTCGAACTGTACCGGACGGCCACCGCCGAGGGGCTGGCGCCGCCCTTTATCCTGCTGACCGCCTTCGGTACGGTGGAAGAGGCGGTGGCGGCCATCAAGGAAGGGGTAGCCGATTTTCTCACCAAGCCGCTCAAGGACCCAGAAACACTGCGGACACTGGTGCGGCGTACACTGGACAACGAAAGTCGTGTGCGGAGCCTGACTGCGTTGAAGGAACGTGAGACGGCTGGTTTGCCGCCCGATGAGGTGTTGTTTGCCGGCCAGGCCATGGGAACGGTTCAGCGCATGTTGCGGGAGGTGGCCACTACCCAGGCTACCGTGTTGTTGAGCGGAGAGTCGGGCACCGGCAAGGAGTTGGCCGCCCGCTACATCCATTGTGCCAGCCAGCGTGGCGAAGGGCCGTTTGTAGCGCTTAACTGCGCAGCCATCCCGGAAAATCTGCTGGAAAGCGAGCTGTTTGGCCATGAGAAAGGAGCCTTCACCGGTGCGGTGCAGACCCGTATGGGTAGATTCGAACTGGCTTCGGGCGGCACACTTTTTCTGGATGAGATCGGCGAGCTGCCCCTTACGCTCCAAGCAAAATTGTTGCGGGTGCTGCAGGAGCGTAGCTTCGTGCGGGTGGGAGGACAGCGTGAAATTCGGGTTGATCTGCGGATTATTGCCGCCACCAACCGCGATCTGCTGCAGGAGGTCAGGGAACGACGCTTTCGTGAGGATCTTTATTATCGGCTCAATGTCTTTCCAATTGCCTTGCCGGCGTTGCGCGACCGAAGGGATGCTCTGAGAGCGCTGAGCGAGTTTCTGGTGGAGCGGATCGCCCACCAGATCGGGTGTGCCGTACCGACTCTGGATTCGGAGTTGCTGGAAACGTTGAGCCGCTACCGGTGGCCCGGCAATATTCGTGAGTTGCAGAATGTGCTGGAGCGGGCCGTTATTTTGGGGCGGGGCACCATCACGGTCCAAGATCTGCCGGAGCAGTTACGTTTTCCGCAACGTGCTGCAGAGATTGAAACGCTTGACGGGAGTTTGCGGGACATCGAGCGGAGCGCTATCCTTGATGCCCTGGCAGGTTGCGGCAACAATCGGCGCCTGGCTGCTGAAAAGCTGGGTATCTCGAAGCGTACCCTGCAGTATCGTTTAAAGGAATATGGTTTGCTGGGTGGTTAGTGCAATAGTTGCAGCCGGTCGATGCAGGTATTGCACCTGTAAGGGCGATGTTTTGCTTAAAATTCAGTAACATTGGTGCATTATCGTGATGGCACGTATTCTGTAGATAGTTGTGGCAACGGGACGGATTCCCGATCTCACACAGGAGGTGTACGGAGATGAGCGCACAACGGATGATGATACTTGCGGCAGTGGTGGCGACAATGGTGGCCTTTGGTGGCGAGTCTTTTGCCCGCGGTGGCGGCGGTGGTGGCATGGGCGGCGGCGCCCGGATGAGCGGCGGCGGCCAGGGCAGTCAGCTGAGAGACGGCAGCGGCGATCAAAACCGCATCAAGCAGCAGAAGCGTGAGCAGGTCCAGAAGCGTGAGCAGTTGCGCGATGGTAGTGGTGCAGGTGCTGCAACCCGCCAGGGTGCCGGTCAAGGCCAGATGCGTCAACTGGGCCCCGGTGACGGCACCGGTACCGGCCTGCGTCCGCAAGATGGCACCGGCTTTGGCAGCCCTGCCAAGCAGTAGTTGCGTTAACTTTTTACAGGCAAGAGGAAGAGATGCTGTACGTGCGTTTTCTGCATAGCATATCCCTGCATCTGATGGTGTCTGTGCTGCTCCTGACACCGGTTTCAGGCCATGCCGGCTGGTTGTTTGGCGATGATGCCCCGGCGGCGCGCGCGGGATTGAATCTCAGCCAAGGGTACGACCGCAACACGGTGGTGACGGTAACCGGCCGTGTTGCGGCTCTGCCCGCTGCCGACAGCGACCCGGTGACCATCGAGCTGACAACGGTCACTGATCGTTTTATCGTGGTGCTGGGGCCCCGCTGGTACTTGCAGGATGATGATCTCGGCTGGAAGGTGGGAGATACGGTGTCGGTACGAGGATCCCGCGCCCAGGGCAAGGATGGCCAGAGCTACCTGATCAGCCAGTGGATCAGTCTGCCTGATGGCGGTCAGTTGACAGTGCGTTCCGACACGGGCCGACCGCTGTGGTCAGGTGGCCAGCGCCTTCGCACAGGGCAACAGCAGCACCAGCAAGGTGGTTCCGGTATTCGCCGGGGTCGTTAGGTCCGGGCAAAGAACGTAGAGGGAATGGTGACAGGCATGCAGATGGTGCAACGCGGGTGGTGGAGTGAGGTGATGTGGTTCAGGCTGGTGAGCACGCTGGTTGTATTGCTGACGACATCGGCTGTCTGGGGCGACGATAGCGAGCACCGCCTGCAGCAGGGGGTCAGCACGGCTATCGGTAGCGGCTTCGAGGTGACTTATGGCGATTATGGCAGCAATGCCGATGCAACCGTGGTTACGGTGCCGGTCCTGCTGGTCGTAAATCCCCTCCAGAATGTTGACCTGACCCTGGAGGTGCCGCTGGTCTATTTTAGCAGCCGTTCATCCAGCGACGTGGTGGTCACCCGGTCAGGCGGTCAGGGGCGGCGGACCAACGCCACCGTCAGCCTTTCATCCAGCAGCAGCACCAGTAGCGAGGCCGGCCTGGGTGATATCAACCTGAGTGCCGGCTGGACCGTGCAGCAGGACGAGGAAGGCTGGCTGCCGCGAGTTCGTCCCAACCTGTACCTGAAGCTGCCCACCGGCGATGATGATAGCGGACTGGGCACCGGCACCTTCGAGTTTGGGCCGGGTCTGTCGCTCTCCAAGTGGCTGGGCGATTTTCAGCTGTTTGTTGATGGCGTTTACATCCTGCAGGATAGCACCAGCGACTACCAGGGCAAGAACTACCTTTCCTACACCGCTGGCGCTGGCGTCCAGCTCAGTGACCGTCTGTTTGCCTCACTGTTTGCACGGGGGGCCACAACCCGGGTCGATGGGGGCGATGCTCCGCTCGAAGGACGGCTTAAGCTCAACTTCCTGCAGTCGCGGCGGGTGGCCTGGGAGTTGTATGGCCTGGCCGGGTTCTCGGACGCCAGTCCGGCGGTCGGTGGCGGG
>NZ_JAVEPN010000018.1:0-48002 GCF_034008105.1 Trichlorobacter sp.
ACTTCCCAGGGAGAGACGATGCCAAGGGCCATACCAAAGAGCTGTTCGGGTTGCATGTGACGGGCACCTCCAAAATGAGATGACCGACTATACCACGGCTACCCACTCATTTCGACGAAGAGCCTAAATTAAAGGAAAGCCAGGGACATTTCCCGTATTTGCTAACAGCCTGCACGCGAAAAAAGACGAAAAATCAGAAAAATTAGGAAAAATTAGGCAAAATTAGGGGACACAATACAGAATTGCAAGTCAAAATCTAAAATTCGTATTGCGTCCCCGGATTTCCCCGGATTTCCGCGTGATCTGAAACCGGCATAACCGAAAACACAGAAAGCCGACCCCTGAAGGATCGGCTTTCTGTGTTTGGATTTACATTGAAGAAAAATAGCTATGGAGGTATATCACACCTAACGACACCGTCATTCTATATTCGGAGAGTGCATATCGTGTTTGAAGTCTATTCATCTGTATCTGCATGGCCGTTAAATGACAAAATCAATTTTTCGACTTCTATCGCAACATGGTTAACGGCAGTTGGCACTATCGGGGCTGTAATTACGTCGCTCTGGTTTGCATGGTCAAAAAACAGGCTGCGCCTTAAAGTTCACGTAGGGCTTATGGTTGCCATGGGTGATATCACTGGAGACCAATATTGCAGAATAAGGGCGGTAAATATTGGGCTACGCCCGATTACTATCACTAATATAGGTTGGAAGTGTGGGATTTGGCATTGGGGCAGAAAATATGCGATTCAGGACATCTCATTTTCACCGAGTGCATCAGAGATACAAAAGATATCGTCAAAACTTCCACTGCTTCTCAATCATGGAGATGAATTTAACGTCTATTTACCAGCATTGAATTGGCTGGAATCAGCAAGTTCATTTGTAGGCAAGAACCGAATCATTGCAAAGTCTTTAAAAGTAACTGTATTCACATCAACAGATGAAGTAATTGAAAAAAAGGTATCAGGAGATTTGATGAAGGCTTTAAGTGGCACGCTAAAGGATGTACAGAGATAGTATTCACCTTACAGCCTGCACGCACCCCCCTGCACCAACAAAAAAGGCCGGCCCGTTTCCGGGCCGGCCTTTTAACATTCACGCAACAACTCGCTTCAGGCTGCCTCTTTCAGCATAAAATCCACATGAACGGCATCATAGGGGAACAGAATCTGCCCGGCCTCGTTCTTTTCCAACAATCCGGCCACCAGCAGTGCCTGCACATCGCCATGCACCGCCTTTACATCACGCTGCACACGACGTGCGGCCTCGCGGATGCTCATCGCCCCTGCCCCGGTCATTGCCTGCAGCAATTCCCAGCGTTTGGCGGTAAGTGTCTTAAACAACAGCTCCGGTGTTGCAAAGCTGATGAAACTGCCTTGCTGGTTGCCGCTAAAGGCACCGATAAAACGGCGGCTGGCCAGGTCTCGACTCGCAATTTCTAGTGTTACGGTGTTCATCTCACTACCTCCAGGCATCAACATCACGCCAAAAGTCCTCTAACAATCTCTGCGGACCAACAAATCGATAGGGGGTTTCACGGCCATCTGCATGCCGGTGGTCCCCCTTACCGGCCTCATTGTCATAGCGCAGCACACACGTTCCGTCGACCACCAGCGCGAGCCGGTACTTGAACCGATGGTTGCTCCCCTTAGCCGGCACGTTCAACTGCCAGACCACCATTTCGACAAAACGATTCTCAACAAGGGCAAGACGTTCGCGATACAGGAGCATAGCGTTCATGTTGGAGATACTACCAACACCATGTGCTGTTGTCAATTACCACAACACGTAAAATTACAAAAGCCGCCCCACACAGGGCGGCTTTTGTTTGCATCACTAGCTCTTCTGCTCGTTAATACGCCTCTTTGTTCTCCAGCAGATCCTGCTCGGTGACCGGGGCGCGGAAGACCCGGTAGACCCAGATCTTGTAGGCGATCACGATCGGGACGAAGATCAGCGCCACCACGGTCATGATCACCAGCGTGTACTGGCTGGAGGACGAGTTGTAGATCGTCAGACTGTGGGCCGGATCGAGGCTGGACGGGATCAGGTTGGGAAACAGCCCGGTCACGCCGGTGAAGACCACGAACAGGATCGTGACGCAGGAGGCGGCAAAGGCCTTGAGCGGCTTGTTGGCGATCATGTAGGCCTGCACCGCCACCAGGGCCAGCACGGCGATGGCCGGGATCAGGAACAGGTACGGCGCTGCCAGGTAGTTGTCATAGAGTTTGGTGCTGTAGGCGGTGGCCCCCAGGAACAACAGTGCCACCAGCAAGAGCGGGATCCAGAGCATCTTGGCCAGCTCAAAGGCCCGCTTGCTCAGATCGCCCACGGTCTTGACCGAGGCGTAGAGGGCGCCATGCACCGCAAACAGGCAGACAAACAGCAGACCGGTCAGGATGCCGTAGGGGTTCAGGAGCGACAGCAGGCCGCCGTGGTGGCCGCTGGCATCCATCGGCAGACCTTTAAAGATGTTGCCAAAGGCCACCCCGAACAGCAGGGCCGGCAGAAAACTGGAAACCATAATGGCGCGATCCCAGGCCCCTTTCCATTGTTCCCCTTCCAGCTTGCCGCGGAACTCGAAGGAGACCCCGCGCACGATCAGCGAGAACAGCAGCAACAGCAGGGCGGTGTACATATAGCTGAACATCAGGGCATAGGTGGTGGGAAAGGCGGCAAAGGTGGCGCCCCCGGCGGTGATCAGCCAGACCTCGTTACCGTCCCATACCGGACCGACCGAGTTGATCAGCAGCCGTTTTTCCGTATCGTTCTTGGCCAGGATGCCGGACAGGAAACCGGTGCCCAGCACGAAACCGTCCAGCATGAAGTAGACCGCCCACAGCACGGACCAGAGCACAAACCAGGTAATCTGGAGTTCCATAGCTACGCCACCTCCTTGACCGGGATCATACCGGTTGTGTCGTTGTCAGGCCCTTTTTTGGCATACTTGGCCAACAGATAGATGTCGATCACCCCCAACAGACCGTACAGCAGGGTAAAGCCCACCAGTGAGCCCCCCACCTGCACCAGCGAGACCGATTTGGAGACGCTGTCGGCGGTCTTCAGTACGCCGTAGACCGACCAGGGCTGACGGCCCAGCTCAGCCACCAGCCAGCCCAGTTGTACTGTGATGTAGGGCAGTGGCAGGGCAATCACCATAATCCACAGGAACAGTTTAAAATCGAGAAAATGCTTCCAACGGGGCATGATCACCGCCAGCAGGCTGAGCCCGATCAGCAGGGTACCCAGGCCCACCATCAGCCGGAAGCTCAAGAACACCGGCAGTACCGGCGGACGCTCCTCCTTGGGGAACTCCTTCAGCCCTTTGACCTCACCGTTCACGTCATGGAAGGCCATAAAGCTGAGCATGCCCGGTATGGAGGCGGTGGCAACCGCATTGCGCTCGTTGGCCTCGTCCGGCACCAGCAGCAGGTGCATCGGCGCGTTACTCCGGGTTTCCCAGACCGATTCCATGGCGGCAAACTTGGTGGGCTGCACCTTGGCGATCTCCACCGCGTGAAAGTCACCGCTGGCCCCCACTGCCAGGCCGGACAGCAGGCCGAACATGGCGGCGGTCTTAAAGGAACGGGTGAAGAAGTCAATCTCGTTCTTGCGCAGCAGGTGCCAGGCGGCGATGCCCATCACAAAGAAGGCCGCCACCATATAGCCGGAGGTGACGGTGTGCAGGAACTTGATCCAGCCGTAGGGGTTGGTGATCAGCGCCAGGAAATCGTTCATCTCGGCCCGGCCGTTACGCAACACAAAACCGACCGGCTTCTGCATCCAGCCGTTGGCCAGCAGGATCCAGAGCGCCGACAGGTTGGTGCCGAAGGCCACCAGCCAGATCGTGACGGCGTGGGCCTTCTTGGAGATCTTATCCCAGCCGAAGATCCAGACGCCGATGAAGACCGACTCAAGGAAGAAGGCCGCCGTGGCCTCGATGGCCAGCGGTGCGCCGAAGATGTCCCCCACATAGCGGGAATACTCGGCCCAGTTCATACCAAACTGGAACTCCTGAGTGATGCCGGTCACCACCCCCAGGGCGAAGTTGATCAGGAACAGCTTGCCCCAGAATTTGGTCATCCGCAGATAGGTCGGATCACCGGTGCGGACATACTTGGTCTCGAACCAGGCGGTCAGGACCGACAGGCCGAGGGTAAGGGGAACGAAGATGAAGTGAAACATGGTGGTGACTGCGAACTGCAGCCGGCTGAGGGCGAGGACGTCCATGCAACCTCCCGGATATGAAATGGTGCAGTCAGGTTGACTGCCGCTGGTAACTGTAGCGCAGTTTTATAAAAAAGCAAGAACAAAAAAGACCATTTTTATCCTATTGATCGACCGGCACCTACGCCACAAAATTGAAAGAGCATGTTTTCACATGGTCACAGATAGGTCAGCGGATCGGAAAGCCCGGCTTCCTGGAAGCCTTTCAGCCGCAGCCGGCAGGAGTCGCAGCGGCCGCAGGAACGGCCATCCGGTGCAGGATCGTAGCAGGAATGGGTCAGGCCGTAATCAACCCCCAGCGCCGTTCCACTCTGGATAATCTGGGCCTTGGTCAGGTCGATCAGCGGTGTGTGGATCGTGAAGCGGCCACTGCCCTCCACACCGGCCTTGGTGGCTACATTGGCGGTCTGCTGGAAGGATTCGATAAAGGCGGGGCGGCAGTCGGGATAGCCGGAGTAATCCAGGGCATTGACGCCGATAAAGATGTCGAAGGCCCCCAACACCTCGGCCCAGCCAAGGGCAAAGGAGAGGAAGATCGTGTTACGGGCCGGCACGTAGGTAACCGGGATCTCGTTGTTCACTCCCTGCTTGGGCACCTCCAGATCGGCGGTCAGGGCGCTGCCTCCCATCTGGCGCAGGTCAAAGGAAACCACCAGGTGTTCCACGGCCCCCAGCCGCTTGGCATTAGCCTTGGCCAGTTCCAGCTCATAACGGTGCCGCTGACCGTAATCGAAGCTGATGGCGTAGGGACTGAATCCTTCGGCCTGGGCAATGGCCAGACAGGTGGTTGAATCGAGACCGGCGCTATACAGAACAACCGCCTTGCGCATGGTGCCTCCAGAAGGTGAGTATACTTCGCTGCAAGCATAGAGGGTCAGGGGGCATGGGTCAAGGGGCGATGCTGGCACAACCGCGTCGATTCATGCTACAGTGCCGCCATGGACGACCTGCGCCGCCACTACGAGCAGCACCCCTACCCCCGCTACCCGCTGCTGGCGTCATTACGACGCAAGGATGTCAAGCACCTCAGCCTGGCCGACCTCTGGCAGCGCCACAATGGCCACAAGCTGCCGCAGGAGTTACGCCGCATCCTGGTTGCCGGCTGCGGCAGCTTCGCCCCCTACCCCTTCAGCCTGGCCAACCCCGCTTGTCAGATCACCGCCCTCGATCTTTCACAGGCCAGCATAAAGCGGGCGCGGCTGCACTGCCTGCTGCACCTGCGCTTCAACGTGGACTTCATACTAGGCGACCTGCTGGATCCGACCATTGCAACCGGGCCCTTTGGCATGATCGACGCCTATGGGGTGCTGCACCATCTACCCGATCCGTTGGCAGGCCTGATGGCCCTGAAACAGCGGCTGACACACAACGGCCTGCTGCGGGTCATGCTCTACAGCCACGGCGCCCGCCGGGGGACCGAGGCAGCACGACGGGCGTTGCGTCGACTGGGCATCACGGATGTCGCCAGCCTAGAGGCGCTCTATGATCGCCTGCCCAAAGGGTCGCGGCTGGCCCGGCGACTGGCCGAGACACCTGAAGGGAACACCGACCACGGCCTGTCCGACGCCTTTCTGCACCCCCAGGTCACCACATACCGGGTTGCCCAGCTGGCTGGACTGGTTGCAAAGAGCGGCCTGGAGCTGCTGACCTTCTGCCACCCAAACGCCCTGAGCGACCCTTGCCAGGAATGGCAACGCTTGGCAGGCCTGGAGGAGAATGGAACCCTCGATGACAACTACGTGCTGCTGCTGCGTAACGCCACTCCTGCTCCTCAACGTTCCCCTGCAGCCCGCAACCGATAAACACCGGTAAAAAAAGCAGAATAAACTGGACTCTCCCGGCATCAATCAGCTATAAAATTGCGACCATCTGGCGCACCTTGTCATCAAAGGCTTTACGACTGCATGCATAAACCCCGTCACCATATGGCGTCCGTCCTGCTTTCCTGTCTAATCGGCGCCGCACTGCTGCTCAGCATCGCCGCACTGCAGCACCTGTTTGTCTCGCACGTACCGCTGATCCCCCGCAACTTCGTCATACCGGTTCTGGTGGGCGCCTCCATCGGGCTGTTTATCGGCCTGTACCATCGGCGCCTGCTGCAGCGGGAAGACCGACTGCAGGAGGCCTACCACGATATCTGGCAATCGGCCTACTACGACCAGCTGACCGGCCTGCCCAACCGGACCCTGCTGCTTGATCGGCTACGGCAGGCCGTGGCCCATGCCTGCCGTCATCAACAGACCCTTGGTGTGCTGCTGCTGGATATCGACCGCTTCAAACGGATCAACGAAAGCCTGGGGCACACCCTGGGCGACCAGCTGATCCTGCTGGTGGCTGAGCGGATCTCCAGCTGCATCCGCGACAGCGACAGCGTTGCCCGGCTAGGCGGCGATGAATTCGTGCTGCTGATGCCCGACCTTAAACACCCCGACGATGTGGCCTTGGTGGCCAACAAGATACTGACTGCGGTGGCCCAGCCGATCGAACTGGAAGGTCAAGAGGTGTTCTGCAGCTGCAGCATCGGCATCATTTTGGCGCCACTGGATGGTGATGATGGAGACACCATTCTCAAACATGCCGACATCGCCATGTACAAGGCTAAAGACTCCGGCGGCAACTGCTACCGCTTCTACTCCTGGTACATGAACCAGCAAGCCGTTGAACGTCTGGCCATGGAGGCCAATATGCAGCGGGGGTTGGAGCGTGGCGACTTCTTCCTGCACTACCAGCCCCAGATTGATCTGCGCTCAGGAAGGATTGTGGGGGTGGAGGCGTTGCTGCGCTGGCAGGCCCCCAACATCGGACCGATCTCGCCGGAGCTGTTCATCCCCCTGGCGGAGGAAACCGGCTTTATCATCCCGCTTGGGGAATGGGTGCTGCGCAGTGCCTGTCAACAGGCCGTCAACTGGCAACGTCAGGGCCTGCCTCCGACCCGGATGGCGGTCAACCTTTCGGTCCGTCAGTTCCGCCAGAAGGATCTGGTGCAGACCGTGGCTAACGTGCTTGCAGAAACCGGGCTTAAGCCCTCCCTGCTGGAGTTGGAGCTGACTGAAAGCTGCTTTGTCGAGCGTCCCAACGAGGCGATGGCCGTCTTGCATGAGCTGAGTCGTATGGGGGTCAACCTGTCAATCGACGACTTCGGCACCGGCTACTCGTCGTTGGCCTACTTAAAGCTCTGCCCAATCAACCACCTCAAGATCGCGATTCACTTCGTGCGCGACATCACCACTAACCCCGACGATGCCGCCATTGCCGAGGCGATCATCGCCATGTCACACGCCATGGGAATCCGCGTGATTGCTGAAGGGATCGAAACCACTGAGCAGCAATCATTTCTGGTGAACAAGGACTGCGACCTGGCCCAGGGCTTCCTGTTTGCACGTCCAATGCCGCCCGAAAAGATCGCCCCCCTGCTGGCAAAGGGTGAATCTGGCCAGTCTGCCTTCAGTGAAATCCTCAGCCCGCAACCGGCGCTTTTCTAATCACACCCACGGTCAAGCACCTGCTTGACCTCAGCCGCGCATCACCTGCCCCGCGGACTAAGTTCCTTGCAGCGTCCCAGCGTACAGGCGCCGGTCATACGGCGGATGTCATCCAGCGTCCGCCCTCCATCACGCATGGCCTGCCGGATAGCGCCAGCGGTCACGGCACTGCAGAAACAGACCAGTTCGTCATCGTTGATCATCGTTTGACACCTTTCCCCTTCACCAGACTCGACGTGCGCTCCGCCTCGTACACGACAATCTGTTCCGCCAACCGCACCATAGCCAGCACCTCCGGGTGCCGCAGAGAGTAGTAGATCTTCAACCCTTCCTTGCGCTGCTTGAGGATGCCGCTCTTGAGCATCATCTGAAGGTGGCGCGAGGTGTTGGACTGCTCATGACCGATGGCCGGAAAAATCTCGCAGACGCAGTGTTCACCATCCTGCAGCAGCTCGATGATCCGCAGCCGGGTTGGCTGTGCCATGGCCTTCAGTATGTCAGCGCACAGATCAAGCACGTCCATTCGCTACTGCTTTCCAGCCGGCAACAGGCCAAGCTCTTCCATGAAATCGGCAGCCGCATCGCCGCGCAGGTTCTCTGCCAGCCCGGTCAGGCCATCGGTCAGGTAACGGGCGTTGTAGCCCTTGGTGCGCAGATAGGCCATGGCCAGGGCCGATCGGTCCTTATGGGGGCAGGCGGTGACGATGATCTTGTCCTTGGGCAGCTCCTGATACCGCTTGGGCAGCTCGTTCAGCGGAATAAACAGACCAAAGCCCATCCGCCAGGCCCTGGTTTCCTCCGGAAAGCGAATATCCACCAACACCGCCTTTTTCTCCACCAGCAGCTTGATCAGCCGCTTGCTATCGGTCTTCATGTCAGCCCGGGTGTCATAATCAAAGCTGGTCAGGAAACGGTCAAAAGCCTCTTCAGCCGCAACAGCGGGCATCACAAAAAAACAGATGAACACGAGTGACAACGTAGCAATACGCAGCATCGTTACACCTCCCTATCGTTCCTGATCAGGTGCTATCGGCTCACCAACCAGCCCTGACTCCGTTGCGCTGACACCCTCCAGGTGACTGATCAGACGATAGATGGCCGCCGGTGAGCGGTTATTGTTTCTGGCAATAGTCTCCAGCTTCTCCTCCGGGCCGCTGATCGTAATCCCCTGTTTTTTCAGCTCGGCAAGTGCCGGTTCCAGCTCAATATCCACCTTCCGCAGCAAACTTTTCAACGGCAGCAGCTCGGCATGGCTGATAACCGGTTCGTCCTCCTCTGTCTTGATCCAAGATTCTTTGACATATTCATTCAAATCCAGAATGTAACTGAGCGGAGGGGTTTTGTAGATACCGGCAACGGTACAAAAAATCGTGATCACTGCTGCCACGGCCAGCTCAACCTTCAGGGTTAGGGCCTTACTGACCTTGTCTTGGAAGCAACTGACCAGCGCCCGCCAGTTAAGCCAGGTGTGCCACAATCCGGCCAGGGCAAACAGCAGGCTGGTGGTGATATGCATGTCACCCCACTGGGTCTTGGTCAGCCCCAGCATCCGCCAATCCACCCATGCAGCGATGCGCCCCTGGGGCACGATGAACAGAACCACGCCGGAAACGGTCATGATCAGGAAACTGAGGGCGGTCAACAGCGAGATGAATCCCCGCAGATGTACGCGTCGTATAGCACGGTCTACCATCGGTTGTATTCTCCTTCAGAGCTTAGTCAATCGGTGCCGGTTCTGGCAGCAGCCGCATCACAACATCCCCGCAATCTCTTGCGGTGTGGCCAGACGGCCTGAAAACAGCACCGTGCCGTCCTTGACCAGGGCCGGGGTACTCATCACACCGTACTTCATGATGGTGGCGATATCCTCCACCTTGACCAGTTCAGCCTGTTTACCGCTGATAGTCAGCGCCTTTTGCACATTTTCATACAGGGTCTTGCACTTGGCACAGCCGGTGCCCAACACTTCCAGTTTCATGGTCTTGCTCCTTTGCGTGGATTTTTGTCCGATTAGCGCTCGTGACCGCAGCAAGCAGCCTGCCGCTCCTGATGCTGCAATGGCTTGATCAGGGGGCCGCCGTTGCAGTCGCTGCATTCCAGCTGGATGGTGGTGTGGGTGATGTGAAAGTCATGTTCCAGGCGGTGTTCAAGTTGGTGCAGCAGCTGGCTTCTCTGCCCCTCAAAGCCAGGCTCAACCTCCACATGTACCGACAGGGCGGTGATATGGGAGCAGACCGACCAGATGTTCAGGTGGTGCAGATCGCGAACCCCCTCGACGCCTCGGATAACCTCGGCCACCTGCTTGATATCCAGCCCCCGCGGCGAGCCCTCCATCAGGATATGCACCGACTCCCGCAGTATCCGGCCAGCGCCGGTCAGGATCAGCAGGCCGATGGCGGCCGACAGCAGGGCATCCAGCACAAACCAGCCGGTGTAGTACATGATGATGCCGCCGATGATCACCCCCACCGAGGCCGCGGCATCGCCCAGCACATGCAGAAAGGCGCTTCTGACGTTCAGGTCATGGTGACTGTGGCTGTGCAGGGTCTTGGCAGCCAACAGGTTCATCACCAGGCCGATCACGGCGATCACCAGCATCGGTCCGCTCTTGACCGGCTGCGGCTCGCCAAAACGCCCCCAGGCCTCATACAGGATACCCAAGCCCATCAGAAAGACGGTCAGGCCGTTGATGAAGGAGGCGAACACTTCGGAGCGATGAAAGCCGAAGGTGTGCCGTTCCGAGGTGGGCAGACTGGCCAGCTGCACCGCTGCCAGCGACAGTACCAGGGCGAACAGATCAAGAAAGACATGGGCCGCATCGGACAACAGGGCCAGCGAATTGGTCCAGAGGCCGCCCACCACCTCGGCCACCAGCGTCACGGCGGTCAGGGCGATGGCGATCTTGAACCGGGCAGTCAAACGGCTGTCGATCGAAACACTCATCAGATCGCCTGTGGGCAACAGGAAGCCCTGTTACGTGGTCCATCAGTACATTGCATTCAGCAACCAGCCGACAATCGTAAAGGCGATCAACAGCATCAGAAACACGATCGCCAGCAGCCGCCACTGCATGACCTGCTTGAGCATCACGAACTCGGGAAAACTGGCCGCAACGGTACTCATGCAGAAGGCCAGGGTCGTCCCAAGCGGCAGCCCTTTCACAATCAGGCTCTCCATCACCGGTATAATGGCCGTGGCATTGGAATACAGCGGTATGCCGATAACAGTCGCCACCGGCACCGACCACCACTGCCCGGCCCCAAGGTGGGCCTCGAACCAGGTATCAGGCACAAAGCCATGCAAGGCCGCCCCCACTCCCACACCGACAATCACCCAGATCCAGATGCGGCCAAACACCTCTGCCAGTTCACGTTTGGCAAACTCGTGACGTTCCTGCATGGTAAAACGCTTCTTCTCACCGGCCGCTACGTGGGCATGCTGCCCATCGTCATACACCTTGCGGGCAAAGCCCTGCAGCAGACGTTCGGCCTTGATCGCATCCAGGAACATACCGCCGGCAATTCCCACGCCAAGACCGATCAGCACATACAGCAGGGTGATCTTCCAGCCCACCAGGCTCAGCAGCAGGACAACCGCAATCTCGTTGATCAGCGGCGAGGTGAGAAGAAAGGCCATGGTCATGCCGACCGGGATACCGGCGGAAATGAACCCCAGAAACACCGGGATGCTGGAACAGGAACAAAACGGGGTGATCGCCCCAAAAACCGAGCCCAGCACATACCCGACCAGCCGGTGCTTGCCGGCCAGGTAGCCACGCACCCGCTCAACCGGCAAGGATATCCGCACCAGGGCAATCAGGTAGATCATCACAATCAGCAGGAAATAGATCTTGGCCGTATCCTCGAGAAAAAAACTGAGCGCCTGGCCCACACGGGACTGGGATGACAGCCCCACCAGCCCATAGACCAGCCAATCGGCTACATCCTTAAAAAAAGACAACATATCCTTCGAACTCCTTTACGTGGCGCTGCCAACACATGACTGAACAATCATATACTCCTCAATCAGGACAGCGTCAATCCGAAAGACGGACAGCCGATCAGCAGCCATTCTGCCTTAGTTCAAGATATGAAGTCCCTCTTCAAGCAGCACCACATCGGTTGCAGAGCCGACTCGCAGGTCAAGTTTCTGGGCCAGACGGAACGGCACCAACAGATGCAACGGCAGCTCCTGCCCGGCAAAAGCGGCCGTGATCCGTACCTCATCCCCCAGCTCCAGAACCCCCCTAACCGTTATACGCAACTGATTGTGACTAGCTGGCAAGGAGCCTTGCCCCGCCGCCCGCAGCCTGATGGCGCTGTTGGGAGCCATCCAGCGCACACGGCTGCCGGGAGCCCACCTGGCATCAAGTCGACAGGCCAACAGATGGTCGCCGGAACGGAACCAAGTCAGCTCGGCCTGTTCATCGTGGCGCAGCAGTTCGCCATCAAACAGGTTACGGATGCCCAGCAGCCGTGCTGCAGCTTCATTGACCGGCCGCGCCAGGATCTCGCGGGGATGGCCACTCTGCAGGGTTTTACCATGAGAAAGCAGGGTCATCCGGTCGGCCAGCAGCAGGGCCTCACCCAGGTCGTGGGTAACCATGATGATCGGCAGTGAAAGTTCCCGCTTCAGCTCAGCCAGCTCAATGTAGAGGGTTTCGCGGGTTGCACGGTCAACTGCGGCAAACGGCTCGTCGAGCAGCAGCATCGAAGGTTCCCGGGCCAGGGCGCGGGCCAGGGCCACACGCTGCTGCTGTCCGCCTGACAACTCAGCCGGACGACGTTGTTCAAGGCCGGCCAGATGGACCCGAGCGAGCCACTCACGGGCACAGGGCTCACGCTTGTGGTCCGGAAGGTGGTGCAGGCCTGCCAGTATATTGGCCAGCGCCGTCATGTGCGGAAACAGGCCGTAGTGCTGCGGTACGAAGCCGACATGCCGCTGCTGGGGGCTGCACCAGATGCCCTGCGCCTGGTCATACCAGCAGCTGTCGCCGCAAATGATCTGGCCGGTAGCAGGCCGGGACAGCCCAGCGATCATCCGCAACAGGGTGGACTTGCCGCTGCCTGAAGGCCCCACCAGGGCCAGCAGCTGCCCCCCATTGCAACTGAACGTGGCATCCAGGAAAATGGGGCTGTGCTGCTGGATGGTCAGACAAAAATCAGCGCCGTGGCAGGACATGCCGCCTCCCTGCTGGCCGTGCCCAACCACCGGCCACCGCCAGCACGGCCAGTGAAAGCAGCAACAGCAGCAACGACATGCTGCCAGCTGCGTTGAAATCAAAGGCCTGCACACGATCGTAGATGGCGATGGCCACGGTTCTGGTTTCGCCCGGTATGTTGCCTCCCACCATCAGCACCACGCCAAATTCACCCAGGGTATGGGCAAAGGTCAGCACCATGCCGGTCAGCACACCTGGCCAGGCCAGCGGCAGCTCCACCGTGAGCAGCGTCCGCCAGAAGCCCATGCCGCAGCAGGCGGCGGCATCACGCAGTTCCTGCGGTATCGACTCAAAGGCGCGATTGACCGGTTGCACTGCAAAGGGGATGTTGACGATCAGCGAGGCCAGCAGCAGGCCGGAGAAATGAAAAACCAGTGGCTGCCCGAAAAACTGTTCCCACCACTGGCCGATCAGCGAGCTGCCCCCCAGGCCGGTTAAAAGGTAATAGCCCACCACCGTGGGGGGCAGCACCAGCGGCAGGGCCAGCATAGCCTCTACCAGCGATTTACCGACAAAGTGACGATAGGCCAGCCAGCGCCCGACAATGATCGCCAGCGGCAGCAGCAGCAGCACGGTAAGCCCGCCCAGCCGCAGCGACAAGACCAGGGCCGGCCAATCCATCAGGCCCCCTCACCCGGCAGAACAAAGCCGTAACGACGCATGATCGCACGGGCGTGCGGCTCCTGCATGAAACGGTAGAAGGCTTCGGCAGCCTGATCGGCCCTGGTGAGCAGCACCATCCGTTGCCTGAGCGGACTGTGCAGACGCTCGGGGATCAGCAGATAGCGCAAGAGCGGCTGTAGTTGGGGGGAGAGCGCCAGCGAAAGGGCGATGATACCGCCGTCGGCCGAACCGCTGAGCGCAAACTGGGCAGCCTGCGACACGTTTTCACCCAAGATCAGGCGCGGCCGCACTGCCTCCCAGCTGCCTACCCGGCGCAGCGCCTCTTCTGCCCGGCGGCCATAGGGCGCATGTTCCGGGTTGGCAATGGCGATCCGCCGCAGACGGCCTGCCGCAATCTGGGCAGGTAAGCCTTCCAGACCGGCATCAAGGGTAAGGCGGGAGGCTGTCGGCACCACCAGCACGATCCGGCCAACGCCATAGAGACTGCCCCGATCACGGGTGAACCCGTCGTGATGCAGGCTGAGCACATACTGTTCATCGGCTGAGAGATAGAGCTGGTAGGGGGCGCCGTTGCGAATCTGGGTGGCGATCACACCTGAAGAACCGTAGGTGATCCTCGGCCGGTGGCCGGTTTTCTGCTGAAAGGCCTGTGCGATTTCATCAAGGGCGAATTTGAGGTCGGAGGCAGCGGCAATGCTGGGCTCGGCAGCTACGGCCGGGGCCGTCCACAGGAACACGGCCAGCACCAGACACCAGGCTAGCCGTTGCACTGCCAGGTCCGACTGTCGGCCGGTCATGGGGCTGTGACCCCCCGTTGCCGGAGCGCCGCCTCAATCCCTTTCCGTAGCAGCTCGGGAGTCAACTCCTCATAGACGCTTCCGCCACACTGCACGGTGCGGCAGCTGGTGTCGGAGCCGGTCAGGCAACTGCAGGAGGGGCAGTCTGATACGCCGCTGGTTGCCGCCAGCAGTTCTTCCAGCGGTATGCCGTTGATCAGCACCAGGTTTGACTCGTTGATCCGGTCTTCGTCCAGCAAGGTTTCCTGCAGCTCAAACAGCACGCCTTGTGCGGCATAATCGCTCAGCACCTGTTTGAGGTTGGCGCCGGTATCGCCGCAGCGATCACAGGTGGCGCCGGCCTTGTCGTAGTGCCGCCATTCCACCCTGATCGGTGCCGCCACAGCCTCAATACGATCACCCGGCCTGATAACACCGGGCCTGATCACCTTGACAAAGATGCCTTCCTTGGGCATGACGCAGTCGCCAGCCTGATAAAAGATGGCACAGCGGGTGTGGCATTCCTTGCCGATCTGTGTCACCTCCAGCAAGGTTTCACCGATCGCCAGACGGCTGCCGATCGGCAGGCTGACCAGATCAATCCCGCTGGTGGTGATGTTTTCGGCAAAATCGCCGGTGGTGACATCCAGTCCCAGGGCGCGCATCTTATCGATACTCTCCTGGGCCAAAAGACTCACCTGCCGGTGCCAGTTGGCGGCATGGGCATCCCCCACAATTCCGTGATCGACCCGCAGCTCGACCTGTGCAACCGGCTTTTTGCGCTCTCCCTTGTTGGCACTGATACAGACTGCCACCACCTCTGCCATCGCGCTATCCTCCTATCTGAGCCATGCTGAAGTTACTGTGTTCATACTCGCCACACCGGATACCATGCCCCTCCGGCTTGCTGGCCACAATCTTCTGCAGGGTTCTGCAGAGACCTGCTGCGTCGGGGGGGCGCAGAAAGGGAGTCAGGTCAACCTTTTGATCGCTGAACAGACACCCTTTGGCCTGCCCTCTGGCAGTGACCCGTATCCGGTTGCAGTTCGTGCAGAAGTGACCCGATATGGCGGTGATGATACCGATGCTGCCGCTGGCGCCGGGGATACGATGGTCCTGGGATGGCCCGGCAAAAACACCTTTGTCTACGGTTTCAAGCGGATGCCGCTCTCTGATCCGCTGCAGCACTTCCTGACCGGAAAAACAGAACCGCTGCCAGCCGTCTTCCTTAACAGCCGGCATGTATTCGATAAATCTGACGCTGCAGCCCCGTGTACGGGTCAGTTCAACAAAGTCGTGGATCTCGTCATCATTGATGCCACGCATGATGACGACGTTTATCTTGGGAGGGGCAAACCCGGCTGTCACGGCTGCATCAAGTCCGGCCAGCACGTCCCGCAGGTTACCGCCACGGGTGATCTGACGGAACCGGTCAGGTTTCAACGAATCGAGGCTGACATTCAGACGTTGCACACCAGCCCGGTAAAGATCACCAGCCATCTGCTCAAGCAGCAAACCGTTGGTGGTAAGCGCCAGGTGGCGCAGACCGGGAAGAGCGGCAACCGAAGCCAGAAAAGGAATGATCCCGGCACGCACGGTCGGCTCACCGCCGGTGATCCTGATCTTCTCGATGCCCAGTTGTACGGCGCAGCCGGCTATCTGCAGCAATTCTTCATAGCTCAGCACACCGCTGTGGCCGACATCCTGCACCCCTTCCGCCGGCATGCAGTAGAAGCAACGCAGGTTGCAGCGATCGGTTACCGACAGGCGCAGATAGTTGATCCGTCGATTGAAGGAATCAATCAGGTTTCCCGAGCCAGCTGTTTTCATGGCAACCAACCAATAGCTGGCGATACCGGACTTCTTGCCGGGATACCATTCCCCACTTCGCCTGCATCGCCGCAACCACCCCTGTTCATCCTGCTACTCCTCGCCGCTGTCACTTCTACCGGCCGGATTTATCAGCCACCTGTTTCTGACCCGCCGCCTTTGAAGTGCATGCTACACAAAAGATCCTGTCCACACAAACAGATATCGCTTCTTGAATTTACCCATTGCCGATGCGTAACAGGGTATCAGAGGTTACAGGAAGCATCAGCAGACGGTTTAAACCATCTGCGCTGAAACCAAAAGGCCACATGCACCAGGCCGATCATCACCGGCACCTCCACCAGCGGTCCAATCACCGCCGCAAAGGCTGCACCTGAATTGATGCCGAACACGGCGATGGCCACGGCTATCGCCAGTTCAAAGTTATTACTGGCGGCGGTAAAGGCCAGGGTGGTGGTCTTGCTGTAGTCGGCCCCCAGCTTTTTACCCATCAAGAACGAGACCATAAACATCACCACAAAGTAAATTCCCAACGGGATGGCAATCCGCACCACATCCAGCGGCAACTGCACGATCAGATTGCCTTTCAGGCTGAACATCACCACGATGGTGAACAGCAGGGCGAGCAAGGTCAGCGGGCTGATCCTCGGCACTACTTCCCGATGGTAACGTTCCTTGCCCAGCAGCTTGACCCCGATCAGGCGGGTCAACGCACCGGCGATACAAGGGATGCCCAGATAGATAAAGACGCTTTCGGCGATCTGACCGATGCTGATGTTGACGTCCATCCCCTTTAGGCCGATCACAGGTGGCAGCACGGTGATGAAGAACCAGGCGTAGACGCTGTAGAACAACACCTGGAAGATGCTGTTAAAGGCCACCAGTCCGGCGGCGTACTCGGTATTGCCCTTGGCCAGCTCGTTCCAGACGATCACCATGGCGATGCAGCGGGCCAGGCCGATCATGATCAGACCCACCAGATACTCCGGCTTGTCCGGCAGCAGCAGGGCGGCCAGCACAAACATCAGCACCGGGCCGATCAGCCAGTTCTGCAGCAGCGAGATGCCCAGGATCTTCTTGTTCTGAAAGACCTCCGGCACCTCCTCGTACTTCACCTTGGCAAAGGGTGGATACATCATCACGATCAGGCCGATGGCAATCGGGATATTGGTGGCCCCGACCTGAAAGGAGTTGATGAACGTCTCGGTGCCAGGCACCAAATAGCCCACCCCGACTCCCAGGGCCATGGCAGCAAAGATCCACAGGGTTAGCCAGCGGTCGAGCAACGAAAGATGCGACGCGATGCGCTCGGACATGCCCCCCTCCTTTTTTACTTCACAGGAATCAGCTTTTATCATAATATCTGCCTAAGCGGATGCATATAGAATAAAAAATATATTCGGATAGTTAGATGCATCTCTTTTCATACTGATAGGCCAACAGACGCGCGCGATCTTCGACCGCTTCCGGGAGAGCGACACAACGGAGACGCAACAGCGCAACCAGATCACAGTGCAGGGCATCCAGGCCAGAGCGCAGTGAATAGTACATCCAGACCCCACCCCGACGGTCACTCAACCAACCGACGTTTTTCAGGTAGGCTAGGTGGCGCGATACCGTTGATTGGGGTAGTTCCAACGCCGTCATCAAGTCACAGACGCACAGTTCGCCGTGATCCGAAAGCAGCAATAGAATTCTCAAGCGGGTCTCATCGGCCAGAGATTTGAATATTTTGGCTGCCGTCAGCATGGCCAAACTATAGGACTCCAACAAACAAGCGTCAAGAATGTTGCAGGCGTTTAACGTAGTTTTTATGGAGCTGTATCAGACCTGACACACAGCACGACACCGAAAGGGGGAAACGCTATGGAGATTAATCGCAGGGATTTTCTCAAGGTGACAGCGGCAGCCGGCGCAGTGGCAACCGTGGGACTACCAAAGCTGAATGCTTTTGCAGCCCATCATGGCCCAAAGACCGGGGCAAGCGCAGGGGAGTGGATCCCTTCCACCTGCCAGGGCTGTACCGCCTGGTGCCCGGTGGAGTTCTTCGTGCAGGACAACCGGATCACCAAGGTGCGAGGCAACCAGCTCAGTAAGGCCAACAACGGCTACTGCTGCCCCCGAGGCCACCTGATGATCCAGCAGACCTACGACCCGGACCGGATCAAGGTGCCGATGAAACGGACCAATCCCCAAAAGGGGCGCGGCATCGATCCTAAATTTGTGCCGATCTCCTGGGATGAGGCGCTGGACACCATTGCCGACAAGATGATGGAACTGCGCAAGAACAACGAGCCGCATAAGTTGATGTATATGCGGGGCCGCTACTCTCCCACCTCAACCTATCTGGCCTACGGTAACATGCCGAAGATCTTCGGCACCCCCAACTCGTTCTCACACAGCGCCATCTGCGCCGAGGCCGAAAAGATGGGACCCGGCTACACCCAGGGTTTCTTCGGCTACCGCGATTACGACCTGGCCAAAACCAAGTGCCTGGTGGTCTGGGGCTGTGACCCGCTCTCTTCCAACCGCCAGGTGCCCAACGCCATTAACAAGTTCGGCGACCTGCTTGACCGCGGCACCCTAATCGCCGTTGATCCCCGCATGAGCACCTCAACCGCCAAGGCACACCAGTGGCTGCCGATCAAGCCGGGCGAAGACGGCGCCCTGGCAGCGGCCATCGCCCACGTGCTGCTGACTGAAGGGTACTGGAGCAGGGAGTTTGTAGGCGACTTTAAGGATGGCAAAAACCTGTTCAAGACCGGGCAGACGATTGATGAAGCTGCCTTTGAAGAAAAACAGACCCACGGTTTGATCAAATGGTGGAACATCGAGTTGAAGGACAAGACCCCGGCCTGGGCCGCCAAGAAAACCCTGATCCCGGCCAAGCAGATCATTGCAGCGGCACGCACCATGGGTAAGGCCGGTACGAGCTGTGCAGTCTGGATGGGACCGGGCGTGGCCATGTCGCCTCGCGGCACCTACGCCTCCATGTTCGTCTATGCCTTAAACGGCATCCTCGGTTCCATCGAGACCGAAGGCGGCGTGTTCCAGTCATCCAGCGCTCCTGGCACTTCATTTCCGGCGCCGGATCCGTTCATCGACGACGTGGCCAAAAAGTTTGGCAAGGAGAAAAAACTGGACGGTCGCGGTGCCAAGGATATGCCCGCTATCATGGGTGGCTATGACTCCAAGAAGGACAAGGACGGTAAGGTGACCGAGAGCGCCAAGGCTGGTGTGGTTACCAATAACGTGGCGAACGGGCTGCTCAAGAATCCTGGCGCAATTAAGGTGTTTATCGGCACCTGGAACAACTTCAATTTCTCGGCCACCGGTGCCGATCGCTGGGACAAGGCCCTTGCCACCATACCGTTTTTTGCGCATATGGTGACCAACGCCTCGGAGATGTCGCAGTTTGCCGATATTGTGCTACCAGCCACCTTTGCCCCCACCGAAAAATTGACCATCGTCACCAACATGGCCAACCTGCATGGTCACATGTCGATTCAGCAGCCGGTGGCCAAGCCGCTCTGGGATGTCAAGGCTGAAGAAACCGAAGTCATGTGGCTGCTTGCTGAAAAGCTGAAAGCCCGCGGCTTCAGCAATCTGTACGACTACTACGCCTCCTTTGAGGATCCGGAGACCAAGCAAAAGCCGGGCAATGCTGCCGAATTCGTCGAAATTGCCGCCCGTATCTCCAGCCAGAAGGTCTGGAACGGTAAGGAGGCGCTGAAAGGGGACAAGGTAGCCGGTTGGGCCGAGTTCAGAAAGAAAGGTATCTACAACTCGGAGCGCTATGCCTACAAGAAAAACTGGGGCAAGTTCAAGACGGTTACCAAAAAGTTCGAGTTTTACAGCGAGACCCTGAAGAAGACGCTGACCCTGTTTGCTACCAAGCACAAGACCAGCATCGACGACGTGCTGAAGAGCAGCGGCTACGAAGCCCAGGGTGAGCTGGTCTTTGTCCCCCACTATGAAACGCCCAAACGGTGGGGCAGCGAGAAGGAGTATCCCTTTACCTTCATCGACCACAAATCCCGTCTCAACCGGGAAGGACGCTCTGCCAACACCTCTTGGTACCAGGAATTCAAGAAGCTGGACGCCGGCGACGTCAGCTGGGACGACGTGGCCAAGATCAACCCCAGAGATGCAAAAAAGCTGGGCATAAAAGATGGCGATACCATCAAACTGATTTCACCCACCGCCTCCATCACCTGCAAGGCCAAGCTGTGGGAGGGAGTTCGTCCGGGCACCGTGGCCAAGTGTTACGGCCAGGGTCACTGGGCCTACGGTCGGGTGGCGGCCAAGGAGTACGGCAAGACACCCCGCGGCGGCAACAACAACGAGTTGATGCCGGACGATTACGATCGTCTCAGCGGCTCCACGGCACGTAACGGCGGCTTTACCGGCGTCAAGATTGAGAAGGCCTAGGAAAGGGGGGATTAAGCGATGGCTAAACAATATGGAATGGTGATTGATCTACAAAAATGCGTCGGCTGCGGCGCCTGCGCCCTGGCCTGCAAGACCGAGAACAACACTCAGGGTCGGGCCGATGGCCAGACCTTCAACTGGGCCGACTTCATCTGCACGCAAGAAGGGAAATTCCCGCGCACGACATACACAACTATACCGGTGCTCTGCAACCACTGCTCGGACGCCCCCTGCGTCAAGGCCTGCCCGGTGAAACCCAAGGCCATGTTCAAGACACCGGACGGCATCACCATGCACAATGACGAGCGCTGCATCGGTTGCCTGCGCTGTCAGAAGGCCTGCCCTTACAGCGTCATGGATGTGGAAAAACAGAAAGCTCAGTACAGCGTGATCAGCGCTAATCTGGGAGAAATTCACCCCAAATATCAGGACAAAAGTGAGCTGATCAAAGGCTGCACCGCCTCAGGCGCCGGAACGGCCAAGGCGGCTGGGGCACTGCCGCCGCACAAACATGACTACCAGCACCCGGACTACGCCAGCGTGCGCAAGGTGGGAGTGACGGAGAAATGCATCTTCTGCGAGCACCGCGTAAAGAAGGGTGATCAGCCTGCCTGCGTGGCGGCCTGTCCTTCGCAAGCTCGCATCTTCGGCGATCTGAACGATGCCGCCAGCGCACCGGCCCAAGCCCTGAAGAAATTTAAGGCCTTCAGACTGAAGGAAGAGAAGAAGACCCGACCCAATGTGGCCTACATCCGCTCCTTCAAACCATCGGCCAGGATCTGAGGCAATAGCAACCAATCCGTAGCGCAACAGGCGGGGTGGGGCCACATGCCCCATCCCGCTTTCCATCCAAGGATGCAACGTGACTAAATATGTCCCTACAACCAGCAGCCGCGAAGATGCCTACCGGCTGCTGTCTGCCTGTTACTATGCCCCGACCAGCGCCCTTCGCGAGGAAGGCTGCTGTGCAGCGCTGGCCGAACTGCTGGCCGATTTGTCACCGCAGGCAGCCCAACAGGCCAGCAAAGCCACACAGATTCTCGACAAAGCACCCGTTGAGGAGCTCCTGGTCGAATACAGTCGCCTGTTTCTGGGCCCCTTCAAGCTGGTGGCCCCGCCCTACGGCTCGGTCTGGCTGGACAAAACAAAAACTGTGATGGGCGATTCAACCGCACAGGTGGCTGCCGTCTATCAGACCCACGGCCTGCAGCTGGCCGATGATTTCCCAGAACTGCCGGACCATATAGCAGTGGAGCTGGAATTTCTTTCCTACCTGGCCTTTCAGCAGCGGCAGGCGCAGGCAACCGGTAACCAAGACGAGGCGACCCGGCTCGCAACGACCCAGCTGGGGTTTATCAACGAGTTACTGACGCCCTGGCTGACACCGTTTTGCCAGGCGATTATAGAGGATGGCGAGGCGCCGTTCTACATGGCGCTGGCCGAATGCACAGCAGCGTTTGTTGCAGCAGACAGCACTGCACTTCTGGCCGCTATCGATGCCTGACCAGCCGTCGCAACCATGTGGCAGTCGTGATGATCTGCGGATCGAACAGTCCCGCTGTCTGCCCAATCGTTACAGCGAAAGCAGCTGCCGTCGCTGCGTGGCGATCTGCCCCCGACAAGCCATCAGTGTTGATGAACACTTGCGTGTGGACCCAAATCGCTGCACCGGCTGCCTGCTCTGCACCACGGTCTGCCCCTCAGGGGCATTGGAGACCAACCAGCCGTTCGACACCTGCCTGGCTGCCCTGCGCAAGATAGAAAAACCTACACTCGGCTGTTGCCGTACCAATGCCTCTGCAAATGCCACCCTGGCCTGTCTGGGTGGGCTCTCAGACGAGCATCTGCTGAGCCTGGTCCACAGCCTGACCGGAACCCTGCAGTTGAATCTGAGCAGCTGCCAGGAGTGCCCCAACAGCACAATGCTGGATCGTCTGACGGAACGGCTGCGCCGACTTGCCGACCAGGGAACTGGCCAAGGGAAATGCCGGATCAGCACGGTGGAGGACGAAGTAGCACTACGCGTGGAGCAAGAACAGCTGAATCGGCGGAGTTTTTTCAGCTCGTTTCGAAGCGTCCTGTTTCAGAGCGCCGCCGTCGTGGTCAACGCCACGCAGCAATCAGCGGATCACCGCAGTGAGTATGCCGAAAAACGGGTACCGGAACGTCGTCAGTTACTGAACCGTACCCTACGCGCCCTGCCCACTGAACCAGGACAATGGATCACCACACACTACTCCCACCAGCTCACCTTCAGTAAAAACTGCAGCGCCTGCCAAGGCTGCGTTGCCAGCTGCCCCACCGGCGCCTTACGTACCAAAGACCGCAAGCAGCGGCCCGAGTTCCTTCAGCTGAACTGTACCGGTTGCGGCCTGTGTGTTGAATTCTGCCTGGATCAGGCCATCACCCTCTCACCCGCCCGCAACTGAGAAGGCCGGGATCGCTCCCGGCCTTCATTCGTTCTCAACTCCGTGCCCGACAGGCTGCGATCAGTTCGCGGGGCTCGGGGTAACGCATCTGCTCCAGACGGGAGAAGATCTGCTCCCCGTCTACCAACACCGCCAGTTCACTCTGTTTGGGACCACGTTCGATCGTAACCTGAGCCCCCTCAACATTTTTTTCCAGCTCTGCGGCCAGACCGGCCGCCAGTTGCTGCTGACCTCAGGATGCACAGTACTGGATCACAATCTGCATCGCTACAACTCCTTCCGCCTTTGATTTTATTTGGAAACAATATGGTTGAGTACCATTGCGACCGCAAAATCAACGTAGCTGTCGGCCTGGTCAGCCGGGTCAAGCCGCAGATCACGCAGCAGCCGCTGGCTGATAAACTGGTAGTTGACCAACGCGATCAGCGATTGCACCACGAAGCGGGCGTTGATACCAGGCCTGAAAATACCCTGATCGATACCGGCCTGGATCATGGCGGTGGCCTGCCGTGAGGCGTTTTCGATACAGGGCTTGACCACGGTCTCATAACAGGCCGAAGGGTTGGTCAATTCCCGCAGGTACAGCGTCAGCCAGAAGGGCCGTTGCTGGTGGAAGCGCGTCAGGGCCTTGCAAGCCTCGGTGACGTTGTGGCGAGCATCGCCTTCACACTTGAAAAACGGCACCACCTCGCGCTCATAGGCGGCGAACTGCTCGGCCACCACCGCGCCGTACAGCTGCTCTTTGCCGCCAAAGTAGTAGGATACCAGGGCGCTATTGGCGCCTGACTCCCGTGCGATGTCCCGAATCGAGACCGCATGGCGACAGCTCTGGCTCAGCAGGGCTGCGGTGGCTTCAATAATCTTGGCCCGGGTATTCTGGTCAGGTGCCTCTCCAGCGCCGTTTGTCTGGACAGCCTTGCTCTGATCAGCCATCTGAACGCTCCTTGATTGCAGCAGTTTTTTTACTTTTGGCACTGTATATCACTTCGCCTGCGCCTGCAATGCCGGCAACATTATGTCTGCACAGACTGCCGCCGCGAGCGAACCGTTTTTAACAACCGATCCATGTAGTAGTAAATCACCGGCGTGATATACAGCGTCAGCAACTGCGAGGTTAAAAGCCCCCCCACCACCGCCAACCCCAGCGGCTGGCGTGCCTCACCGCCGGCTCCGTACCCGACGGCGATCGGCAGGGTTCCCAACAGGGCCGCCATGGTGGTCATCATGATCGGCCGGAAACGGATGATGGCACCGTCGTAGATCGCCTCCAACGGCTGCTTGCCCCCCGTGCGTTCCGCCTCCAGGGCGAAGTCGATCATCATGATGGCGTTCTTCTTGACGATGCCGATCAGCATGATGATCCCCACCAGGCCGTAGATGTTCAGGTCGCTTCTGAACAGCATCAGGGTCAGCAGCGCGCCGAATCCAGCCGCCGGCAGACCGGACAGGATGGTGATCGGATGGATGTAACTCTCGTAGAGTACCCCCAGCACCAGATAGATCACGAAGATCGCCAGGGCCAGCAAGAGCCAGAAGCCGCTGAAGGAATCCTTGAAGGCCTGGGCCGTGCCTTGGAAGCTGGTGCTGATGATGGGTGGCAGCTCCCGCTTGGCCCGGTCTTCGATCAGTCTGACCGCGTCCCCCAGGGAGACACCGGGCCGCAGGTTAAAGGAGATCGTCACCGCCGGCAGCTGACCAAGGTGATTAACCGCCAGCGGACCCAGCTCCTTGGAGAGCGTGGCGATGGTCTCCAGCGGCACCAGCTGTCCGGCTGCGGAGCGGATGTAGAGCAGCTGCAGGGCCGACGGATCACCCTGCCAGCGGGGATCCAGCTCCATGATCACCTGGTACTGGTCGGCCGGGGCCAGGATGGTGGAAACCTGCCGGCTGGCGTAGGCATAGGAGAGGGCATCCTCCACCTGCAGCATGGTCAGCCCTAGGGCCGCCACTTTATCGCGGTTGATGGATACCTTGATCTGGGGATTGCTGATCTGCAGGTCGCTGGTCACATCCTGCAGTTGCGGCAGCTCCCGCAGTTGGGCCTCGAAGTCGGCAGCAGCGCGGTACAGTTCGCTGGTGTTCTGGGCCTGCAGGGTAAACTGGTACAGACTCTTGGAACTGACGCCCCCCACCTGGATCGAGGGGACATTTTTGGGATAAGCCTTGATGCCCGGCACCTGGGCCAGCTTGGGGCGCAGCTGCTGTATCACCTGATCGGCAGTCAGCCTGCGCTGGCTGCGAGGTTTCAGGCGGACAAAGAAAAAACCGTTATTGACGTTCCTGAAGCCGCCCACCGAGGCCATGAAGCCGTCGATGTTCGGGTCGGCGGCCAGGATGCGGGCCAGCTCCAGCTGGCGCTCCTTCATCGCCTCAAAGGAGGTACCCTGGGCGGTTTCAGTATCGATGTTGATCCGCCCGGTATCCTCCGATGGCAGGAAGCCCATCGGCACCACCTGAAACAGCCAGACCGTCAGCAGGATCGTCAGTAGCGTCACCGCCAGGGTGGCCCGGCGGTACTGCAGCACCACTGCAAGCGACCGCTGATAGCGGTGCAGCATAGCATTGAAGAAACGCTCCATAGCCAGATAGAAACGGCCGTGGGCCTGCTGATGCGGCACCAGGAAGCGGCTGCAAAGCATCGGCGTGAGGCTTAAGGAAACAAAACAGGAGACCAGGATAGCGGCGCTGATGGTGATGGCGAATTCATGCAACAGCCGCCCCAGGATGCCCCCCATGAACAGCACCGGCAGGAAGACCGCCACCAGCGAGATCGTCATGGAGATGATGGTGAAGCTGATCTCCCGGGAGCCGGTAAAAGCAGCCTCACGGGCGCTTTTACCCTGTTCCATGTGTCGGACGATATTCTCCAGCATCACGATGGCGTCATCCACCACGTAGCCCACCGCCAGGGTCAGGGCCATCATCGAGAGGTTGTTGAGGGAGAAACCGAACAGCTGCATCACGCTGAAGGTGCCGATGATGGAGAGCGGCAGGGCCAGCGAAGGGATCAGGGTGGCCCGCAGGTTGCGCAGGAACAGGAAGATCACCATGATCACCAGACTGATGGTCAGCACCAGGGTAAACTTGACGTCGTGCATCGACTCGCGGATGGTCAGGGAGCGGTCGTACAGCACGTCGATCCCCACCGCCTCCGGTATCTGGGCCCGAAACTGGGGCAGTAGCCTGCGGACGCTGTCCACCACCTGGATGGTGTTGGTGCCGGGCTGGCGGTAGACCGCCAGGATGATGCCGCGGCTGCTGTTGTACCAGGCAGCGGCCTTGGTGTTTTCCACGCTGTCCACCACCCGGCCCAGCTCCTCCAGGTAGACCGGCGAGCCTGCCCGGTAGGCCACCACCAGCTTGCGGTAGGCGCTGGCCTGCATCAGCTGGGCATTAGTCTCGATGGTGTAGGCCTGACGGGCGCCATCCAGAGTGCCGGTGGGCAGCTTGACATTGCCTGTGCCGATGGCGGACGCCACCTCGTCGATGCCGATCTGGCGGGCTGCCAGCTCCCGGGGATCCAGCAGGGCCCGCACCGCGTATTTCTGGGCGCCGAACACGTTCACCTGGGCCACACCGCTGATGGTGGAAACCCGACGGGCGATCATGGTCTGGGCGTATTCATCAATGGTGGAGAGCGGCAGGGCCGGCGAGCTTAAGGCCAGATACAGCACCGGCTGGTCGGCCGGGTTGACCTTGCGGAACCAGGGCGGGGTGGTCATGTTCTTGGGCAGGTAGCGGACCGCCTGCGAGATGGCAGCCTGTACATCCTGGGCAGCGGCGTCGATGTCGCGGTCCAGGTTGAACTGGATTGTAATCCGGGTCTGGCCGGTGCCGCTGGAGGAGGTCATGGAATCCACCCCAGCGATGGTGGAGAGCTGGTTCTCCAGCGGGGTGGCCACGGCCGAGGCCATGGTGTCGGGGTTGGCGCCGGACAGGCTGGCGTTGACCTGAATGGTGGGAAAATCCACGTTGGGCAGGTCGTTGACCGGCAGCTGACGGTAGGAAGCCAATCCGAAGATCAGGATCGCCACCATGATCAGCGAGGTCATGATCGGACGCCGGATAAAGGGATCGGCTATGTTCAAAGCTGTTGCTTTCCTTTGCCAGCCGGGGCGGCGCTGGTAACTGCGACTCCCGGGGTCAGGCGTAGCTGGCCGTCAACCACCACGGTCTCGCCGGCTGCCACCCCCTGCTCGATCACCGTCTCCCCTTCCCCGGCAGGAGAGGTCACCACCTGGCGCAGCTCGGCCTTCTGCTCCCTGGTCACCAGGTAGACATATTCTCCCTGCTGGCCGTTCTGCACCGCCGGCGCCGGCACCACCACCGCGCCATTCTTGACCCCCAGGGTCAGCACCAGATCGACAAACTGCCCCGGCCAGAGCCGGCGGGACCCGTTGGCAAACAGCCCCTTCAGCCTGATGGTGCCGGTGGCCGGATTGACGGCATTGTCGAGAAAACTGATCCGGCCGACCTCCGCCGGCCCGCCATCGTGGGGGATGACCGCCTCCACTCGCAACTGTCCGCCGGCCATGGCACGCTTGAGTTCGGCCAGCCGCTTCTCCGGCAGATCGAAGGCTACCGCAGCCGGGCTGATCTGGTTCACGGTCAGAATGGCCTGTTCATTGGCCTTGACCAGGTTGCCGGCATGTAGGGCCACCGTGCCGGTGCGGCCAGCAATCGGCGAGCGGATGCTGCAGTAATTCAGCAGAATCCTGGCATTGGCAACGGCGGCACGGTCGGCCGCCACCGCAGCGGCCAACGAATCGGCCGAGGCCTGCAGTTGTTCATACTGATCGCGGGTAACAATCCCTTCCCGCACCAGACCTTCGTAGCGTCGGGCCTGATCGGCAGCAAAACGGGCCTGGGCTTGGGATTTGGCCTGGTTAGCCTCGGCCTGGCGCAACGCCGCCTGGAACGGCTCGGCATCGATGCTGACCAGCAGGGCCCCCTGGTGTACGTCACTGCCTTCGGCAACGTGGATGCGGGCGATCTGTCCGCTGACCTGGGGCTTGATCTCGACCGTGTTCAGCGCCTCAACAGAGCCGATCACCCTGATCTGCACCGGCACATCCTTGTGCTGCGCCTGGGCCACCTTGACCGGTATGGCCGGCTTCTGCGCAGGTTTCTGCTTGCCGCCATCACAGGCCACGATGCACAGCATGACACCACAACTGGCCAAGAGCGCTACGCTACGAGTCATAGATGATTCTTTCATGGCTGGAGTCAACAATGACTATTCCCTATACACGCTCGCCCGCTTTGTTGCAATGCCAAGCGGTGGCATGGTATTAACACCGCTATGAGTTCATCCCTGCAGACCCCCATGATGCGACAGTACCTGGAGATCAAGGCCCAGCACCCGGAGAGTATCCTGTTCTTCCGGATGGGTGATTTCTACGAAATGTTTCTGGAGGACGCCCTGCTGGCCTCCCGCATCCTGGATATCGCCCTCACTTCCCGCAACAAGGGCAGCGGCGACGAGATTCCGTTCTGCGGGGTGCCGTTTCACTCAGCCCAGCCCTACATCGCCCGCTTGATCGAAGCAGGCTACCGGGTAGCGGTCTGCGAGCAGGTGGAAGACCCCAAACAGGCCAAGGGGATCGTCAAGCGCGATGTGGTGCGGGTGGTCACCCCGGCCCTGGTCACCGAGGCCGAATCACTGGTGCCGGAGGAAAACTCCTTCCTGCTGGCGCTGACCGAAAACGGACGCCGATGGGGAGCTGCCTGGCTCGATCTCTCCACCGGAGAATTCCGCGCCGCTGAACTGGATAATCTGAGCGCCGCCGCCTCACTGGCTGCCTCGGTGCTGCCCCGCGAGCTGCTGCTGCCGGAAGCACTGCGCCATGAGCCACCGGCCGAACTAATTGCGGTGTTGGGTGAGCGTCCCCGCGCTGCCGTGGCGGATTGGGTGCTGGACAAAGACTACGCCGCCAAGTTGCTCTGCAGCCAGTTCAACGTGGCCAGCCCGGAGGCGCTGGGCCTGGCCGACCTGCCAACTGCGCTGCTGGCGGTGGGGATGGTGCTGCACTACCTGCAGGATAACCGCCACGCCTCACTGTCGCACCTGCGGGATCTGACCATCGTCCGCCAGAACGACCACCTGGCCCTGGACCCGGCCACCCGCCGTAACCTGGAACTGACCGCCACCATGAACGACGGCAAGAAGGCCGGTTCGCTTCTGGGCTGCCTGGACCGTACCGTCACCGCCATGGGGGCCCGCCTGCTCAAACAGTGGCTCTCCTACCCGTTGGTGCAGGTAGAACCGATCCGCCAACGCTTATCTGCCGTAGAAGAACTGATCGAACGGCCCGACCTGCGGGAGCCGCTGGCCGACCTGCTGAAACAGGTCCACGACCTGGAGCGGCTCAATGGCCGGGTCAGCCTGGCCGGCGCCGGTGGCCGCGACCTGCGGGCCCTGTACGACTCTTTGGAGCAGGTGCCGCAGATCCGGGTACTGTTGGCCGAAATCGCCGCGCCCCTGCTGCAAGAGCTGGTGGGGCAGCTGGACCCGCTTAGCGATATCCGCACCCTGATCGAACAGGCAATCAGCCCCACCCCCCCCTTCTCGCTGCGTGAGGGGGGCATCATCGCCGACGGCTACCACCCTGAGCTGGACGAACTACGCAGCATGAGCCGCGAGGGCAAAGGGTTCATCGCCCGGCTGGAGGCCCAGGAACGGGAGCGCACCGGGATCAGCTCGCTCAAGATCCGTTACAACAGGGTCTTTGGCTACTACATCGAGGTGACGAAAGCAAATTTAGCCAGCGTGCCGGCCGACTATATCCGCCGCCAGACCATCGCCACCGGCGAGCGCTACATCACCGAAGAGCTGAAAAGCTATGAGGAAAAGGTGCTGGGGGCCGAGGACCGGATCTGCGAGCTGGAGTACAGCCTGTTCCAGCAGGTGCGCGAGCAGACCGCCGCCCAGGGCGGCCGTATCAGCCGCACCGCCGCTGCCCTGGCAGCCCTGGACGTGCTGCGGGCCCTGGCGCAGGTGGCGGTGGAGCGCAGCTACTGCAAACCGCAGGTGGATGACGGCGACCTGCTTGAGATCACGGAGGGGCGCCACCCGGTGGTGGAGGCGATGAACCTGGGCGAACGGTTTGTGCCCAACGACACCCTCCTCGATCAGCAGCAGCACCAGCTGCTGATGATCACCGGCCCCAACATGGCCGGTAAATCCACCTACATGCGCCAAGTGGCCCTGATCACCCTGATGGCCCAGATCGGCTGCTTCGTGCCGGCCACGGCTGCCACCATCGGCATCGCCGACCAGATCTTTACCCGGGTGGGGGCCGGCGATAACCTGGCCCGGGGCCAGTCTACCTTCATGGTGGAGATGATGGAGACCGCCCATATCCTGCGCAGCGCCACCCCCAAGAGCCTGGTGGTGCTGGACGAGATCGGCCGCGGCACCTCCACCTTCGACGGCCTGTCCATCGCCTGGGCGGTGGCCGAATACCTGCACGACACTAATCGCTGCAAGGCCCGTACGCTGTTTGCCACCCACTACCACGAGCTGGCCGACCTGGCCGCTACCCGCGAAGGGATCACCAACCTGACTGTGGCGGTCAAGGAGTGGAACGACCAGGTGATCTTCCTGCGCACCATCGTACCCGGCGCCGCCTCACACTCCTACGGCATCCAGGTGGCCCGGCTGGCCGGCATGCCGGTGGATCTGATCGAGCGGGCCCGCGAGGTGCTGAAAACCCTGGAGGAAGGCGAGTTTGAACAGGGTGCGCCACGGCTGGCCAAGAGCCGGATCGCCCCGCCCAAGAAGGAGTCCCGCCAGTATACCCTGTTCGAACCCCAGGGCGACCTGCTGCGGGAACGGTTGAAAAAACTGAATATTTCTGCTATGACTCCCCTTGAAGCCTTGAACCTGCTGGACGAATTAAAAAGGATGGCATGAGACACCTGCGCACCTGCATATACCTGTTGTTCACCCTGACCCTGACCCTCGCCCTGGTCACCGCCGCAGACGCCGCCAGCAAGAAGAAAAACCCAAAAAAGACCACACGACCGGCGGTTGTAAAACAGGAACCGGCCCCAACGCTGCCCCCGGCCCAGGTTTTGGATATCAAGCACTGGTCTACCCCCGATTACACCAGGGTTGCTGTCAGCCTCGATCGCGACGCAACGTGGAAGAGCTATGAGCTGGACAAGGGCAGCGCCGGCAAGCCGGGACGAATCGTGATCGACATCCAGAACTCCCAGCTGGGGGCCGCTATCCGCGATATCACCATCGGTGACGGCCTGCTGAAAGGGGTGCGGGTGGCCCTGTTCAGGGCTGGCGTGGTGCGGGTGGTGCTGGACACCGACCAGATCCGCGACTACAAGATATTCCCGCTTTCCGACCCGTCCAAGCTGATCATCGACGTGCGCGGCGAGCGGCCAACCGAATTGAGCAGCCTGGAAAACAGCCTGACCAACCTGGTTAACGAGGCCACAGCGGCCGAGCTGCCGAAACCAGCCGATCATCAGGAGTTTGCCAAGCCGCGGTCGGCACACAAACAGCATCCGGCCATCGCCAAGGTGCGCCGGATTGTGGTTGATCCCGGCCACGGCGGTCATGACCCGGGGGCCGTCGGCCAATCGGGCCTGCAGGAAAAAGAGGTGGTGCTGTCCATTGGCCTCAAGCTGCGGGAAAAACTGCAGCATGAACTGGGACTGGATGTGGTCATGACCCGCTCGACAGACGTCTTTATCCCGCTGGAGGAGCGGACCGCCATCGCCAACAAGGTGGGGGCCGACCTGTTTGTCTCAATCCACGCCAACGCCGCCCCCAACCGTAATGCCAACGGCATCGAGACCTACTACCTGAACCTGGCCAAGACCGAGAAGGTAGCCCAACTGGCGGCCAAGGAAAACGGCACCTCGCTGGAGAAGGTCAGCACCCTGCAGGCGATCCTGTTTGATCTGATGGCCAACTACAAGCTGAACGACTCGGCCCACCTGGCGGAGGAAGTACAGAAGGCGCTCTACAAGACCATCAAGGGCAGGCACAGCGACACCAAAAGCTTAGGGGTCAAACAGGGCCCGTTCTATGTGCTGGTGGGGGCCACCATGCCCAGCATCCTGGTGGAGACCGCCTTTATCAGCAACAGTGCCGAAGAGGCCCACCTGCAGGACCCCGCCTTCCATGACCTGGCCGCCGACGGCATCCTGGACGGTATCAGGGGCTACATCTCCTCGCTCAAGTAATGCCAGGCACCCTGTACATCGTGGCCACGCCGATCGGCAACCTGGAGGACATGACCTTCCGGGCGGTGCGTATCCTCAAGGAATCGGCCCTGATCGCCGCCGAAGACACGCGCCACTCCCGCAAGCTGTTGGTCCACTTCGGCATCACCACGCCGCTCACCTCCTACTACGACCACAATCAGGCCCTGAAGGGTGAACGGATCCTGGCAACCCTGCTGGAGGGCAGGCAGGTGGCCCTGATTTCGGACGCCGGTACCCCCTGCATCTCGGACCCCGGCTACCAACTGGTGCGGGATGCCCTGTCCGCAGGAATCACCGTAGTGCCGATCCCCGGCGCCTGTGCCGCCATAGCCGCACTTTCGGCGGCAGGTCTGCCGACAAATGCCTTTACCTTTGCCGGTTTTCCGCCGAATAAAGAAGGTAAGCGTCGCTCGTTTCTGGTATCACTCGCCTCGGCACAGGGCACGGTGGTGCTGTATGAGGCGCCGCACCGGCTAAAGGCCACGCTGACCGATATCGCCGCAGTGCTGGGCGAACGCCGGGTGGTGGTGGCGCGTGAGCTGACCAAGCTGCACGAGGAATTTCTGCAGGGTACAGCCAGCACGCTGCAGGAGCAGCTGCCGGAAGACCGTGAACGGGGCGAGTTGGTGATCCTGATCGCAGCGGCCGATGAAGACAGCCAGCGGCTGGAGGGGCCTTCCCCTGAGGAACAGCTGCGGACAGCCCTGGCCAAAGGTCACAGCGTCAAGGAAACAGCTGCCCTGGTAGCTGCTGCCACCGGCCTGCCACGCCGTGAGCTGTACGCCCAGGCGCTGATCATGAAAAACAAGGAGCTTGTCTAGATGAAGATTTCCGTATTTGGCGCCGGGTATGTCGGATTGGTCGCAGCGGCCTGTTTTGCTGAGAGCGGCAACACCGTCATCGCCGTTGATGTTGATCAGAAGAAGATCGAAGGCCTCAAAAACGGCATCATCCCGATCTACGAGCCGGGCCTGAAAGAGTTGATCCTGCGCAACCAGGCCGAAGGCCGGCTGTCCTTCACCACCGACGTGGTTGAGGCCGTTGAGCAATCCCTGATCCAGTTCATCGCCGTCGGCACCCCGCCCGGCGAAGACGGCTCCGCCGATCTGCAGTACGTGCTGGCCGTGGGCCGCACCATCGGCAAGCATATGAACGGCTTCAAGATTATCGTCGACAAATCCACCGTACCGGTGGGCACCGCCGACAAGGTGCGGGCTGCGGTACAGGAAGAACTGAACGCCTGCGGTTCATCGCTGGAGTTCGACGTAGTCTCCAACCCTGAGTTCCTCAAAGAAGGGGCCGCCATCGATGACTTCATGAAACCGGACCGGGTGGTGATCGGCACCGATAACGTCCGCACCGCCGAGATCATGAAGGAACTCTACGACCCGTTCATGCGCAAGCAGAACCGGATGATCGTGATGGACATCCGCTCGGCCGAGATGACCAAATACGCCGCCAACGCCATGTTGGCGACCCGCATCTCCTTCATGAACCAGATCGCCGGCCTGTGCGAACGGATGGGGGCCGATGTGGCTGCTGTGCGCGAAGGGATCGGTTCCGACAGCCGCATCGGCTACGACTTCCTGTTCCCCGGCCCCGGCTACGGCGGTTCCTGCTTCCCCAAGGATGTCAAGGCGCTGATCCGCACCGCCGAGGAATGCGATTACGACTTCCTGCTCTTAAAGGCGGTGGAGGAGGTCAACGACCGCCAGAAAGAGGTGCTGGCCACCAAGCTGATCAAGGTGCTGGGCTCAGCCGACGAAGAGCAGCCGCTGACCGGCCGCACCATCGCCTGCTGGGGCCTTTCCTTCAAGCCCCGCACCGACGACATGCGCGAGGCCCCGTCCATCACCATCATCGAGCGGCTGCTGGCAGCCGGTGCCACGGTGCGGGCCCACGACCCGGAGGCGCTGCATGAGGCGCAGAAGATCTTCGGCGATCGGATCGAATACAGCAGCAACCAGTACGAGATACTGGAAAATGCCGACGCCCTGGTGGTGATCACCGACTGGTCCGAGTACCGCAACCCGGATTTCGATCGGATCAAGAGCGCCCTGCGTCAGCCGCTGATCGTTGATGGCCGCAACCTCTACAAGCCCAACCGGATGCAGGAGGCAGGCATCCGTTACATCCCGCTGGGCAGGGCCGGTAGCGGCATTACCGGCGGAGACAAATAAGATGCGCATCCTAGTCACTGGTGGAGCAGGTTTTCTGGGTAGCCACCTCTGCGAGCGATTGATCAACGAAGGGCACGACGTGATCTGCCTGGACAACTTCTTCACCGGCTCCAGGGATAACATCATCCACCTGCTGGACAACCGCCGTTTCGAGCTGATCAGGCACGACATCGTGGAGCCGATCCTCTTGGAAGTGGACCGGATCTATAACCTGGCCTGCCCGGCCTCGCCGGTACACTACCAGTACAACCCGGTCAAGACCGTCAAGACCAGCGTGATGGGCACCATCAACATGCTGGGCATGGCCAAACGGGTCAAGGCCCGCATCCTGCAGGCCTCCACCTCCGAGGTCTACGGCGACCCCCAGGTCCACCCACAAACCGAGGACTACTGGGGCCATGTCAACCCGATCGGCATCCGCAGCTGTTACGACGAGGGCAAGCGAGTCGCCGAAACCCTGATGATGGACTACCACCGCCAGAACGGGGTGGACATCCGCATCGTGCGCATCTTCAACACCTACGGCCCACGCATGGCCGAGAACGACGGCCGGGTGGTCTCCAATTTCATCCTGCAGGCCTTAAAAAACCAGGAGATCACCGTCTTTGGCGATGGCTCCCAGACCCGCTCCTTCTGCTATGTGGATGACCTGATCGAGGGGATGATCCGCATGATGGAGAACCAGCAGGGCTTTATCGGTCCGGTTAACCTGGGCAACCCGCAGGAGAACAGTATCCTTGAATTTGCTGAAAAAATCGTTAGTATAACGGGATCGGCATCGCGGATCGCCTTCAAACCGCTGCCCCAGGACGATCCCAAGCAACGCCGGCCGGATATAAGCCTGGCAGCCGAGCAGCTGGGCTGGCAGCCGCTGGTTCCCCTGGCAACCGGCCTGAAACGGACCGCCGACTACTTTGCGGCACGCAGCAGCAGAGGATAACCTGTGCAGAAGATTCGCATCACACGACGCACCTATCTGATCCCGGCAGCCTGCCTGGCCTTTATCCTGTTCTTTACGGTATTTGGCGAACGGGGCCTGCTGCGGATTTACGAGATGCGTCAGGAAAAGCAGCGGATCGACGACAAGGTGACCGAACTCAAAACCGAAAACGACAAACTACGGACCGAGATTGCCGCGCTGCACAACGACCGTTACTACCTGGAACGGATCGCCCGCAAGGACCTGGGGCTGGTCAAGCCCAACGAGATCATCTACCAGTTCCCGCCGGCCGGGAACTAAGGAAGAGCCCCTATGTCACGACAAAGTTGCGCCGTCTGCGCCTGGCGCGAGACCTGCGCCAAACGTTTCAGCGTTACCGATGGCGGCGCACGCTGCCCTGATTTTTCACGAGATGTCTCTATTAAAGATCCGGATGACACGCCCCCGTCCAGCTCCAACCAACCCACCAAGGAACCACAGAAACAATGATCCGTCATAACCTTGCCACATTGGTCTCACAGGCACTGGAAAGGGCCCGCGAGGCCTCTGTACTGTTGTCCGAAACCCTGCCCGCCGTCACCATCGGCACCCCGGCCCATGAAGAGCATGGTGACTTCTCCTGCAACGTGGCCATGCAACTGGCCAAGGCCGAAAAGAAGGCGCCCCGTCAAGTGGCTGAACTGCTGCTTGCTCACCTGGAAGACCGGGAAGGTTTGGTGGCCCGTACCGAGATCGCCGGGCCGGGCTTCATCAACTTCTTCATCGCCCCGTCAGCCTGGCAGGCCTGCCTGCCGGCCATCAGCAAAGCCGGCAGCAGCTACGGCCAGACCTTCAGCGGCCAGGGCCGCAAGGCACAGGTGGAGTTCGTCAGCGCCAACCCCACCGGGCCGCTGCATATCGGCCATGGCCGCGGCGCCGCCATTGGTGACGTACTCTGCCGCCTGCTGTCAGCCAGTGGCTGGCAGGTGACCCGCGAGTTCTACTACAACGACGCCGGCGCCCAGATCAGCAACCTGGCCCTCTCGGTACAGGCCCGTTGCCTGGGGATCGAACCGGATGACCCGCGCTGGCCGGCCGATGGCTACCAGGGCGACTACATCAAGGATGTGGCCGCCGCCTACCTGGCCAAAGAGACGGTACAGGCCGACGACCAGCAGGTAACCGCGTCCGGCGACCCGCAAGACCTGGACGCCATCCGCCGTTTCGCGGTGGCGGCCCTGCGCCGCGAACAGGATCAGGACCTGAAGGCCTTCGATGTCCATTTCGACAACTATTTCCTCGAATCCAGCCTCTACAGCGATGGCAAGGTGGAGGCCGCAGTGCAGGCCATCATCACCAACGGCCATACCTATGAGCAGGAAGGGGCGCTCTGGCTGCGTACCACCGACTTCGGCGACGATAAAGACCGGGTGATGCGTAAGACCGACGGTGGCTACACCTACTTCGTGCCGGACGTGGCCTACCACCTGGACAAGTGGCAGCGCGGCTTCGTGCGGGTGGTCAACGAGCAGGGCGCCGATCATCACAGCACCATCACCCGGGTGCGGGCCGGTTTGCAGGCCTTGAATGTCGGCATCCCCAAGGGCTGGCCTGAATACGTGCTGCACCAGATGGTCACCGTGATGCGCGGCGGCGAAGAGGTCAAGATCTCCAAACGGGCCGGCAGTTACGTCACCCTGCGGGACCTGATCGACGAGGTGGGCCGCGACGCCACCCGCTTCTTCTTCGTGATGCGCAAGCCGGATTCACAACTGGTGTTCGACATCGACCTGGCCAAGCAGCAGTCGCTGGACAACCCGGTCTACTACATCCAGTATGCCCACGCCCGCATCTGCAGCATCTTCGAAAACGCCGCCGAAAAGGGGCTGGCCGTACCGAACGCTGCCGCTGCCGACCTGCTGCTGTCCCGCCTGGAGACGCCGGAAGAGCTGAAACTGATCAAGCTCTTAGACAGCCTGCCGGATGTAGTTGATGAAGCGGCCCGCGACTTTGAGCCGCACCGGATCGTTTACTACCTGACCGAATTGGCCGGCCAGTTCCACAGCTACTACAACAAGACCAAGGTGGTCACCGATGACCGCCAGGTCAGCGAAGCACGCCTCTTCCTGCTGTCGGTCACCCGACAGGTGCTGCGCAACGCGCTGTCCCTGCTTGGTGTCTCGGCACCGGACAAGATGTAGGCACCCCGATGCGGATCGACTACAGCGAACCCCGACAATCCTACACCGTACCGAACCCGTCGCGGCATCGGCCTAAAAGTGGTGTCTCCAGCGCCACACTGATCGCCCTCGTCGTGTGCGGCGGCCTGTTATTCGGTTCCGGCTTTGGGGTCGGTTGGTACTTCTCACAACAGGCATCCAAAAAGGCCTTTCGGGCTGCCATGGAGCAACAGAGTCTGGAGACCGGCGCCAAGGGAGGTCTGCAGCCCCCGCCAGCCGCAACACCTGACGGGCCAGCACAGCAGTCCGAGGCAGCACCGGCAGCCCAACCTGGTACTGCACCCGTCCCAAGTCACCCTGAGCTACCCTTATCCTTCTTCGATAACCTGCCCAAGGGCCAGAAGAACACCGTGCTGGGCAGCGGTATCAATGAAAAACCGAAACCAGCACCACAGCCGCCAGTGACGGCGCCTGTACCGCAATCCGCTCCACAGCAGCCAGTGGAGGCACCAAAAAACGTGCCTGCACAGCCCGCTGCAAAACCGATTGCAAAGCCAGCACCAAAACCCACTGGCTATCTTGTTCAGGTGGCCTCCTACAGTAACCGCAAGGATGCCGAAACGCTTAAGTCACGGTTGTCGTCAAGGGGCTATGCAGCCAAGGTTTCCGAAACCACCCTGGAGGGCAAGACCTGGTACCGGGTGCGGATCGGCCGTCACCTGGACAAGGAATCGGCCACAACTATCTCCAATCAGCTGATGATGGGGGCCAAGATCGTCCCCGACCAGGACGAATAATAAAATTGTTGACACGCCTTACCATGCCCTGCTATAAGAGGTATTCCAATTGACGCGGGGTGGAGCAGTCTGGTAGCTCGTCGGGCTCATAACCCGAAGGTCAGAGGTTCAAATCCTCTCCCCGCAACCAAATCATTCAAAGGACGTTCCCAACGGGACGTCCTTTTTTTGTTAACCTACCTCCCAAACATATCGCTTGACGTTATTAACGCGAAGCATTATGTTTACACCATGATCCAGAGCTTTTCTGACAAGGAAACCGCTGCCGTCTTTGCCGGGTATGTGGTACGTCGCTTGCCGCAGGATATGCAGCAGGTAGCTCGTCGCAAGCTCAAACAACTTGATGCGGCCAGACTCCTGGATGAGTTGAAGATACCGCCTGGCAATCGACTGGAAGCCCTGAAAGGTGACCGCAAAGGACAGTGGAGTATACGAATCAACGATCAATGGCGCATCTGCTTTGCCTGGAACAATGGTGATGCAGAGGATGTGCAGATAGTGGATTACCACTAGGAGTAAGGATGATGACTATTACGCGCGACAAACTGGATACAATGGATTTTTCCGATGTTTCGGACGGGACACGGCTGGCCCCGGTACATCCGGGCGAGGTGCTGTTGTATGATTTTATGGAGCCGCTTGAAGTGACGCAGTATCGTCTTGCCGTGACGATCAGCGTACCTCCTCGCCGGATCAATGAAATTGTGCATGGCAAGCGTGCGATTACTGCGGATACCGCCCTGCGCTTAGGGCAGTTCTTCGGCACAACACCCGAATTTTGGATGGCCCTGCAAGCATCGTACGACACGGAAACAGCGCGAGAAAAAATCGCGACGGTGCTGGCTTCCATCCCTCTATTTTCTCGGATACAAAAGGAACGTTCACAGCGGCTGGCAGCCTGACCGCTGGGGTATGAGTCCGATGCTCACAGGTTCAGCCCTCTCCCCGCAACCAAAGCATTCAAAGGACGTTCCCAACGGGACGTCCTTTTTTTGTTGCCTGCCCCACAAAAAACGGCCCGTAAGTTCGACGGGCCGTTGCAGTTAAGGCTAGGGCAGTTTACCGTTTCGCCCCTCCCAGAAACCGTTCTTCCACAAACCTGGCCACCTCCACAGGATCATTCAGATTCAACACCGGCACATCCAACTCAAGCGGTTCATCACTGGCCACCGCCCGCAAGGTCGGGTCATGCTGCTCACCGCGACACAACAGGGTGCTGCTGCGCTCGGCGCGATGCACCTCAATCTTGGGCAGACCGCTCTGCTTGAACCCTTCGGTCAGCACGATATCCACATCAGCAAAGTAGGTGGCGATCAGCTCCTCGATTGGCGGCGAGGCCTGATGCTTTTTAACCACGGCCAGTTTTTCTGGGGAGGAGATCAGCATGGTATCGGCCCCGGCAGCGGTCAGGCGGTAGCTGTCCTTGCCGGGGTGGTCGATGTCGAAGCGGTGGGCGTCATGTTTGATCACTCCCAGCCGCCAGCCGCGCTGTTTCAGTTCCACAATCACCTGTTCCAGCAGAGTGGTCTTGCCGGTGCCGGACTTGGCCACAAAGGAGACCGCCGGCACCGGCAGAACGGTTTGTTTGGCAGGAAGCGGCACACAGTCGGATGGGTCGCCCTGGATCTTGGCCACACCGTGAGGCACTGCCTCCCAGACCGCCTCCAGACACTCCACTGCCCCCTTGGGGCTGCCGGGCAGGTTGATGATCAGGCTAGTGCCACGGATGCCTGCCACCGCCCGCGAGAGCATGGCATGGGGAGTCTTCTGCAGGCACCTGGCCCGCATCACTTCGCCAATGCCGGGAACCACCCGCTGCAGCACCTGCAGGGTGGCTTCGGGGGTCACATCGCGAGGCGCCACGCCGGTGCCACCGGTAGTCAGGATCAGGTCAAAGCGACCGCTGTCGGCCCACTCCGTGAGCTTCGCCACGATGGTTGGCGCATCGTCGGGAATAATCTCGGTCTGAACGACGCCGTACCCCCGCTGCGCCAGCCAGTCGGCCAGGGCCGGGGCACTGGCGTCAGCCCGTTCGCCACGGGCGCTACGGTCACTTAAGGTCAGGATGGCAATCTTCATCGCACACTACTCCTTTACGTGATCTGGCAGCCATTGTGCCAGATCAGCGCTGCGCCGTCCAGCGCATGCCGCTCAGGCCTACTCGGCCTGGACAGCAGCCGGCTTGTGCGCTCCCTCCAGCTTGCGGAAGTTGTCGGGCAGGGTGTAATCCACGGTCTCGGGATGGTGCTCGAAGATCGGGAAATACTTGGCGATCAGCACAAAGAACAACACGTGGGCCGCGATAATCCCCACCGTCACCAGGGACTCGATCAGCGAGGGGATGTAAATCTGCTGATCGGGCTGGATCATGCCGAACATCGAGACGTTGAAGCGGTTCAGCACCAGCCCGAAGACCACCATTGTGGCGCCCCGCAGCTGCATCCGCTTGTCTTCGCGGTTGGCCTTGTTGAGGAACATCAGCAGCGGCATGATCACCCCCACCACCAGTTCAGCCAAGAACAACATCAGCAGCCAGGGACGGTCGAACAGCGGGCCGTGACTGAGGAAGATGGTGGCGTACAGCTTCACCAGCAGGTAGGCCCCCAGCACCCAGGGCAGGATGCGGGTCAGCACCTCCAACAGCTCCGACTCGTCGGGCTGGTTCAGGTAGCGGTGCACCATGGTGGCCTCGATGATGATGATCGAGATGCCGGTAAAGATGGCCGACATCCAGAACAACAGCGGCAGCAGCGGGTTGTACCAGAGTGCATGCAGCTTATCCACGGCGATCAGGAAGAAGGTGCCCAGCGACGACTGGTGCAGGGTGGAGATGGCGGCCGCGGCGATCACCAACGGCATCTCCAGCCAGCGTAGCACCCGCAGCGGCAGGCGGTAGCCGAACTTCTCGCAGACCGGCGACAAAAACTCCAAGAACAGCACCGTGGTGTAGGCCATCACGCACATCGACACCTCGAACATCGGCGAGTGCACGTTCCAGTAGACCAGGACGTGCCAGCCCTTGTGGAACTGCCCCAGGTCCAGCAGCAGCCCCACGCAGACCAGCGAATACCCCAGGAAGCCGGTCACGATGGCCGGCCGCACCAGCGGTTCCAGCTTCTTGATATGGAAGCAGTGTACGATCGCCCCCAGGGTGAAGGCGCCGGCCGCCAGCGGCACTGAGGTCACCACGTCAAAGGAGATCCACAGGCCCCAGGGATAGGTGTCGTTCAGGTTGGTGGTGGCCCCCAGGCCGAACACGAAACGGAGCAGCGAAGCCGCGGCCCCCAGCGCCACCAGGACGATCATGAACTTCAAAAAACGGTGATAGCCTTTGACTTCATCGATAATCAGGCGTGCGGCGGTCATTGCTGATCTCCTTCCGTGGGCTGCTGGTCGGCGTTCTGCTGGCGCTGTTCCTCCTCGCGCCGCACCCGTTCCTTGCGATGGTTAAACCAGGACAGGGCCGACAGGGTACCGCCCACGGTCAGGAAGATGCCCGGCACCAGCCGCAGGGCTTCCCAGGTATAGGAGGGCAAGGCCCGGCTGGTGACCGGCTTGAAGCCCAGCTCATCCAGCGGCTGGTGAGTCAGATAGAAGATACTGGTGCCGCCGGCCTCTTCCTTGCCGTAGATCTTCTTGTAGTAGCGCTCCGGCTTCTCCTTCATCCGCCGTTCTGCCTCTTTCAGCATCGCATCGTGACTGCCGTAGCTGATGGCGGTCGGACAGGCGGTCACGCAGGCCGGCTCCAGCCCTTCCTTGATCCGGCTGTAGCAGCCGGTGCACTTGCGCACCAGCGGAAAGGCCTTGCTCCACTCGTACTTGGGGATGCCGAAGGGGCAGGCGATCATACAGAAACGACAGCCGATGCAGCGGCCGGCATCGTAGATCACCGGGCCTTCCTTGGTCTTCTTGAAGGCCCCCACCGGGCAGACCGAGGCACAAGCCGGGTCGTTGCAGTGCATGCACATCTCTTTATAGAAGGCGAACTCGTTCTGACCATCCTTCTGGTAGTCACGGAACTTGATCCGGGTGAAGGTGTATTCCGACATGGCCGGCGGGTTCTGGTAGCCTTCGCCGCTGAAGAAGGTGGTCTCCTCGGCCTTCAGCTGGTTCCACTGCTTGCAGGCCACCTGGCAGCCGCGGCAGCCGGTGCACTTGGTGGTATCGATCAAAAACGCCTTGTTCTTGCTGTAGTCGATGGTTTTTACGCTCATCCCTTACGTCCCCCCTTCTCGATATTGCAGAGAAACGCCTTGAACTCCGGGATATTGGTGTTGGCGCATCCCACGGCCGGGGTCAGCATGTTGCCGCTGTCGCCGGTGGACAGGCCGGCGTAGCCGAAGTGCCACGGCATGCCGAGTTGCTCCACCTTTTGACCGCCCACATTGAACGGCTTGAGACGGGAGGTGATCAACGCCACCGCCTCAATCGAGCCGCGCTCGGTGGTCACGGTCACCTTGTCGCCCCGCTTGATCCCCTTAAGCTTGGCCAGGGATTCGCTCATCTCCACGAACATGTCTGGCACCAGTTCCACCAGCCAGGGCAGGTTGCGGGTCATGCCGCCGGTCTGCCAGTGTTCGGTCATCCGGTAGGTAGTGCCGATGTAGGGGTACTGCTCCAGGTTGGAGCTGACGTTCTTGGGCAGCTTGACCACCGGGTTGTTCTGTACCGCAGACAACAGGTTTTTGGCCGGGCTCTCCACCGGCTCGTAATGCTCGGGGAACGGGCCATCCTTCAGATCCAGACCGTACAGGCGGCCATGGCCCTCCGGCAGCATGATGAAGGGGTATTTGCCCTCCTTGTCGTCGGCCATCGGCGGCCAGGGCCCATCCGGCACGTCACCCTGCCACTTCTTCGCCGCTCCGTCCCAGGCGATCACGGTCCGCTTGGGGTTAAAGGGCATCCCCTGCGGGGTGACCGAGGCGCGGTTGTAAAGGATGCGGCGGTTGACCGGCCAACACCAGGACCACTTAGGATACATCCCCAGGCCGGTCGGATCGCTGTCGTCGCGGCGGGCCATCTGGTTGCCGTCATTGGTGTAGGAGCCGCAATACAGCCAGCAGCCCGACAGGGTAGAACCATCGGCGGCCAGATACTTGAAGGCCGGCACCTGGTCGCCCTTTTTAAAGACCAGGGTCGTGCCCTTTTCGGTTACGGTCACATCTTTGGTGAAGTAGCCGTTGATCTCCTTGGCCACCAGGTGCACATCCGGCTCATGGCCGTTGCCGTAGTTCCAGGCCAGCTTGGTGAGCGGCTCGGGGAAGGTGCCGCCCTTTTGGTACAGCGCGGTTACCCGCTTGTAGAACTGATCGATGATCCACAGGTCGCTCTGGGCCTTGCCCACCGGCTCCACCGCCTTGTAGCGCCACTGGGCCCAGCGCCCCGAGTTGGAGATGGACCCCTCCTTCTCGATGGAGGAGGCGGCCGGCAGCATGAAGACCTCGGTCTGGATCTTCGTGGGATCGACACCGGGGCGCTTCCAGAAGATCGAGGTCTCGGTCTCCCACAGGTCCACCGTCACCAGCCACTTCAACTTGCCCAGCGCCTCGCGGGCGCTGCCGGAATCGGGACCGCCCACGGCCGGGTTCATCCCCATGCAGACCAGCCCTTCCAGCTCACCCTTACCCATCTTTTCGATGATCTTGGAATAGGAGTAGTTACCGGAGCGCTTGGGCAGGTAGTCGTAGCAGAAGTCGTTTTCCGCAGTGGCGTTGTCGCCGTACCAGGCCTTGAGCAGGCTGGTGACGTACTTGGGCGTGTTGCCCCACCAGTTGGCGCTGCGGCTGTCCTTGGTGGTGGGGGTCCACTTCTCGTTATAGGCCGTAAGGCTCACGTTATCGATCTCCGGCGACTTGAGGTAGCCGGGCAGCACGTGGAACAGCAGACCGTAGTCGGTGGAGCCCTGCACGTTGGACTCACCCCGCAGGGCATTGACCCCGCCGCCGGCGATGCCCACGTTGCCCAGCAGCAGTTGCAGCATGGCCACCGCCCGCACGTTCTGGGTGCCGTGGGTTGATTGGGTGATCCCCATGGCGTACAGGATGGTGCCGGCCTTATCGGCCCGGCCGGTGTTACAGAAGGCGTCGGCCACCGCCAGGTAATCGCCCCGCTTGGTGCCGGTGATCGAGCAGACCGTATCCAGGTCGTAGCGGGAGTAGTGCTTCTTCAGCAGCTGGTAGACGCAGCGCGGGTCCTTCAGGCTGCGGTCCCGCTTGGGGTTGCCGGAGCCGTCCAGCTCATAGGCCCAGGCCTTGTTGTCGTACGTCTTCTCCTGGTCGTCAAAGGAGCAGAACAGCCCCTCCTCAAAGCCATACGTGTCATTAATGATGAACGAGGCGTTGGTGTAATCCCGCACGTACTCCAGGTGCGCAAGGTTATTCTTGAGGGCGTAGTTGATCAGACCGCCCAGGAAGGCGATATCGGTGCCGGGACGGATCTGGGCGTAGATGTCGGCCTTGGAGGCCGAACGGGTATAGCGCGGGTCCACCACCACCAGCTTGGCGCCGTTGTCCACCGCCTTCTCGATCCACTTGAAGGAGATCGGATGGTTCTCGGCCGGGTTGCAGCCGATAATAAAGATGCAATCACTGTTCTGCAGATCATTCCAATGGTTGGTCATGGCACCACGACCGAAAGAAGCCGCCAGACCGGCGACTGTAGCGGAGTGTCAAAGTCGGGCCTGGTGCTCCAGCTGCCCAACTCCCATGGCCCTGGCAAACTTGGACCACAGGTAGCACTCTTCATTATCCAGGCCGGCCCCGCCAAAAAAGGCCATGCCGTCGGTGCGGTTCACCACGTACTGCTTGTTGTCCTTCTTGTTCAGCTCGGTATGCTTAAAGGTCTTATCGCGGGTCTCCTTCATCAGCTGGCTGATCCGATCCAGGGCCCAGTCCCAGCTCTTCTCCTCAAACGTGGCGGAGCCAGGGGCGCGGTACATCACCTTCTGCAGCCGGCGGTCGTTCACCGCCACCTGAAACATCGAGCTGCCCTTAGAGCAGAGCGAACCCTGGTTGATCGGGTGCTTGGGGTCGCCCTCGATGTTGATCACCTTGCCGTTCTTGGTGCTGACCACCAGGCCACAGCCCACAGCACAATACGGGCAGATGGTGGTGGAGGTCGTGGCCCCCTTGGTTCTCAGCTCAGGGGAATCGACACTGGCCTCCCCTTTGCCTGCCAGGGCCGTACCGGCTGCTGCCAGCACCCCGCCCTGCAGAAACTGACGTCTGGAAATACCCATTCTTTCCTCCTTTAGCGATAAAGCACAAACACGTTACAAATCCGTCCCTTTTGAGCAACATGTGTGCCATAGCTGCCGCACCACCCCCTCCCCAACAAACCAGTGCAATTTCGAACCATTACCAGATTAGCTATTTCAAATTTACACACGCACTCCAAAACGACCCATAGCTTTTGTATCATTTTGTCTCCAGCTGCGTACTTCTGTCTACACGTCTACAACATCCCACCACCATGATTTAGCCTTGACAGCCAGCATCACAATCAGCTATACAAAAAAACTCATTTGGCTGCTTAGCTCAGCTGGTTAGAGCATACGCTTCATACGCGTGAGGTCCGGGGTTCGAGTCCCTGAGCAGCCACCAAGAACAAATCCGGCAACGTCCGGATTAAGATAAAAGCCCTTGAAAATTCAAGGGCTTTTTCTTTTATCTTGTCCACCACAGTCCGACTTGGTATGCTTGAATCCAGATTTTTTGACGGTATTTATAACTGCAAAATACCGTCACCCCGAGATGGATACCGTCAAAAAGGGGGTAAACACAATGCCAAAGCGGATTCTGCCACTCACTGACCTCCAGGTAAGCAAGGCAAAGCCTAAAACCAGCGAATACAAGCTCTCAGACGGCCAAGGGCTCTATTTGCTCGTCACGCCTACCGGCGGAAAATTATGGCGACTGGACTACCGTATTAACGGTAAACGCAAGACCGCCTCCTTCGGATCATACCCTGCCCTCTCACTGGCCGACGCCAGACGCCGCAGAGACGAAACCAAAAAATTATTAGCGAACGACGTAGACCCGATGGTCGCCAAACGGGCCAAGAAGCAAGCCGCTGAGGATCGCGCTGCCAACAGCTTCGAGGTAATCGCCCGTGAATGGTACGGTGCCTACCAAACCCAGTGGACGGAGGGACACGCCACAAACATCCTGCGCCGTTTAGAACGTGAAATTTTCCCCTACCTGGGAGCTATGCCGATCGAAGACATCAAGGCGCCTGATGTGCTGCAGGTCCTGAAGAAGATAGAGTCACGAGGCATCCTCGAAACGGCCCACCGCGTAAAAATTATTATCAGCCAAGTGCTGCGATATGCCATAGCCCACGGCCGACGAGCAGATCGCGACTGCACAGCTGATTTACGGGGAGCACTACCGCCTGCAAGCACCAAGCACTTCGGCGCTCTGACCGACCCCAAGGATGTTGGCCCACTCCTGAGAGCCATAGACGGCTTCCAGGGAAGTTTTGTGGTGAAGTGCGCTCTGCAAGCTTGCGCCCATGTTATTCGTACGGCCTGGCGAACTACGGGGCATGGAATGGGAGGAGTTAAATCTTGATGAAGCCGAATGGAACATCCCGGTCGAACGCATGAAGCTCAAGACCCAGACCAAGCTGGACCGCAAGGGTCAGTACCATCTCGTCCCCCTCTCGACCCAGGCAGTTGAAATACTGTGCGAGCTAAAACTCCTGACCGGCCACAGTAAATACGTATTCCCCTGCCACCGCACGCCGCTGCGTGCCATGAGCGAAAATGCCATCACTGCCGCCCTGAGGCGACTGGGATACACCGGCAGTGAGATGACCGGTCACGGTTTTCGGGCAACGGCCCGCACTATCCTTGATGAGGTGCTCGGCTTTCGGCCCGACATCATCGAGCATCAACTGGCCCATGCGGTGAAAGACGCAAACGGTCGCGCCTATAACCGGACCACGTTCGTTGCCGAACGTCGCAGAATGATGCAGAAGTGGACCGACTATTTGGATGGGCTAAAGAGCGGGGCAAAGGTAATACCCCTCCACAAGGCGGCGTAAATGGATGAGCATGAAATAACAGACATGACTGTACCTGTTATCAATGAATTGCTTGAGCGGGGACTTAAATTAAACGACCTCCATTCAGAACTTGTACGATCCGGGATAAGGGCGAGATACGCCAGGCTTGAACATTTATTCAATCAGAAAAAGCAGATTACAGCCCAAGACATCCTTGCCTGTATCCCAGCACTCGAAGATGAGCCAGCAGAGCCCCACAGAAAGCCAACAGCCCAAAACACCAAATATGCAAATCGTCGCAATCCGATTGAAATAAAACATCCGGAGACCAAGCAGTCAAACCGAGAGGGCAAATATCCCAATCCTTCAATTATTACCGCCTCAAGCATCGACCAACAAGAGGATCTGAAGATATTCAAAAGAATATCAGATGATGCACGGCGCCAATACGAAGAAACAGGGAATATGCTGTATGTGATGAAAGCCTTTTACCAGTGGGTGGACCTTTTATCAGGCCCCTTGTCACAGAAAGCCATTCAATGTCAATCGGCATTGAAAATTGACCCACCATCGGCGTCCAAAATTGACCCACCCCAGCGGTTAGTTTTTGTGTGAATTTCTGGTTTTGATTCTCCAGCTTTCATTCCCTGTTTCTACAATCTCGCAG
>NZ_JAVEPN010000004.1:0-155851 GCF_034008105.1 Trichlorobacter sp.
TTACCCATGCTACCACCCCTTCTTTCCGGAAACCGGAAAACAGTGGTCATTTTCCAATTTCCCTTCAATGTTTGTCGATCTTAGTGCGATACAGGCCACAATGGCTTCTGGTGCCCGGTGCTGTACGTCACGAAAAACTTTCGTTCCACAGTGAATCTATTGGCAGGGCATGCAGGTTCGCACCAAACGCTACCGCCTCTTTGCCGCCATACAGCACCATACCCCGGACAAAACGTTTTCCTGCCGCCTCTGCAAGCGATTGAAGTCCACGAAAATCCTGCCCTCCAACACTCTTGGCTGATTTTATCTCAATTCCCACAATCCGACCTGCTCTGTCTTCAAGCACGACATCAACCTCGTGTCCGGTTTGCGTGCGGTAATGCAGCATTGTAGGTTGTGTATCACTCCAGGATATCTGTTTTTTCAGTTCCGCTAGAACAAAGTTCTCAACAATAGCACCGCACAGGGGCGTGTCTTCCAGCCTGTCTGTATCAACCGCAAGCAAGGATGCAAGCAAGCCTGTATCATTCATGATCAGCCTGGATGTTTTAACCAGCCTTTTCCCTAGGTTCGAATGCCAGGCCGGGAGATGATCAAGCAGAAAAATGGTCTCAAAAAGCGCCATGTATCGCTTCAAGGTACTTTGAGGAATACCTGTAGTTCGGGAAAACTCTGCATAGTTAAGCAATGAGGGCGATCTTGTTGCAAGCGTTGCAAGGAGGCGCGGCATAGCCGTAAGGCCATCAATGTTTGCAATATCTCGCACATCACGCTGCAAAATAGTGGTGATGTACGAACCGAACCAGGCCCGACGTCTTGCATCAGATATTCTTGCAGCCGCTTCAGGGTAACCTCCTGTGAGCGCCCTTTCGAGAAGGGGTTTTTCAGGAGCAGCGGGGACAACGACCACCGCAGGCAGTTTTTCGGAAAAAACCGCATCAACGAACCGTTCTCTGATTCCGCTGAATTCTCCTTGGGACAGTGGCCATAAGGTAAAAATCTCCATTCTGCCGGCTAACGATTCAGAAAGTCGAGGCAGCAGCAAGACGTTTGCCGAGCCGGTGAGCAGGTAGCGCCCCGGCACACGATTACTATCTACAGCAGCCTTTATGGCCAGGAAAAGCTCCGGCGCACGCTGAATCTCATCGATAACTGTCGACTCGCCCAAGCCGGAAATAAAACCGGCTGGATCGTGCTGCGCCGCGGCAAGCGCCGTTGCATCGTCTAGCGTGATGTAGCGCCCCAGACGATTGTGGCTTATCAATGATTTCGCCAAGGTACTCTTGCCGGTCTGCCGGGCTCCGTTAATCATTACTACAGGAGTATCGGCAAGGGCTTCAACGATTTTGGATGTTATATTTCTTTTGTACATGGCTACATTTTAACCAATCCATGGTTGAAATTCAACCGGCTACCGTCCTTTTCTCTCCGGTTTTTCAATGCCATGCTTCTCCAACCGATATTGCAGGGTTTTGTAGCTGAGCCCCAGGATCGGAGCGGCCTTGCCGATCACCCAGTCGGCCCGTTCCATGGCCTTGATGATCAGCGCTTTTTCCATCTCCTCGAAGTTGATCCCCTCTGGCGGCAGCTCAAACGGTACCACCCCGCCCTGCGCTGCCAGGCTGCCGATCTCGGCTGGCAGATCTTCAGGCTGGATGATGCTGCCCTCGGCCATCAGCACCGCCCGTTCGATTACCGACTCCAGCTGGCGCACGTTACCGGGCCAGGTGTAATTGAGCAGCAGCTTGAGGGCCGGTTTGGCGATGCCTTCGATGGCGATGCCGGAGGCAGCGCTGTATTTCTTAATGAAAAAATCTGCCAGAGTGGCTATGTCGCTGCCCCGCTCACGTAGGGGCGGCAGGTCGATCCGGATCACATTCAGGCGATAGTAGAGATCCTCCCGGAAGGCGCCTTTCTTGATCTCCTGTTCCAGGTCGCGGTTGGTGGCGGAGATGATCCGCACATCCAGCGGCAGGTTGACCTTGCCCCCCACCCGGCGTACCTCCTTTTCCTGGATCGCCCGCAGCAGTTTTGCCTGCATGGCCACGTTCATCTCGCCGATCTCGTCCAGAAAGACGGTGCCGCCGTTGGCTGCCTCGAGGATGCCGATCTCCCGCGCGTTGGCGCCGGTGAAGCTGCCTTTTTCGTGGCCGAACAGTTCGCTCTCAATCAGGGTCTCGGGGATAGCGGCGCAGTTGATGGCCATGAACGGCTGGGCCTTGCGGGGCGAGCCGTCATGGATGGCCCGGGCCACCAACTCTTTGCCGGTGCCGGATTCGCCATAGATCAACACGGTGGAGCTGGTGGGGGCGATCTTGGCAACGATCCGGAAGACCTCTTTCATTGAGGAATGTTCACCGATGATGGAGGGGATACGCTGGATTTCGGCCACCCGCTTCTGCAGCACCCGATTTTCCCGCACCAGCGAGATCCGCTCAAAGGCCCGTTGCAGGGTCAGCAGCAGGTTTTCCCGCTCCAGCGGCTTTTCCAGGTAGTCGAAGGCCCCCCGCTTCATGGCCTCCACCGCCGAATCGATGGAGCCGTGGGCGGTCATCAGGATCACGCACTGTTGGGGGTCGTCGGCCATGATCTGCTCAAGCAGTTCCAGGCCGGACTGTCCCTGCATCTTGAGGTCGGTCAGGATCAGGTCGAATTCCCGCTTGGCCAGCAGCGCCAGCGCCTCGCGGGCGCCGGAGGCCTCGCAGATGTCGTAGCCTGAGCCTTTCAGGATCATGGCCAGGATCTCGCGCTGGCCCTTTTCGTCATCGACGACCAGTATGCTGCCGCTCATGCCGCTTCTTCCTCCATCGGCAGGCGCACCGTGAAGATGGTCCCCTGGCCGGGTCTGCTGGCAACCAAAATTTCGCCGCCATGTTCCTTGATAATCCGCTCGGTGATGGCCAGTCCCAGGCCGATACCCACCTCCTTGGAGGTAACGTAGGGTTGGAATATCTTGTCCAGATCCTCGGGGGCTATGCCGCAGCCCTGATCGCCGAAGCTCAACCGCACCCAACCCGGTTCACCGTCAAGCTCGGCCCCCAGGGTGATGCTGCCCCCCTCGGGCATGGCCTGGGCAGCGTTGGTGATGAAATTGGTGATGCAGTTGCGCAGCAGCTCGCCATCCAGGTACAGTAGGGGCAGGTCATCGGCCAGCTGCTGTACGACGGTCACACGCTGTTCAGCCAGCCTGTCACCCAGCACCGACAGGATCCGTTCCAGCAGTTCGCCATAGTTGACCAGCGCCTTGCGCAGCTTTAAGGGGCGGCCGTAGTTCATGAAATTAACCACCATGTAGTTGGCCCGCCGCACCTCGTCGCGGATCTTGTCGGCAAGGACCGTTACCGCGCCGGCACGCTCGGGGCACTGTTCCACCACCTCGTTGCGCAGGTGATCGATGGCCAGACTGATATAGTTCAGCGGGTTACGAATCTCATGGGCGATACCTGAGGCCAGCTGCCCCACCCGTGACAGGTGCTCCGCCTCGTAGAGCCGTTTTTCCAACGTCTCCCGCTCCCGCAGCTTCTCCACCATCTCGTTGAAACCCTGGGCCAGCTCGCCGATCTCGTCGTTACTTTCCACAGGCAGCGTTACCGACAGGTCGCCGGCCGACACCTTTTTGAAATCCTGCACCAGTCGTTGAATCGGCTCGGTGTAGCGTCGCGCCAGATAGATGGTAACGGCGATCCCCACCGCGAACACCAGACAGGTGGCCACCAGACGTTTGATGAAGTTGGCCCGTTGGATATCGCGAATGTTGTCCAGCAGCATGTTGATCTGGACATAGCCCCAGTGCTCATCGCCGATAATCACCGGCACTACCACTTCGTAGGGTTTTTGGGTCAAAATCGATCCGCGCCGCTCGGCGGGCGACGGTTTTTTCATCCCCGTTTCAAGTTTTTTGAGATCCCGCTTTTTGCCGATCTTTTCAGGGTTGGAGGAATCGATGATCTCGCCGTCGATATCGATGATATTGATTTCGTTGATGCCCTTGTGACGGGCATCCTGGAGGTATTCCATCAGGCGGGAATGTTCTGCTTCTGAGGTCAGGTCGGCGATACTGAGCTGCACCGCCTTGGATATCTCCTGTGAGCTGTCCTGAATCTCCTCCACAAGGGCGTTCTGCGAATGCTGGTTCAGCAAAAACAGGGCCAGCATGACCAGCAAAAGCAGCAGCATCATGATCAGGACCAGTTTCGCGTTGAGTTTCATGGCAGCAGCAGCTCCGCAGACAGCAGCATGGAAATGGGGACCAGCGTAGCAGGTATCAGACCGGGAAGCAACAAAAGCAGGCAGCGCCAAGAGAGGTTGACACCACCTGAAAAAGCGCGGTAGAAAAGCTGCTTATGCGATTTTCAACCGACATAGCGCGCAGACTGGCGCGCCTGCTGCTGCTCTGCGCCACGCTGGGCCTGAGCGCCTGCACCAGCTTCATCCCCCGTCAGGATCTGCCGCTGATTACGGACGAGTCCTGCGGCGATCAGGTCAAGGTGGTCTCGATCCCGCTGCCGATAATCGCCAACAGCCCCAACGAAGGGATCACCTCCGGCGCCCTGTCCGCCTTTCTGATCCATAACCTAGACGATGAGGTCTACTCGCTGTTGGCACCGCAACTGAACTACAATCGGAACTTCGGCCTGACCGGCACTTTGTACGGCGCCATCAACCCCAGCCGACGGCGCACCGTCGAGTTCAACCTGTCCCGTTCCCAAGAGACCAACTTTGATTACGAGGTTAAATACAGCGACAACGGCCTCCAAAACGGCAACCTGGAGCTGAATGCCTTTGCAGGCTGGTTTGCCGATGGCTCGTCGCGCTTTTTCGGCTTTAATGCCCGCACACCGGAGGAGCTGGAGACCAACTACACCAACCGCGAGCTGACCTACAACCTGTCGGCCACCTGGTTTCTGGGCCGACGCTATTACCTGGAACTGGGCCATCGTTTTCGCGACGTGTCCATCAAGCATGGCGCGGTGGATGGGCTGCCGTTCATTACCGATCGCTTCACTGCCGCCGGGGTGCCCGGCGTGCGGGGTTTCACCACCCATGCCCCGCGCATCTCGCTGATCTACAGCACCTATGACACCAAAACCCTGCCCACCTATGGCGGCTATGCCCGCTTCACCTTTGAGCCGACCATCAAGGCCTTAGGCGGCGCTGCCAATTACCGCCACTACGAGCTGGAGCTGAAGGGCTACGTGCCCCACGACGATGAGAAGCGGTTCACCACCGTGTTCAGGACCATGTACAACCAGACCCTGGGGGACTCCACCGCCGACAAGGTGCCCTTTCTGGAACAGAGTATCCTGGGAGGCGAGAACACGCTGCGCGGCTACGGCCGCAACCGTTTCATCGACAACAGCTTCCTGCTCTTGAACCTGGAGGAGCGGATCCGCCTGTTTCGCTGGGAAGTATTCGACGTGACCGCCGACTGGGAGGTGGCCCCCTTCATGGATCTGGGGGCGGTGATGGAGAATCTGGGCACGCTGGCCTGGAGTAATTTCGAGTTCAACCCCGGCATCGGTTTTCGAGCCACGGTCAGGCCCAATATCGTTGGCCGGGTTGATGTGGGCTTTGGCAAGGAGGGACCGGCGGTGTATGTCGGGCTGGGGTATCCGTTTTGACTCTTGAATGCCCACTATCGTGCGAGCATATTGCCAAGCTGTCCGTTCAGGTCTATGGTTAGCCCCTATGCAAACTTCCGCCCCTGTCACCAGCAGTTCACCCCGCCATGCCGCCTATCTGGCGCTTGAGCGTCTGTCCGGCAGCGATCTGCATGCCGACGATCTGATTGACCAGCAGCTGTCCCGTGGCCAGTTGGCCGGACCGGACCGGGGGCTGTTCAGCGAGCTGGTATTCGGTGTGCTGCGACAACAGGCCACCCTGGACCATTATCTGGCCCAACTGGTGGATCAACCGTTGGCCAAGCTGCAGCTGCCGGTGTTGCTCCTGCTTCGGCTGGGGCTGTATCAACTGCGCTACCTTGACCGGGTGCCGTCCCATGCAGCGGTGCATGAAAGCGTCGAACTGGCCAAGCGCTTGTGTCCCAAGGCCAGCGGTCTGGTGAACGGCGTACTACGGGCCGCCCAACGGCGTAGTGCAAGTCTGACGCTACCGGATCAGGCCCTTGATCCGGTCGGCTGGCTGGCGGCCGCCTATTCGCTGCCCGACTGGCTGGCCGCCCAGTGGTTGGAGCAGTTTCCGTTGCCCGAGGCGACCGGCTTGGCCGTTGCCAGCCTGGAGCCGCCCCTGCTGACCCTGCGCACCAACACCCTGCGTACCACGCGCCAGGAACTGCTGGCGCTGCTGGCGGCCCAGGGGATCGCTGCCCAGCCCTGTCGCTATGCCCCGGAGGGGGTGCAGCTGCTGGAGCGCTGTTTTGTCCCCGATCTGCCCGGCTTTGGCGAGGGGCTGTTCGCGGTGCAGGACGAGGCCTCCCAGCTGGTGGCCCATCTGCTGGACCCGCAGCCGGGCGAAACGGTGCTGGATGTCTGTGCCGCACCGGGGGGCAAGGCCACCCATCTGGCCCAACTGATGCACGATCAGGGGAGGCTTGTGGCCACCGATCTCAACCAGCGCAAGGTGCGCAAGATCGAACAGAATGCCGCTCGGCTGGGGATCGCGTGCCTGCAGGTCGAGGTGGCCGATGCCCTGCAGCCGGCCTATCAACAGGGGCGGCAGTTTGACCGGATTCTGCTGGATGCCCCCTGTTCCGGTCTGGGAGTGATCCGGCGTAACCCGGAGGCCAAGTGGCGTCTGCAGCCGGCCGATTTTGAACGGTTTGCCCAGCGGCAGCGCCAGTTGCTGCAGCAGGTGGCCCCGCTGGTGCGTCCCGGCGGCCTGCTGGTCTACGCCACCTGCTCCACATCACCGCAGGAGGATGAGGCGGTGGTGGAGGAATTTCTTTCCCGTCATCGGCAGTTTGTGGTAGAAAATGGCGCTCAGGTGCTGCCCGCCTGGGGTGAGCTGTTCACCCCGGCCGGCCACCTGCGGACCTGGCCTCACCGTCAGGGCTGTGACGGTTTTTTTAGCGCCCGCCTGAAGAGGATTACTGCATGAAAAAGATCGCACCTTCCATCCTGTCTGCCGATTTTGCCCGTCTGGGCGATGAAATCCGGGCCGTTGAGGCAGCCGGGGCCGATTATATCCACGTCGACGTGATGGATGGCCGCTTTGTGCCCAACATTACCATCGGTCCCCTGGTGGTGGAGGCCGCCCGCCGGGTGACCAGCCTGCCGCTGGATGTGCACCTGATGATCGAGGAGCCGGAGCGTTACGTGGAGGAGTTTGCCCGGGCCGGGGCCGACATCATTGTGGTGCATGCCGAGGCCTGCCGCCACCTGCACCGGGTGGTGCAACAGATCAAGGGGCTGGGCAAACGGGCCGGGGTCTCGCTCAATCCAGCCACACCGCTTTGTGCGCTGAACTACGTGCTGGAAGAACTGGACCTGGTGCTGTTGATGACCGTCAACCCCGGCTTCGGCGGCCAGTCGTTCATCGAATCGGGGCTCACCAAGATTCACGAACTGCGCAAGATGCTGGACAGCCGTGGTTGCGAGGCTGAACTGGAGGTGGATGGCGGTGTCAAACCGGCCAACATCGCCCGGATCGCCCATGCCGGGGCCGACGTGCTGGTGGCAGGCTCGGCCGTCTTCGGCAGTTCCGACTACGCCGCCACCATTGCCGAGATGAAACGCCTGATGCAGGAACCTCGCCTGTAACTTCTATTCCGGGAGCGGGAGTACCATGGCCGATAGCGTGCTGATCATCGATGACTCTGAGGCGGTGCGGGACAAGATTGTCAAGACCCTGGAACCGTTGGATCTGTTTGCCCGTTTTTACCAGGCCGAAGATGGTCTGGAGGGCTTCAAGAAGCTGATGGCCTCGCCGGTGGACATCATCCTCTGCGACCTGGAGATGCCGCGCATGGACGGCTTCAAGTTCCTGGGCATGCTCAAGACCCGGCCCGAGGTGTCGGACACCCCGGTGATCATCCTGACCGGCAATGAGGACCGCGAGCTGAAGATCAAGGGACTGGACCAGGGGGCCTGCGATTTTCTGACCAAACCGTTCGATCCCGAGGAGCTGGTGGCCCGCATGAAGGTCCACCTCAAGATCAAGCACCTGCAGGACGACCTGAAGCGGACCAACGAACTGTTGCTGGAACTGTCCAACACCGACCACCTGACCGGCCTCTTTAACCGGCGTTTCCTGATCGAGGCCCTGGACAAGGAGTTGCAGCGGGCCCGCCGCAAGGATGGCATGGTCTCTCTGGTCATGATCGATCTGGACCATTTCAAACGGATCAACGACACCCACGGCCATATGCAGGGCGATGTGGTGTTGCAGAAGGTGGCGCTGCAGATGCAGAAGGAACTGCGCAACTACGACGTGGCGGCCCGCTACGGTGGTGAGGAGTTCGTGGCGATCCTGCCGGACACCGCCTTGAAAGAGGCCTACATGGTGGCGGACCGGATCAGGCTCTCGATCCAGGGCATGCACCTGGCCGGTCCGATGGCCGTTGAGCGGATCACCGCCAGTCTGGGGGTGGCGGTCTATCCTTCGCCGCACTATGAAGATATCGACGGCCTGCTGCGTTCCGCCGATGAGGCGCTGTACCAGGCCAAGGCCCGGGGCCGCAACCAGGTGGTGGTCAGCGACCCGGCCAGCATGACCTGAACGGGACCAGGAGAACAGGAAGCAAAGCTATGGCAGTGAGTGGTGTTGTGTCGCGTATTGTGGCGGCGGTCCTGACCGCCGCTTTTTTGTGTCTGCAGCCGTTGCAACCGGCCGGTGCCACACCGCTGCTGGCTGCTCCGCCGCTGGGAGAGCGCTGGTTCGCCATCCTGATGGCCGATGAGCAGGTTGGTTTTTATCGGCAACAGGTAACGGCCCTGCCGGAGGGCGGTTTTCAGATCGAGGGCAGCGGCAGCGTGCGGATGCGGGTGATGGGCTTCAGCAAAGAGGCCAGCTCCCGTGAGGTCTATCGGCTGAGTGCAGGGTTAGCACTGCAAACCATCGAGGTGGAGCAGACCATCAACGGCCGGCACACGCGGCTGACCGGCAAGGTGGTGACCGACGGACTGCTGCTGCGGCAGGTGGTGCAGGGCAAGGCCAGCAAGCGGCTGCTCAAGTTCAAGGGGCAGCTGCTGGCCGGTCCGCTCCTGAACCTTTATCCGCTGCTGAAGGGGCCGCTGGCCGGTACGGTCTACCGGGTGCAGGTCTTTGATCCAGAAGAGATCAAGATCAAGCCGGTCAGTATCACGGTGGAGGGAGAGCAGGCCACCCCCGACGGCCAGCCGGCCATCAAGCTGCGCAACGACCTGTATCCCTTTGTGGAGAACGAAATCTGGGTCGACAGCCACGGCAATACGCTGCTGGAATCGGTGCGAGACGGGCTGGTGCTGACCCGGGCCGAACAGCCTGAGCGGCTGGCAGCGGTGGTCAGTGGCATGGCCCTCTCCCAAAAGGACCTGATCTACGACCTTAGTCAAGTGCGGGCCGAGCCGGGACTCAAGATAGAGATGACGCGTCTGACCGGTCTGGCGGTGGCCATCGACGGCTACGGCCTACAGCTGCCCCTGCTGGCCGATGGCTGGCAGGGGAGCGAGCGGAACGGCGAGCGGCTGGTGATCAGGACCGGCGTGCTGCGGCCTGAGGAGATCGGTCCGGGTGCTCCGCTTGAAAGCAGCTATCTGGCCTCGTTGGAGGGGATCGAGGCCGCCAGCCCGGCCATCATTGCTCAGGCCCGGCAGGTTGTTGACGGGAAGAGCGGCGTTGTAGCCCAGGCCCAGGCACTATCCAGCTGGACGGCGCAGTATCTGGCCGATACGGTGGATGACAGCGGCAGCGCCATGGCGGCGCTGGAGAAGAAGAGCGGTAACTGCCAGAGCCACGCCAAGCTCTACACTGCACTGGCCCGGGCCAGCGGCATTCCAACCAGATTTGTATCCGGTCTGGTCTCCCGGGATGGTCAGGCGTTTCTCTTTCACAGCTGGGCGGAAAGCTGGCTTGACGGTCGCTGGGTGGCGGTGGACCCGACCTTTGATCAGCTACCGGCCGACCCGACCCACCTGGCTCTGTTTGAGGGGCATACGGTGGCTGACCTGGCGCCACTGGTTGGCGTGATCGGCAGGATCAGCATCGGTGTACTGGAAGAACGCTAACCGACGGCAGGCTGTCTCAGACGAGCAGCAATCCTTCGATCGTTGCCCGGTCAATCCCCTCCAACGGGCCGATCACCGCCAGGAAACGGTTGCTTGGCTGAAACAGCTGCCGGGCCAAGGCTCGTAGCTGGTCGGCAGTTACCTGGCGCACCAACTGCTGGTCGTCATCGATGCTGCGCGCCATTCCCATCAGGGCGCCCCAGCCGTAGCGGGCCCCCATCTCGGTCACCGAATCCCGGCTGTAGTCCAGATCGGCCAGGTAGGCGGTCCTGACCCGTTCCAGCTCCTGCGGCGGGATCGGGTTTTCGCTGACCTGCCGCAGCTGCTCCAGGATGGCGGCGATCACCGCAGCCAGGTTTTCCGGTGCCGTAGCGCAGTCGATGGTGATGCAGCCGGTCTCGTCGTAGGCGCCGATGGCCGACTCAACCGCATAGACCAGCCCCAGTTCTTCACGCAGTTTCAGGTGCAGCCGTGAGCAGCCGCCCCCCGCCAACAGCCGGCGCAGCACCTTGAGGACGGTCATGCGCGGGTCATCACGCCGGAAGGCCGGAAAGGCCAGCTGCAATGTAATCTGACTGTCGGCGTCCGCTACAAAGGCGGTACGGGGGCTGTCCTGCTCCCGTGGCTGCACCGGCAGCACCGGGGGTGTTGTCTGTGGCTGCCAATTGCCAAAGCAGGCCTGCACAGCCGCCAGTATGGCGGTCGGATCGTGGGGGCCGGCCACCGCCACCACCGCATTGGCCGGTCGGTACCAGGCCGCCAGATGGTCCCACAGATCAGTCTCGCTGATCCGTTCGATATCCTCCAGGCTGCCCACCGTGGCACCGCCCAGCGGGTGGCCGGGCCAGAGCAGACGGCCCATCACCAGATCCGGATTGGTTACCACACCCTCTTCGTTGATATCCTCCAGCGCCTCCTCGCCGATGATCCGCCGTTCCAGTTCGACACCCTGCAGCGTCGGCCGCAGCAGCATCGAGGCCAGGATTGCCAGCCCCTGCGCTGCATGATCGGGATGGATACGGGCGTAAAAACAGGTGGAATCAGCATCGGTGGCGGCGTTGACGCTGCCGCCCAGCTCTTCGAAGGCGGTCTCGATCTCCAGCGAGGAGGCGTAGTCGGCGGTGCCTCGGAACAGCATATGCTCAAGAAAGTGCGACAGTCCGGAGCGGTCAGGCGGGTCGTTGCGGGCCCCCACCTTGATATAGACCGCCAGCTCGACGCTGTGCAGGTGAGGCAGCGGTACCGAGACCACCCGCAGGCCGTTGGCAAGGCTGCTGATCTGATGCTGCATCAGACCTCCTCTGCCAGGGCGCGGTGGATCTGGTCGCACCGTTGACGGTACTGATCGGCTGACAGCACCAGCTCCTGGTGGGGTTCTGACCAGATCGGCCGGGGCCAGAGAGGCTCGGAGCGGAAGCGCGGCACCAGGTGCCAGTGGATATGGGGCACCATGTTGCCCAGCAGTTCATAGTTGAGTTTGTCCGGCTGGAAGCAGGCCGCCAGCGCCTGGGCCACCCGGCTGACCTCTTCCATCAGCCCCTGCCGGACCTCTTTGTCCAGCAGAAACAGCTCAGTCTGGTGCTGCTTGGTGAATAGCAGGCAGTAGCCGGGGAAGAACTGGTCCCGGTTGAGGATCAGGTAGCTGTGTTCAAGTTCGGCGATCCGCAGGTCGGCATCGCTCTGCCAGCGGTCGCACATCGGGCAGGGGGGACTGGTCACGGGGTGGTTCCTTTCCGTTCCACAAGGGGGAGTTGCAGGGTGATGGTGCAGCCGGTGCCGAGGCCGTCACTGTCTGCCTTGACGGTGCCGCCGGCATCCTTGATCACCGACTGGACGATGTACAGCCCCAGGCCGGTACCGCGTACCCGCTCATCCTGGTGTTCGACGCGGTAGAACATCTTGAAGACGTTCTGCAGCTGCGATTGTTCCATACCGCGGCCGTGATCGCGAATCGAGAGGCTGGCCTGACGGCCCAGTTGCACCAGGCGGATCTCTATGTCGGGGGTGCCAGGGGAATACAGCACCGCGTTTTCCAGCAGGTTACGCAGTACGGTGCCCAGCTCATCCGGCTCCACCGCCACCCGCAGCCCCGGTGTCAGGCTTACCTCCAGCCGGGTGCCGGGGGGCAGACGGTGACGTTCCCGGTCGAGGTACTCCTGGATAAAGGCCGAGAGATCGATTTCCCGCGGTTCGGCAGGCCGGCGGCGCTGTTCGATGCGGGCTGCCAGCAGCAGGTTGTCGATCTGGGAGTGCAGCCGCTGGGTATCCTCCAGCATGGTCTGCACAAAGGCGTGCAGCCGTTCCGGTGGCAGCTCGCGCAGGCTGATGGTCTCCAGGTGCAGCTGGATCGAGGCCAACGGTGATTTCAGTTCGTGGGTCAGCTGGGTGATGAACTCCCGTTGCTGCTGGTAGAGTCGCGACTGGCGGCGCCAGAACAGGAACAGGGTGTAGACCCCCACCAGAATAATGGCCAGCAGCAGCAGGCCCTGTACCAAGGCAAACCAGCCCCCCACCTGGGAGAGCAGGTCGGGGCGGTAGCGGGCGGCCAGTTCCTTCAGCTCGCGATGTTTGCCCACGAACCAGGTGACCCACAGCACCACCAGCGCCACCCAGACCAGCTGGATGCCGACCAGTGCCATGACCGGATGAAAGAAACGGCGCAACGCTTTCATGGGCTGTATGGCTCTCTTTCGCGGTTGTGTTGATAACGGTGTTCTGTTATAACCCAATTCCGCCGACGATGACAAAAGTTGTTTGGCTGATAAGGAGTGAAAGATGGCGTCGTACAACTTTATCCGCCTCAAGCGGCTGATGCTGATCTATCGAGTGGTACAGGTGGCCCTGCTGGGGCTGCTGCTGTTTATGGCCTTTAACTTTCAGAAACTGTTTACCCTGATGGGGGTGCCGGCGCTGTTCATGCAGAGCATCATCGCCGCCATCGCCTTCCAGCTGATGATGACCTACCCGGCCTGGCTGCTGGCCCGGCGTGATGTGGCGGTGGAGATCGAATCCAGCCAGACGGAGCTGACCGGCGACCAGTTGATGGCGTTACGTCGCCGCAGGCTGGGGGGTGATCTCTGGAAGCTGTGCATCATGGGCTTTTTTATCGTCTTCATCATGATGGCCCCTGATGTCACCAAGACCCGCGCCATGTCCAGCGTGTTGGCCGCCAGCTACTTCGGCTTCCTGCTGATCTCGATCACCTATTTCCAGTGCTTCAATTTTCTGGCCCGGCGTAAACAGCTGGAGTTGACGGCCACGAACTGATTCCGCTCAGCAACCCCTGATGTGCAAAAAGGCCCGGCAATCTGCCGGGCCTTTTTGTGGTGTGGGCTTAGTCGTCGCGACCATGTCTGCCCTTATGCTGCTTGCGCTCGTCTTTTTCCCAGCGCTTCTGCTCCTTGCGGTACTCCTTTTCCTGCTTGCGTTGTTCCTTCTGGTACTTCTCTTGCTGTTTGCGCTGCTCCTTGCCCGGACGGTAGTGCTTGCCACGGTAGTGGTCGCGGTCGGACCTATAGGAGCGATACTCGTGATCGCGGTGATAGCGGATCTGCTCCAGCTTGTGGCGCCGCACCTGGGGTGGCAGCTGCTCGTAGCGGGTTGCTTCCCAGGGGCCGTTGTAATGGCGGGCACGATACCAGTTATTGCCGTGAAAGAGGTAGTAGCTACCGGAAACCAGCACCAGGTCATGGGGCATGTCCACCCCGATGTAGATGCCGAGACTGGGCGGCGAGAGGAACAACGGCGGGGTCTCGAAGAAGATCCTGGGGAGGCCCGGCAGTGGCGGGGGCGGCGGCAACGGCAGCGCCGGCGCGCCGACGTTGATGTTGACACTGACGTTGGATTCGGCCTGGCTTGCAGCAGGGGCTGCCAGTAACGCTGCCAGCAGCAGAGTGAGCATAATGCGCATCGGATGATTCCTCCTTGGTACGTGATGCAGAAAGCTATAGCACATTCAGTGCCATGCCTGAAAAAAATGCTCCAGTTTTGCAAACACCTGCTCGGCGTCGTCGATTGCCTGGGCCGCCGCCGGCAGTGATTTCAGGAACCGTTTGCCGTAGTTCTTGGTCACAATCCGGTTGTCCAGAATCAGCACTGCCCCTCGGTCATCGCGGCTGCGGATCAGACGGCCGAAGCCCTGGCGCAGCTTGAGCACCGCCTGGGGCACCGACATCTCACGGAACGGATCGCCGCCGGTGGCCGTGATCCGTTCGGCCCGGGCCTGCTGGATCGGTTCGGTGGGCACCTGAAACGGCAAGCGCACGATGATCACCAGCCGCAGGGCATCGCCCTTGACATCGACCCCCTCCCAGAACGAATCGGTGCCGAACAGTACCGCACGGTGCTCCTTACGGAAACGGGCCAGCAGCTGGTGACGCCCAGCGCCTTCTCCCTGACGCAAAATGGTCAGTCCCAGCCGTTCCAAGTCGCCTTTCAGGCTGGCATGGGTCTGCTTGAGCAGATCAAAGGAGGTGAACAGCACAAAGGCGCCTCCTTGAGAGAGGCTGACCGCCCGCAGCACCGCCGCAGCCAGCGGTTGGCGGAAGGCGGCGCTGGTGGGGTCCGGCAGGTCGCGGGGGATGCCGACCAGGGCCTGGCTGGCATAGTCAAAGGGAGAGGCCAGGGCCAACTCCTCCAGCCGTTCCGGCTCCAGCAGGTCCAGACCGGTGCGGCGCCGCAGATAGCCGAAGGAATCGCCGACGGTCAGGGTGGCCGAGGTCATGACTACGGTGGGGATCGGCTCCAGCAGCGCCGTCTTGATGGTCTCGGCCACCTCCAGCGGTGCCACGCAGATGGTGGCCTGGCTGCCGCGGCTGGTCTGGCGCGCCTCCAGCCAGCGGCAGGCCAGTTCGTCCCGCTCGCAGAACCAGCCCAGTTCCTGGGCTACCGTCAGTAACCGCTGACCGATGCCGGCGGCGTCGGTCAACCAGCTATCCAGCCCCTGGCGGATCGGGTCCGGCAGCTTGGCAGCGGCCCGGTCCAGGGCCCCCAGGCCGGCCGAGAGTTCGGTCAGTTTCTCGGCAAGCGTTCCCAGACGGCCCTCTAGTTCCTGCCAAAAAGCGGTACCCCGGACCTCCGGGGTGATGCGGCACTTGATCTCACCGCCGCGCTGATCAGCACCCGGCAGGGCGTCGCTCTGCAGGGCAAGGGCCAGCCAGTCCAGTTCGCGGTCAAGCAGGGCGGCCAGCTCCTGGGTCTGGGGCAGCAGGGCCGCCTCGATCAGGCCGGTCAGTTCGTGATAGAGACCATCCAGCTCCTCGGGCAGTTCCTTGCCCAGCCGGGTGTTGAGCACCGTCAGGATGCCGGCCCGGTTGCCGCCGGGTGCCAGGCGGGACAACTGCCGCATCAGGCCGGCCCGACCGATCCTGACCGACAGGGCGCCGGTGGCCGCCTCCTCCAGGTGGTGGGCCTCGTCGATGATCAGCCGGCTGAAGGGGGGCAGGATGGCCACAGCGTCGTAGCCGCTCTCCCGGCGCAGGGCGATATCGGCCAACAGCAGGGCGTGGTTGACCACCAGCAACTGGGCTGCCGCCGCGTCGCGGCGTGCCTTGTAGAAGAAGCAGCGCCCGAAGTGGGGGCAGCGGGAGCGACCGCACTGGTCCGCCTCGCAGCGCAGATCGTCCCACACCTCGCGGGAGGGGTGAAAGGAGAGGTCGCTGAGGCAGCCGCTGGGGGTGGTCTCACTCCAGGCGGCGATCGCGCTCAGTTCCTCGCTGGCGGCGTCGGGAAACAGGGTCGGCTCGGCCTGCCCCGCCTCCAGCTTGCGCAGACAGAGGTAGTTGCCGCGCCCCTTGACCAGGCAGGCGTTGAAGGGACTGCTGCTGTGGCGCTGCAAGAGCGGGATATCCTTCTTGATCAGCTGCTCCTGCAGGTTGATGGTGTTGGTGGAGATCACCACCCGCTGTTCGTTGCGCACCGCCCAGAGCAGGGCCGGGATCAGGTAGGCCAGCGACTTGCCGGTGCCGGTGCCGGCCTCGATCACCGCCACCTGATCCTGATTGAAGGCGTTGGCCACGCAGAAGGCCATCCGCACCTGTTCCGCCCGTGGCTCAAAGCCCTTCAGGTGCCGGGCCAGTAGTCCCTCCGGGCCGAAGGCCCGCTCCAGTTCGTCGAAGTTCAGCAGCTCGCCGCTGCGGGGGGTGTGGGGCGAGACCACCAGGTAGCTGCGTTCACAGCTGTTGTCGATGATGGCGAAGCCGATGCCGTTGTTGCCGCAGATCGAGGCCAGGTCGAGATCGGCGTCGGAGGGTGTCAGGTTGCCTGAGGGGTGGTTGTGCAGCACCATCTGGCCGGGGGTGGCGCGGGAGAGGATGGCCGGCACCGCTCGCTGGTTGCCGCGGGCGATGGCGCACGCCTCCACCAGACAGCCGTCAGCGTCCGGTTGGGCGATGAAGAAGACCTCATTACCCTGGGCGGCATCGATCTCGTGGCGGATCAGGGCGCTGCAGTTGGCGGAAAAGGTGGTCACGGCAGCAGCATCCCCAGCAGGCCGGCCCCAAGGATCATCAGCATCGGGCTGACCTTGGTGAAACGGAACAGGCAGAAGGCAATCACCAGTACCAGCCATTGTCGCAGGTTGCCCAGGGTGGCCCCCAGCGACCAGGCCGCCGAGGCCACCAGCCCCACCACCGCCGGCAGTACGCCATCCAGGGTGATGCGGATCAGGTCGATCTCTTTCAGCCGCGCATAGTAGCGTCCCACCAACAGCATCAACACCACGCAGGGGGCAAAGATGCAGATGGTGGCCACCAGGCCGCCGCCAAAGCCCCCCACCCGCACCCCGGTGAAGGTGGCCAGGATCGCCAGCGGGCCGGGGGTCAGCTGGGAGATGGCCACGCCGTCGAGGAACTCTCGTAGACTAAGCCACTGGTACTGCTCCACCAGCAGGTGCTGCAGGAGCGGGATCAGCACATAACCGCCACCGAAGAACAGCAGGCCGATCTTGAGGAAGGTCCAGGCCAGGGCCAGCATCTCAGCTGAGCCTCCGCTGGTAGACGGCAGCGCCAAAAGCCCAGACCAGGCCGGCAGCCAGTACCAGGGCCACGTTCAGCTTGAAGATCGCCGCAGCAGCAAAGGCGGACAGGGCCAAGAGCCAGCCGTTGCTGCCTTTGATCTGTTTCTTGCCCATGTCCAGCACCACCGCCAGGATCAGGGCGATCACCACCGGGTTGGTGCCGGCCAAGGCCTTCTGCAGCAGCGCCAGGTGCTGAAAGCGCAGGTAGAGCCAGGCCAGTAGTGAGACGATCAGGAAGGAGGGCAGCAGAAACCCGGTGGCGGCCAGCAGGCCGCCCGGCACCCCCCGCAGGCGGTAGCCCACAAAGGTGCAGCTGTTCAGCGAAAACGGCCCCAGTATCTGGCCGAAGGCCAGACCGTGCAGGAACTCCTCGGCCGTGACCCACTGTTTCTCCTTGACCACCATCCGCTCGGTGAGGGCCACAATGGCCATGCCGCCGCCAAAGCCGGTCAGACCCACCTTGAGGAACAGCAGAAAGATCTCCATCAGGCGGACCCGTTGTGGAGCGGTATTTGACGTCGGGTCGCTCACGGCTGCAGGTGCTTCTCCCGTAGCGCCACCTTGTTGATCTTGCCCACGCTGGTCCGGTCGATCATCTCCACCAGCTTGACCTTGAGCAGCACCACCTGCTTGTTAACAATCCCCTTGTCGGCGTACTCCTTGACATGGTGGGTCAGATCCTTTTCCTGCAGCTGGCTGTCCGGCTTGGGCACCACCAGCGCCAGGGGCCGCTCGCCCCACTTTTCGTCCGGCAGGCCGATCACCGCCACCTCGGCCACGCCGGGGTGGTGGGCGATGATATCCTCCAGCTCCAGCGACGAGACCCACTCGCCGGCCACCTTGAGCACATCCTTGATCCGGTCGGTGATCCGCACGTAGCCCAGTTCGTCCCGTACCGCCACATCGCCGGTATGCAGGTAGCCACCTTCCCAGAGCCGTTCCGAGGCCTTGTGGTCCTTCAGGTAGCCCTGGGTCAGCCAGGGGGCCCTCACCACAATCTCGCCACTGCTTTGGTTGTCGCGGGGCTGCTCGCACAGCTGGTTGTCCACCACCTTCAGATCCACCAGCGGCAAGGAGCGGCCGGTCTTGCAGCGGATGGCGGCCTGCTCGTCGGCCGGCAGCTCCAGCATTGCCGGCGAGAGGTGGGAAATGGTCAGGATCGGGCAGGTTTCGGACATGCCGTAGCCGGTAAAGACATCGATACCGCGGCTGATCGCCTCCAGACAGAGCGCCTTGGGCATGGCGGCCCCGCCGATGATCAGCTTCCAGCGGGAAAGGTCGATCCGCTGGGCATGGGGGTGTTTGAGCAGCATATGCAGGATGGTCGGCACGCAGTGCGAGAAGGTTACGCCCTCTTGTTCGATCAGTTCCAGCAGGATGTCGGGAACGTAGCGGCCGGGGTAGACCTGCTTGACCCCCAGCATGGTGGCTACATAGGGCAGCCCCCAGGCATGGACGTGGAACATGGGGGTGATCGGCATGTAGACATCCTGGCGGTTGAAGCTACCTTGGCCCACGGCCGAGCCCAGCACGCTCATCACCCCCAGGGTGTGCAGCACCAGCTGGCGGTGGCTGAAATAGACCCCCTTGGGCAGGCCGGTGGTGCCGGTGGTGTAGAAGGTGGTGGCGCGGGTGTTCTCGTCGAAGTCAGGAAAGGTGTAGTCAGGAGAAGCGGCGGCCAAAAGCGCCTCATATTCACCGGCAAAAGGGATGTGAGTTTCGGGTGTCGTGGTCTCGTCGTTCAGCAGCACGTAGCCGCGTACGTTGCCGGACTGCTCGATGCGGCCCTTGATCTGCTCCACAATCGGCAGGAACTCGCTGTTGACCAAGAGCAGGTCGTCCTCGGCATGGTCGATGGTGTAGAGGATCTGCTCCGGCGACAGCCGCACGTTGATGGTGTGCAGCACCGCGCCGATCATCGGCACCGCAAAGAAGCACTCCAGATAGCGGTGGGAGTCCCAGTCCATCACCGCCACCGTGTCGCCACGTTTAACCCCCAGCCGGGTCAGGGCGTTGGCCAGTTGGGCCACCCGCTGGCGCAGATCACGGTAGGTAAAGCGGTGGTTGCGGTAGACGATCTCTTGGTCCGGGGCGTCCACCACCGGGCAGAACAGCAGGTTCTTGATCAGCAGCGGATACTCATAGGCGGACGGGGTACGGTTAATCAGGGCATCTGACATACCAAACAGGCCTCCAGTGGCGTAGGGATGATTATGATGATGAGGGGAGCAGCAGCTGGTGCAGCACTGCGCCGATTGCCCAGCAAAGCGCGCCGATCAGCAGCGCCAGCGGCACGCTCATGCCTCGCTTCAGACAGAGCAACAGCGCAGCGAAGAAGGCGATGGTGGGTCCGATACCCCACAACACCCCGCGCACATACTCGTTGAGCCGCATGGTTTGGCTCGGGTCGTCACTATAGAGCCAGAGCAGCACGATCAGACTGGTGAGCGGCATGGTGGCGATCAGCCCACCCAGGCCGGGCCAGCGGCGTCCGGCCAGCACGCAGGTCACGATGATCAGGTTGGAAAGCAGCAGTTTGGTCAAAAACATGGCGGATCGTGAGGCGCTGGCTCGTCAGCGGCGACGCTGGCCGGTCAGGCCGTTGCCGGCTTGGCGGCGCTGATGATGTAGATCGGGTTGTGGGCCTCGAACAGCTTGTATTCCGTCAGCGGCTGCGTGCGTGCCACGTTGACGCAGACCACCTCCACCTGATAGCCGTGGTACTCCAGTAGTTCCACCGCGCGGCCCAGGGTGTCAAGGGTCACGGCGTTGATAACGACCAGGCCGCCAGCCTTCAGGCGGCGGTCCACCTGCTCGACGATCTCACTCAGGCTGCCACCGGCGCCACCGATGAAGACCCGGTCCGGATCAGGCAGCTCTTCCAGCCCCTCGGGGGCCTCGGCCTCAATCAGCTTGACGTTGTGGGCGCAGAATTTGGCCAGGTTGTCCCGCAGATGGGCCACGCACTGCGGATTTTTTTCAATGGCGAACAGCTTGCCGTTGGGCACCAGGTTGGAGGCTTCAATGGAGACCGAACCGGAACCGGCGCCGATATCCCAGACCACCAGATCATTCTGTAGCTGCAGTTTGGCCAGGGTCACCGCCCGCACCTCTTGGCGGGTGATCAGCTTCTTGATGCTGGCGAACTCCTCATCGTCGATGCCGATCAACGGGTACTGGGTCAGGTTCGGCTCCCAGGTGCGGATCAGGATCAAGAGGTTCAGCTCGGCGTGCTGCAGGGTCAGCAGCCCTTTGACCGTGGTGCGGGTGAACTTCTCACCCGGCAGTCCCAGCTCTTCGCAGACCCAGGCCTCGTAGCCCTCGGCTCCGCGGTCGATCAGCTCCCGGGCGATGGCGGCCGGGGTGTTGATGCTGTCGGTCAGCACGCAGGCCTTCTCGGCCGCCACGATCTTGTCGATGGCACGTCCCATGCCGCGGCCATGCACCGACAGGAAGATGGCGTCGTCCCAGGGCTCCTTGATGCGGGCAAAGGCGTACTGCATGCTGGTGACGTTGGCAAAGATCTCCAGCCGTTCCTTGGGCAGGTTGCGCAGCAGGAAACGTCCCACGCCGAAGAAGTTGGGGTCGCCGGAGGCCAGCACCACCGCCTGCTGGTCGGTGCTCTTCAGCAGCTCCAGCAGTTCCGGCGGCTCCGGCAGCACCACCTTTTGGCCCTTAACATCGGGAAAACGGTCCAGATGTCGCTGGCGGCCGATCAGCAGGCCGGCCGTGGCGATGATCTCCAGCGCTTTTGCGCTGAAACCTTCCTGGCCCTCGATGCCTGCCCCGATCAGATAGATGGTGTTGTCTGCCATAGCCGGCCCCCTGTGCGTTCAACCCGTTGTGGGGCGTCAGTATAGAGCATCTTCAGGCCTGCGGCAAATGGAGAATGCTCAACCACAACGCCCGGCAGGCATGTTGGTGGTGCTGGGGGGTGTTTAGTCTGGTAGGCTGATGGCTGCCTGCAATTCCAGCAGCGAGAATGGCTTTGCAAGGTAACCGTCGAAACCGTCGGCCAGCAGACGTTCCCTGGCGCCTTTCACCGCATCGGCCGTCAGGGCGATGATCGGAATCGGCTGCGCGCCGGTCGCAGCCTCCTGCTTGCGGATGACGTGTAACGCCTCACTGCCGCTCATGATTGGCATGTGGACATCCATCAGGATCAGATCGAGTCCGCCCTGCTGCCAGCGTTGTACGGCCTGCTGACCATCATCGGCACAGCTGACCCGGTGTCCCATCTTCTGCAGCAGCAGTGAGGTGGTCTGTTGGTTCAGGTGATGGTCTTCTGCAAGCAGGATATGTAACGGTTGCCCGAGGGGTGCCGTTACAGCAGCAGCGGGCGCTGTGGTTGTGCATGCAATGGCGTCCGACAGCACCTCCAATGGCAGTTCGAGGTGGAAGCGGCTGCCCAGGCCCGGTTCGCTCTCGGCCCAAATCCGCCCGCCCATCAGTTCGGCCAGCTGACGGCAGATGGAAAGCCCTAGGCCGGTACCGCCAAACCTGCGGCTAGTGCTGATGTCGGCCTGCGTAAAAGGGGTGAACAGCTTGGCCAGCGTTTCTGTTGTCATGCCGATGCCGGAATCACTGACGGTGATCCGTATTAGCGCATGATGGTCCTGTTTTTTCTGCAAGACTGCGTTAATGGCAATGCTGCCCTGCTCGGTAAATTTGATCGCATTGCTCAACAGGTTCAGCAGTATCTGCTTGATTCTCAGTTGATCTCCCCTGACCAGCGCAGGCAGGTCCTCTGCAGGTTTGAAGGTGATCTGGAGACCCTTTTCAAAGGCCGCGCTCTTTTGCATCAGCACGGTCTGTTCTATACAGCGTTGCAGCGAAAATTCTCGTTGTTCCAGCTCGACCTTGCCGGCCTCGATCTTGGACAGGTCTAGGATATCATTGATGATCGCCAGCAGGTCGTGGGCCGAGCTCTTGATCAGGTCGGTATACTCCTGTTGCTCCGGGGTTAGTTCCGTTAGCTCAAGCAGCTGTGACATGCCGATCACGCCGTTCATCGGGGTGCGAATCTCATGGCTCATTGCGGCCAGAAATTCGCTTTTACTGCGGTTTGCCGTGTCGGCAGCGGTGCGCGCCGCCATCAACTCTTCGGACAGTTCGCGCTGTGCAGTGATATCGTTGATAAAACCATGCCAGAGAGTGCTGCCGTCGGCCAGTCGCTCAGGGCGCGCAAAGCCGTAGAGCCAGCGGTATCCCTGTCTGGGAAGCAGCAGGCGGAATTGGACCTCCCATGTCTGCAGGGTTGTGGCGGACTGATTGATCGAGGCATGAACGGCAGCGGTGTCGTCAGGGTGTATCAGGCGGAAGAAGGGGTCAGCAGTGGTTTTCAGGTCGTCCGGGTCGAGACCAGCCAGAGTACGGATCGCCTCACTCATGTAGGGACAGCAGGAACGGCCGTCGGTAAAGAGTTGAAATTGGTAAATAATACCCGGTATTTGTCGTGAAAGATTGGTCAGTAGATCGTGGCTCTCCTGCAGTTTGACCTGTAGCTGCTGCATGGTCTGCATGTCATTGTCTATCTGCAGCGCCATGTTTCTGAAGACGTGTACCGCTGTGGCCAGCTCACCGATCTCGTTATCTTCACGAATAGATGGTATCTCGATGGTCAAATCCTTGGCGGCCAGCCGTCGAATGGCCAGGGTCAGCTGTGACAGGGGGGTGATGATGCGGGCATGAAAGTACCAGAAGATCAGCACGATCACCAGGAACGAGCCGAGACTGCTGGCAATTTGGGCCGTAATTTGACGTTTGACTCTGGCTCGCTGGGCATCGGCGTACTGCTGGGTTGCCTGCATTACGACCGTGTTGAAGGCACTGATCTGATCGAGTGCTTTGACACCCTGTCGCAGGAAGTCGGCATGGTTGAAGGGATAGGGCCCCCCGATGCGTGCCGCCGGTAGGGTTGCGGCCCGATACGGCAGATACTCGCTGCGATAGACCCGTTGCAGCTCGGCCAGCGCCTGGGGGATGACGGCAGATGCCAGGGGGTTGCTTAGATGTTCTAGCTCCTTAAAGCGCTGTTGGTTGACAATCTGCAATCGTTCGATCTTTTTTACCTGCTCAGGGCTAAGCGGGGTCTTGGCGTTGATGGTGCCGGCCAGCAACGATATTTCGGGGCCGGCACTGTTGCGCAGGGCTAGGGTGGCCTGCTTGAGTGAAGAATAGCGGGCGATCAGGCCATCGGCGTCGCTGATGTCATTGGAGATGGTTTGCAGCAGCGCCTCGATCGCCTCGATGTAGCTGGTCATGGCGCCGAACCAGTGGGATGCCAGCTGGGGGGAACGCTCAGCTTTTGGTAGCAGCATGGCAGCGTCTGTTTGGCTGCGCAGCTGCTTGATGGCGAACTGGTGCTGCTGCACTGCGGCGACCTGTCCGGCTGCCTTATTGAAGCCCTCTGCGGTCAGTCCGTCGATGGCCTGCTTGAGGGCCTGCTCGCCGTCACGGCGACGATCGGCGATGAACTGGCGGTTGACTTCCGTCTGCGTTACAGGACCAGCATCCTGGAGTACCACATTCGTCCGGCCGCGTTCAAAACCGAGATTGTTGACCGCCTTATAGAGCTCGTCACTGATGGCATTCAGCCGGTAAACCGTGCTGGCTTGCTGGTATGAAGCGATGAGTTGGTAGAAAAACGGCAGCGAGGAGAGCAGGTGCAGCAGTGCAACCAGCAGCAAGGCGCCATAGACGATGGAGGTGACCTGATGAGGACGGCGGGTTGGTGGCATTTCGCTGTGCTGTGCCGGCATGGGGTCTTCCTCTGAGTGCCTCTGGTTGTCCTGACTTGTAGTCGCGATAGTATAGCGCAGCTATTCTGCAGGGCAAGCGATAGCGTTATCGATCAGGTCATGGTGGTGATGGTTGTGCGGAAGCGGGCCAGTGAAAAGGTGAACAGGGCGGCGCCGATCACCAGCAGCGAGGCCAGTTGGGGCCAGACCACCGCCAGGCCGGCGCCACGGTACAGCACGGCCTGGGCCAGCATCACGAAGTGGGTGTTGGGTGCCACCATCATCAGGTAGCGGACCAGCTCGGGCATGCTCTCGCGGGGGGTGGTGCCGCCGGACAGGATCTGCAGCGGCAGCAGCACCAGCATCAGCAGCAGGCCGAACTGCGGCATGGACCGAGCCAGGGTGCCGAGGAAGATCCCCAGCGAGGTGGTGGCGAACAGGTGCAGGGTGCAGCCCAGCAGAAACAGCAGCAGCGAACCTTCGATCGGTACCGCAAGCCAGCCCTGGACCACCAGCAGCAGGGAGCCGGCCGTGGCCAGCAGCACCACCAGCCCCATGGCCCAGACCTTGGCGGTCATGATCTCCAGGGGGGTGACCGGCATGGCCAGCAGGTGTTCCACGGTGCCGTGTTCCCGCTCCCGCAGCAGCGCCGCGCCGGTCAGGATGATCGACAGCATGGTGACGTTGTCGATCAGCTTCATGACTGCACCGAACCAGGTCTTGTTCAGCTGGGGGTTGAAGCGGGCCCGCAGCGCCAGTTCAACCGGCGGCGTGGGGTCGGCGCCGTAGGCCTGCAGAAAGCGGCTGATCTCGTTGCCGACTATGATCTGGATGTAGCCGCTACCGGTGAAGGCCTGGCTCATGCGGGTGGCGTCCACGTTGAGCTGGATGCTGGGGTTGCGGCCGGCCAGCAGGTTGCGCTGGAAGGAGGCCGGGATGGTCAGGGCAAAGGTATCCAGGCCGGCGTCCATGCGCGCATCCATCTCGCGCAGGCTGATCAGGGAGGGCGGCATGAAGTGAGGCGGGTAAAAGGCGTCGCTGATCCGCTGGGAGAGCTGGGAACGGTCTTCATCCACAATGGCGATCGGCGCCTTGTTGAGGGTCTCGGGCATGGCGGTGGCGGCGGTGTAGATGGCCAGACTGAAGGCGTAGATAATCAGAAACAGCATGACCGGATCCCGCAGCAGGCCCCGCAGTTCCTTGACACCCAGGTGGAGGATGTTGGCCGGCCGCACGGTCAGCGCTCCTGTTTCTTCAGCAGCAGCGCGCCCAGCAGGGTCAGCAGCGGCACCGCCAGCAGCAACGGCAGGAAGGATGACTGCAGTTCGGCAAAACCCAGTGCCTTGGAAAAGGCGCCGCGGGTGATGGTCAGGAAGTGGGTGGTGGGGTAGAGTTTGCCGATCAGGGCGCCGGCCCCCTCCAGCGACGACACCGGGTCGATCATGCCGGAGAACTGGACCGCCGGCAGGATGGTCAGCAGGGTGGTGCCGAACAGGGCGGCGATCTGGCTGCGCATGAAGCTGGAGATCACCAGCCCTAAGGAGGTGGCGGCGATCACATACAGGAACGCCGCCAGCAGCAGGGCCCCGAAGCTGCCTTTGAGCGGCACCTTGAAGACCAGTACCGCCAGCCCGGTCAACAGCAGGAAGTTGAGCATGGCCAAGACGATATACGGCAGCTGCTTGCCCAGCAGGAATTCCAGCCGCGTGACCGGGGTGACGTAGAGATTGACGATGGAGCCCAGTTCCTTTTCCCGCACCACCGACAGCGCCGACAGCATGGCCGGGATCATCATCAACAGCAGCGGGATCATGGCCGGCACCATGGCCGGCAGGCTCCTGACATCGGGGTTGTAGCGGAAGCGGGTCTCGATGGTGGCACTGACGCCGGGCTGCCGCTGTTCACGCACCAGGCCGGCCAGCCACTGGCTGTGCATACCCTGCACATAACCGCTAACCGTCTCAGCCCGGGTCGGCATGGCGCCGTCGATCCAGGCCCCTACACTGACCGGGCTGCCACGCTTGATGTCGCGGCCAAAGCCCGGTGGCAGTTCGATGGCCAGGCTGATCTGGCCGGCCCGCAGCCGCTGGTCAAGGTCGGCGTAGTCCGTGAGCGGTGGCTGCTCCTGAAAATACCGTGATCCAGCCAGATTGAGGGCGTAGTCACAGCTTATGGGTGTGCGATCCCGATCCAGTACCGCAAACTGCAGGTCTTCCACATCCATGTTGATGCCGTAGCCCATCACCAGCATCAGCAACGCACTGCCCAGCAGCGCCAGGGTCAGCCGCACCGGGTCGCGTCGCAGTTCCAGCGCCTCACGGCGACTGTAGCTGACCATGCGGCGCAGGCTGAACAGGTTGTACCAGCGCGGGGATGGGGCAGCAGCCGTGGTTGGCAACGGCTCGGCGGTCACTGCCGGAGGCAGCAGAGCTTGCTGCGGTTCATGGTCGGCCTCTTCCAGATAGCTGATGAAGGCCTCTTCCAGGGTGGCCACGCCGCGCTTTGCTACCAGCGCAGCGGGCTCATCGCTGACCAGCACGCGGCCGGCGTGCATCAGCGAGATCCGGTCGCAACGTTCGGCCTCGTTCATGAAGTGGGTTGAGATGAAGATGGTCACCTGATCGCGGCGGGCCAGCTCCACCATGATCTGCCAGAAGGCGTCCCGGGCCACCGGATCAACGCCGGAGGTGGGCTCGTCCAGGATCAGCAGCTCCGGACCGTGGATCATGGCCACCGCCAGCGACAGCCGTTGCCGCACCCCCAGCGGCAGGGCGTCGGGCAGGCTGTCCAGCACCTGTTCCAGTCCGAAGCGCCGGGCCATCTCTGTTACCCGCTCCGGAATACGGGCCTCTTCCATACTGAACAGACGGGCGTGCAGCACCAGGTTCTGCTGCACCGTCAACTCGCTGTAGAGCGAAAAACCCTGGGTCATGTAGCCCACCCGGCGGCGGGTGGCCAGGTCGTGGGGGTTCACCGGCCGCCCGAACAGCCAGGCTTCACCTTCGCTGGCCGGCAGCAGGCCGGTCAGCATCTTCATGGTGGTGGTCTTGCCACAGCCGTTGGAGCCGAGGAAACCGAAGATCTCGCCCTGGCCAATCCGGAAGCTGACCCGGTCCACGGCGGTGAAATCGCCAAAGCGCATGGTCAGGTCATGGGCCTCGATGGCGGTTATGTTCTGTCGCTCGGAGGTGCGGGGCGGGATTAGCACCGGTTGGTGGCCGGCCCGGGCAGCGGGGGGCAGCAGGGCAATGAAGGCCTCTTCCAGGCTGTTGCTCTTGGTCTGGCTCAGCAGCGCCGACGGGGAGCCGGTGGCGAGCACCCTGCCGGCATGCAGCGCCACCAGCCAGTCAAAGCGGGCCGCCTCTTCCATGTAGGCCGTAGCCACCAGCACGCTCATATCAGGACGATGGGCCCGCATCCGCTCGATCAGTTGCCAGAACTGGCGCCGTGACAGCGGATCAACACCGGTGGTGGGCTCGTCCAGGATCAGCAGGTCGGGGTCGTGGATCAGGGCGCAGCAGAGCCCCAGCTTCTGTTTCATGCCGCCGGACAGTTTGCCAGCCGGCCGCTGACGGAACGGGGCCAGCCCGGTGGCCTGCAGCAGCTCGTCGATGCGCCGCTCACGCTCCTGGCGGTCGTGGCCGAACAGACGGCCGAAGAAGTCGACGTTCTCAAACACCGACAGGGTTGGATAGAGGTTTTTGCCGAGCCCCTGCGGCATGTAGGCGATGCGGGGGCAGACTTGTGTGCGGTGCCGGGTATCGGCCATGCTGCCGCCCAGCACCTGGATGCTGCCCTGCTGGATGGCCCGCGAACCGGCGATCAGTGACAAGAGGCTGGATTTGCCCACCCCGTCCGGCCCGATCAGGCCGATCAGGCAGCCCGCCGGCAGATCGAGGGAGATATCCTGCAGGGCGGTCGTCGTGCCGTAGCGCAGGCTGACCTGGGTCAGCTTGACCACCGGGGTTGGGGGGGGAGGCTCGTTCATTGCGGCAGCCTGACCTGCAGCTGCGATGGCCATGGCTTGGTCTGATCAAGCCGCACCCAGGCCACGCCCGGCAGGCCGGTCTTGACCTGTGCCTGGTGTTTTTTGAGTAGTTCAGGGGATATCTGGGCCTTGATGCGGAACATCAACTTTTCACGTTCCACGGCGGTTTCAACGGTCTTGGGGGTGAACTGGGCCACGTCGGCCACAAAGGAGGCCCGGGCAGGGATCACGTACTGCGGTGCCGCATCCAGCACCAGCCTGATCTCGCTTCCCAGCGCCACCTTGCCGGCCGCAGAGGTCGGCAGGAAGAAGGTCATGTAGACGTCGCTCAAGTCCACCAGGCTGACGATGCGGCCACCGGCGCCCACCACCTCCCCCAGCTGGACCACCTTGTACTGCACCCGGCCGTCGCGGGGGGCGGTGAGCATGCTGTCGTCAATATCAGCCTGGATTCGTTCAACATTAGCCTTGGCAGCCGACACCGCCGCCTGGGCGCCGTTGATCTGGGTGGCAGCGGCGTTAATCGTGGCGTCGCTGGCCGCCACCTGGGCCCGGGCGGCATGCAGTGCCGCCTCGGTACTGCGCAGCTGGGCCGCATCGTCATCGGCGTCCTGTTTTGCGATGGCTCCGCTGTGGGCCAGCTCAGCCGATCGGCGGGCATGCTGGCGGGCCTTGAGCAGTTCTGCCTCGCGCTGGGCAACGGTGGCCTGGGCCGCCGCCCGTTCACTCTGGCGCTGGGCCAGCTGGCTATGGGCCGTGGCCACGGCGCTCTGGGCCTGCAGTAGCTGGGCCTGGGCCTGCCGCAGCTGGGCCTCTAGATTCGTGGTGTCCATCACCGCCACCACCTGGCCCGCCGTGACAAACTGGCCCTCTGCTACCCTGATCTCCTTGACCCGCCCGGCCACCTTGGCGGCCACATCGATCTCCACCGCCTCAACCCGGCCGTTACCGCTCACCAGGCCATTGGTGCTGCGGTCGGCGCGGTACTTCTGCCAGGCGATAACGGCCGCGCCAGAGGCTGCCAGCGCGATAATGCCGATGCTCAGCCATTTTTTCTGTTGTGGTGTCATGCTCTCTCCGCTCTGCAGGCTGCTGGGGCGCGGATGACTGATCTGCCTTCAGTTTAGCACGTTTCCCGCTCTTCGCATCACAACCAGTCGGTCAGCATGACGCCGACACTGATCCGGTTATTGAGATGGTTGTAATCCACCAGGCTCTCGCCATAGCCGTTAAAATACTGGATATAGCCCTTCAGTTTTTTATGCAGCGGAAAGCTCCAGTCCAGCTGCACTGCCCCCTTGTTGTCGGATCTGCGCAGGTTGTTGCGCAGCATGAGCGTCAGCGTATGGTCACCGATCTTCTGCAGCAGCTGCAGTTCGCCGTAGCCGTAATAACGTTCCATGTGGGGGTTGTCGTCATCCTGACGGCTCTCGGGGATGCGAAACCAGGGCCGCAGGGTCAGGTAGGTATCGCCACGGTTAAACAGCATGCTGGCAGTGATCCGGTTCCAACTGCGGGAAAGCGGCTCAGAGCGGCCGTTGGACTGGTGATTGATGCCGATCGTTGCCAGCTGGCTGGTGACGCCGAACAACCGGTAGCCGGTCGTGAAGGCCAGAAAGAGCTCCGGCTCGAAATTTATCTCCCGAAAGGGTGAGGATGTTTTGCTGTTATAGGCCTGCCAGAAGGCAAGCTGGCTGTAGGCCGCATACAAGGTGCCGTTGTTGCCGAAGATCTTTTCCCAGAGCGGGGTCTTGATACTGAGCTGGAATTTGACCTCCAGGTTGTCCAACGATTCGTCATGGGTGCTTGATCCGTTGTAGGCGGCATGGTTCGGCTTCCGGTTATAGCTGACCGGCAACAGGTAGTTGGATTTGTGGGGCACAATAGAAAACAGCAGGCCGGAGGCCTGCTGTTCCTGGTGCAGTCGGGTTTGCACAGCGGTTGCGTCAGAAGAAATCTCTGCTGGTGACGACGCTGGCAGACCAAACGGGGAGGCCGGCTCTGCCGGCCCGGCCCACGCAGCCGGGCTGGTTAGCAGTGCTGTAACCGGGAGCAGCAGGGCTACCAATGCCAGACGCGGCACGCTGATCATTTTGCTGCTCCGCCGCCCAACACCTTGTAGAGCGTGACCTCATTGGCCAGTTTGGCCAGACGTACGCTGATCAGGCCCTGCTGGGCGCTGTAGGTGGAACGCTGGGAATCCAGCACGGTCAGGTAGCTGTCGACCCCTTTACTGTAGCGGGCTTCCGCAAGGCGGTGGCTGTCAGCGGTGGCCTCGGTCAGGGCCTGCTGGGCTGCCAGCTGCTCAGCCAGGGTGCCGTTGCTGGCCAGGCTGTCGGCCACCTCGCGGAAGGCGGTCTGGATCGTTTTTTCGTACTGGGCGACCGCGATATCCCGCTCGGCCTTGGAGACATCCAACCGGGCCAGGTTGGCGCCGGTGTCGAACAGCGGCACGCTGGCCTGGGGCATGAAGTTCCAGGCGGTTGAGCCGGGCTGGAACAGGTCGCTCAGGCTGGCGCTGGCGGTGCCAAAGCTGGCAGAGAGGCCGATGCGGGGGAAGAAGTTGGCCCGGGCCGCGCCGATGTTGGCGTTGGCGCTTTTCAGGCGATGCTCCGCCGCCAGGATGTCGGGACGGCCCAGCAGCACCTCGGAGGGCAGCCCGGCCGGCAGTGGTTGCAGCGCAGCCACACTGCTCAACGCGCTGGGCAGCAACTCGGCCGGCACGCTTGCGCCCACCAGCAGGGTCAGGGCGTTTTCAGTCTGGGCCAGCTGGGCGGTGTAGAGGGCGCTATCCACCCGGGCCGCCTCAACCCTGGTCTGGGCCTGACGCAGATCCAGCTGCGACGAGGCGCCGGCATCGAAACGGCGCTGGATCAGCTGCAGACTTTCCTGCTGACTCTTCAGGGTCTCCTGGGCCAGCTTTAGCCGTTCCCGGTCGGCAGCCAGGGCCAGCCAGGTGTTGGCCACCTCGGCCACCAGGCTGATCTGCACCGCCCGTTGGGCCTGCTCGGTGGCCAGGTACTGCTCCAGGGCCTGATCTTTCAGGCTGCGCACCCGGCCGAACAGGTCCAGCTCGTAGCTGCTGACCCCCAGGCCGACACTGTACTGACGGTTGATGCGGGCTTGGCCGCTGGCCGACAGATCGGCCGGCAGACGCTGGATGGCGGCGCCGGCGGTAGCGTCGATCTGCGGCAGCAGATCAGCCCGCTGGATCTGATACTGGGCCCGGGTCTTCTCGATGGTCAGGGCTGCCACCCGCAGGTCGCGGTTGTTGTTGATAGCCAGCGACAGCACCTGTTGCAGACGGGGCTCGATGAAAAACTCACGCCAGGGAATCTCGGCCACCGGCTTTTGATCAGCCTGCGCCGCCTGGGCTGTGTAGGCCGGGCCAGTGGGCCAGCTGGCCGCCACCGGCGCGTCGGGCCGGGTGTAGCTGGGGGCCATGGTGCAGCCCGAAAAGAGTGTCGTGACGGTAACCGCCAAAACGGCATTTTTAACGCAAAGGAGCCTTTGCGCCGTGCTTGCATGCTCTGCGTTACGATTGTTTTTGGTGTTCATATCAGTGTGCCCCCTCTGCCGTGATCGGAACGGCAGCAGCGTGTTCCTTTTTGTACTTCTTGCGGCCGAACAGCCGCGAGACCATCACAAAGAAGAACGGGATGAAGATCAGGTCGATGAAGGTGGCCGACAGCAGGCCGCCGGTGACGGCGGTGCCGATGGCGTTCTGGGCCGCTGCGCCAGCCCCTTTGGTCAGCGCCAGCGGCAGGGTGCCGAAGAAGAAGGCCAGCGAGGTCATGATCACCGGCCTGAGCCGGATCTTGACCGCCGAGAGGGTTGCTTCCACCAGGTCATGCCCTTCATGCAGCTGGGCCTTGATGAACTGGATGATCAGGATCGCGTTCTTGGTGGAAAGGCCGACGGTGGTCAACAGGCCGATCTGCAGGTAGACGTCGTTGGGCAGTACCCGCAGGGTGACGGCAGTCACGGCGCCCACCAGGCCCAAGGGCAGCATCAGCAGGTTGACGAACGGGATGGTCCAGCTCTCATAGAGCGCTGCCACCGCCAGGAACACCACCAAGAGCGATATGGCGTACAGGGCCGGGGCCTGTTTGCCGGCCGCCTTCTCCTCATAGGAGAGACCGGTCCACTCGTAGCCGATGCCGGGCGGCAGCTTGGCTGCCATCCGCTCCATCTCGGCCATCGCCTCGCCGGTGCTCACCCCTGGAGCGGCCTGGCCCATGATCTCCACCGAGGGGATGCCGTTGTAGCGCTCCAGGCGGGGCGAACCGTACTGCCAACGGGCGGTGGCGAAGGCCGAGAACGGCACCATCTCACCCCGGTTGTTGCGCACGTACCATTTGTTGATATCCTCCGGCACCATCCGGTAGCCGGCATCAGCCTGTATGTAAACCTTTTTTACCCGGCCGTTCTCGATAAAGTCGTTGACGTAGGAGCTGCCCCAGGCGGTGGCCAACACGCTGTTGATATCCGCCGTGGAGACCCCCAGGGCGCCGGCGCGGACATCGTCGATGTCCAGCTTGAACTGGGGCGAGTCATCCTGGCCGTTGGGGCGTACGGCCACGAGCTTTTTGTTTTGCATCGCCATCCCCAACAGCTGGTTTCTGGCCTCCATCAGCTTGTCGTGGCCCAGACCGCTGCGGTCCTGCAGCATGAAGTCAAAGCCGTTGGCCTGGCCCAGTTCCACCACCGCCGGCGGCGAAAAAGCAAAGGCCATGCCGTCTTTGATCTGAGAGAAGGCCCCCATGGCCCGTCCGGCCACGGCAGCCGCCTTCAGGTCAGGCCGTTGCCGCAGTTTCCAGTCCTTAAGCCGCACAAAGGCAAGGCCCATGTTCTGGCCCCGGCCGGCAAAACTGAAACCGGCCACGGTAATGATCGATTCAACGGTTTGCTTTTCATTCTCCAGGAAGTGCTGCTCGATCTGTTCGACCACCTTGATGGTCCGTTCGTGGGTGGCCCCGGCCGGCAGCTGGATCTGGCAGATGACGAAGCCCTGGTCTTCATCCGGCAGGAAGGCGGTGGGCAGGCGCAGGAAGAAAAACACCATGATGACGACGATGCTGCCGTACAGCAGCAGATAACGGATCGGCTGGCCGAAGGAGCGGCTGACAATGCCTTCATACTTGCCCCGGCCTTTGTCGAACATCCGGTTAAACCAGCGGAAGAAGGGGCAATACCAGCCGCTTTCACAGGGATCATGCCCCTTTGCAACCGGCTTGAGCAGGGTGGCGCACAGGGCCGGGGTCAGGATCATCGCCACCAGCACCGACAGGATCATGGCCGCGATGATGGTGATCGAAAACTGGCGGTAGATGACGCCGGTGGAACCGCCGAAGAAGGCCATCGGCAGGAAGACCGCGGTCAGCACCGTGGCGATGCCCACCAGGGCGCTGGTGATCTGCCCCATCGATTTGACCGTGGCGTCGTGGGGCGACAGGCCCTCCTCGGACATGATCCGTTCCACGTTTTCCACCACCACGATGGCGTCGTCAACCAGGAGGCCGATCACGATCACCAGGGCGAACATGGTCAGGGTGTTGATCGAGAAACCGGCTGCCGACAACACGCCCATGGTGCCCAACAGCACCACCGGCACGGCGATGGTCGGGATCAGGGTGGCGCGGAAGTTCTGCATGAACAGGAACATGATACAGAAGACCAGGATCACCGCCTCGATCAGGGTCCGCACCACCTCCTGGATCGAGACCTTCACAAAGGGAGTGGTATCGTAAGGATAGACCACTTTGACCCCGGCCGGCATGTACCTCTCCAACTCGGCCATCTTGGCCTTGACCCGGTCGGCGGTGTCCAGGGCGTTGGCCCCGGCCGCCAGGCGCAGCGCCATGCCGCCGATCGGCTTGCCCTTGAAGCGGGCCTCTATGTCGTAACTTTCGGTGCCGATCTCGGTGCGGGCCACATCCTTAAGTTTGACGGTGGAGCCGTCCGGATTGGTGCGCAGGATGATGGCGTCGAACTGCTCGGGTGTCTGCAGCAGGGTGCGGGCGGTGATGGTGGCGTTCAGCTGCTGGCCGATGCTGGCGGGGATGCCGCCGAACTGGCCGGCCGAGACCTGGGCGTTTTGGGCCTGCAGCGCAGCAACCACCTCGTTGCTGGTCAGCCTGAAGTTGTTCAGCTTGTCCGGGTTGAGCCAGATCCGCATTGCGTTCTGCGAGCCGAAGACCGTCACCTCGCCGACCCCTTCGGTGCGACTGATGATATCCTGGACGTTGGCCACCAGGTAGTCGGTCAGGGTGTGGCGGCTTAAGGAACCGTCCTCCGAGACCAGGCCGACCATCATCAGGAAGTTTTTGGTGGACTTGACCACCTGAATTCCCTGACGCTGCACGATCTGCGGCAAGAGCGGTGTGGCCAGTTGCAGTTTGTTCTGCACCTGCACCTGGGCGATGTTGGGGTCGGTGCCGGCCCTGAAGGTCAGGTTGATGGCCACGGCGCCGGCCGAGTCGCTGGTGGAGGACATGTAGATCAGGTTGTCGATGCCGTTCAGCTTCTGCTCGATCACCTGGGTGACGGTGTCCTGCACGGTCTGGGCCGAGGCGCCGGGGTAGATGGCGTTGATCGTGATCTGGGGCGGCGCGATCGGCGGGTACTGGGAGACCGGCAGGGTTTTCAGCGCCAAAAGGCCGGCCAGCATCACCAGGATGGCGATTACCCAGGCAAAGATCGGTCGTTCTATGAAAAACTTGGCCATGGAGCGGCTCCTTTACTTGGTGGCTGGTGCGGTTTGTTGCGTTGCTGCAGGCTGCTGGGCCGGGGATGCGGCCGGTTGCTGCGGCTTGGCCGGCTGCTGGCCGGCCGCTGCAGGGGCGGCGCCGAACGGCACCGCCTTGACCGGTGTGCCGGGGCGGGCCCGCTGGATCCCTTCCACGATCACCCGGTCGCCGGGTTTGAGCCCTTCGGCCACCAGCCAGGAGTCGCCCACGGTGCGTACCACCGTGATCGGCCGCGGCTCAACCTTCTCCTCGGCCCCCACCACCATCGCCACGGCAGCGCCCTGGGGGGTGCGGGTCACCCCCCGTTGCGGCGCCAGAATGGCCTGCTCGTTCACGCCCTCCTGCACGACGGCCCGCACGAACATGCCGGGCAGCAAGAGCTGCTGCGGGTTGGGGAACAGGGCCCGCAGGGTGATCGATCCGGTGCTCTGGTCAACGGTCACCTCGGAAAACTTGAGGGTGCCGGTCTGGGGATAGGGAGTGCCATCCTCCAGCAACAGTTTTACCTGGGCCTGGTTGGCAGCACCCTTCTTGAACAGGCCGTTGGCCAGGTTCTGTTTCAGCTTCAGCAACTCGGCGCTGGATTGGGTTACGTCGACATACATCGGGCTCAACTGTTGGATGGTGGCCAGGGCAGTGGGTTGGCTGGCGGTGACCAGGGCGCCATCGGTGACTGCCGAGCGGCCGATCCGTCCGGAGATCGGGGCGGTGACCTTGGTGTAGGCCAGGTTGATGCTGGCCGTTTGCACAGCGGCCCTGGCCGCTGCCAGTTCGGCCTCGGCCTGCTTGAGACCGGCCTGGGCGTCGTCGTTATCCTGCTGGCTGACCGCCTTGATCTGGACCAGTTCCTGGTAGCGCTGTGCCTTGAGCCGTACCGTTGTCAGGGTGGCCTCAGCCCGGGCCTGGTTGGCCTTGGCGCTGGCCAGGGCCGCCTCGTAGCTGGACGGGTCGATCTGGTACAGGACCTGACCGGCCTTAACGTCGCTGCCCTCGGTAAACAGACGTTTTTTAACGATGCCGCCCACCTGGGGGCGTACCTCAGCGATCAGATAGGGGGTGGTGCGGCCTGAAAGCTCGGTGGTCAGCGCCACTCGTTGGGTCTGGATGGTCACCACGCTTACTTCGGGGGGGCCTTGCTGGGGCATGGCTGGCTGTTTTTTCCCGCAGGCGGCGGTCAGGCCGGCAGTCAGCAGCAGCGTGACAGCCAGCAGTCGGGTGGTTGTGAGCTTGAGCATCGTGATACCTCGTTTGTTAGTTAGTAGCCTTCAAAATGAATGAACATTCAGGTGTTACCGTTTCATGGAATCCCAGCAGGCTTCGGCTATCCGTTGAATAAGGGTAGCATCAAGTTGAATAAAGCCAAGGATGTGATTGCGGGCCACGGAGACAATCGGTCCAAAGGCCAGATCGAACAGCAGCACCAGCGGCAGGTCTTTGATCACCTGCTGTTCGACACCCTGCTTGAACAGTTCGCAGTAGATGCCGCAATCTTCTTGTTGACCCAACAGACGATCGCGCCGGAAGGCTACACCGTAGGGTGAATTGTGAAACTGCTCGATATATTTGAACTCCTTCGGGTTGGTTATAAAAAACTGCAGCAGATTGCTGACCAGGTGCAGGAACCGCTCCCGGTACGGAATATCCATGCTGTAGCCCTGCTCCAGGAAGGTGTTGATCTTGCCCTCCAGCTCACGATAGAGCGTAATGATCAGCACATCCTTGTTCTCAAAGTAGCGGTAGATGGTGCCTGCCGCCACACCAGCCCGCTCGGCGATCAGCGAGCAGGGGGCGTCGTGGAAGCCATGCTCGGCCACCAGCTCCAGTGTGGCCTGCAGAATCGCTTCCCGTTTATCTTCTTTTGACATGTGTGCCTCCGTAATGAATGACCGTTCATTCATAAACCGATTGTGGAGCCTGGTCAAGAAAAAATCTGGCCCATAGACCGTGCAGATTCCGTGAACGTCGATCGGTTCAAGGCTTCCCTAAAGCGACATGACGTGCTACAAGACTTTGTGAGTCTTATACGTCTTATTGGGAGGTGGTGATGGAAAAGCTGATTAATCTGGACCAGGTCAGTGAGCTGGCTCCAGGGGTCTACTGGGTGGGGGCCGGTACCAAGACGTTCCTGAGTCGTAACAGCTTCTTGCGCATCTTCAAGGGCAATGGCGTTACCGGCACCCTGTTGATCGATCCGGGACCGACCAACGATTTTGACAGTCTCTCGCAAAAAGTTGCAGCGGTGCTCCCCGGTGGTTTGGCCAAGATCAACCTGGCGTTCATCAACCATCAGGATCCTGACGTGCTTGGGGTGTTGCCCACATTGGCCAAGCTTAACCCCAAGCTGACCGTGATCGCCACCGAGGACACCTGGCGTCTGGCCAATCTGAACGGCATGTCCAAGACCAACTTCCGTGCTGTTGACCGGGTACAGGGGCAAAAGGTGGTGCTGCCCACCGGCCACAAGCTGCAGTTTGTACCCACGCCATTCTGCCACTTTCGCGGCGCCTGCATGGTCTACGACCTGGAATCGCGCATCCTGTTCACCGGTGATCTGTTCGGCGGTATCGCCGCGTCGGGTCTCCATGCCCAGGAGGAAAACTGGGCCGGCATCAAGGCCTTCCATCAGCTGTACATGCCCAGCAATGAGGCCATCCGGCTGGCGGTGCAGAAGATCCGCCAACTTGACCCGGCACCGCTGGCTCTTATGCCCCAGCATGGCGGGCTGATCAGAGGGGAGCTGCTGGAGACCTTGATGCAGCGGCTGGAAGGGCTGCAGGTCGGGCTGGATATCATCACCTCGCTCAGCAGTAAGCTGCCGGCCCTGATCGCGGCGTTGAACGAGATGGTGACGGCGGCGAAGAGTATCCTGGGTGATGCTGAAACGCACAAAATTATGGGCTTTTTCAAGCCGGACGGCAGCTATCCCAGCCTGTTCAGCCTTAATAGCGATGAGCAGGTCAACGATATCAAGGGTGAGCCGCTGGAGGCGGTGGAGGCGTTGCTGCGGATGTTCCTCAGGTTTGCCAACGAAGAGCAAAAGGCGCTGCTGCGGCCCAAACTGCTGCTGATCCTGCTGCAGCATGAGCTGCCGCCCTTTGATTTCCTGATCAACCAGGAAGAGGACGGGATGATGGAGCTGAGCCCCGCTGATTTTTAGCAGGTGGCAGCGTCGGGTGCAAAACCGGGAGCGCGGTCCATGGACCGCGCCCCCGGTTTACAGACAGCAGAAGAAACGAGCCTCCTACTTGTTCTTCTTCTTGCGTTGGTTCGGGTCCAGTTCCTTCTTGCGCAGGCGGATCGAGGTGGGGGTCACCTCCACCAGTTCGTCGTCATCGATGAATTCCAGGGCCTGCTCCAGGGACATGGTGCGGGGCGGGGTCAGCTTGATGGCATCGTCGGAACCGGAGGCCCGCACGTTGGTCAGCTTCTTGCCCCGGCAGGCGTTGACCTCCAGGTCGTTGTCACGGGCATGCTCGCCGATGATCATGCCGCCGTAGACCTCCACGCCGGCGCCGATGAACAGCACGCCACGGGGCTGCAGGGCATCCAGCGAATAGGCGGTGGTCTCGCCGTGCTCCATGGCGATCAACACACCATTCTTGCGGCCGGGGATGTCGCCCTTGTAGGGGGCGTACTCGTGGAAGGTGTGGGTCATCACGGCGGTGCCACGGGTGTCGGTCATCACCTCGCCCCGCAGGCCGATCAGGCCCCGGGCCGGCACCACAAACTCGAGCCTGACCATCTCGCCCATCGGGTGCATGGCCACCATCTCGCCCTTGCGAGGGCCCATCTTCTCGATGATCGCCCCTTGGAACTCGGAGGCCACATCCACCACCAGGTACTCCATCGGCTCCATCTTGACGCCGTCTTTTTCGCGGATGATCACCTCAGGTTTGGAAACCGCCAACTCAAACCCTTCGCGGCGCATGTTCTCGATCAGGATGGAGAGGTGCAGCTCGCCCCGGCCTGAGATCTTGAAGGTGTCCGGTGAATCGGTGTCTTCAACCCTGAGCGAGACGTTGGTGCGCAGTTCCTTGGTCAGCCGTTCGCGGATGTTGCGGGAGGTGACCCATTTCCCCTCGCGGCCGGCAAAGGGGGAGGTGTTGACGATGAAGTTCATTGCCAGGGTCGGCTCGTCGATGGAGACGTAGGGCACCGCCACCGGACTCTCGGCCGAGGCCAGGGTCTCGCCGATGCTGACCTCGTCGAAGCCGGCCACGGTAACGATATCGCCGGTGCCGGCCTCCTGGATCTCCACCTGTTTCAGACCTTCATAGCCCAGCAGCTTGGTGATCCGGCCACGGCTGACGGCGCCGCCCTGCTTGATCATGGCCACGGTCTCGCCGGCCTTGACCCGGCCGTTGAAGATCCGGCCGGTGGCGATCCGGCCGATATACTCGTTGTAGTCGATGTTGGCGATCAGCATCTGGAACGGGGCGTTGGCATCGCCCTTGGGCGGCCGCACGTTGGACTCCACCACCGCAAACAGCGGCTCCATGCTGTTGGATTCGACGTTCACATCCAGCTTGGCGTAGCCCATCTTGGCGCTGGTGTAGACCACCGGGAAGTCCAGCTGCTCGTCGCTGGCCTCCAGTTCGCAGAACAGGTCGAAGACCATGTTCAGCACCTCGTCCGGTCGGGAGCCGGGGCGGTCGATCTTGTTGATCACCACGATCGGCTTGAGGCCCAGGTCCAGGGACTTCTTGAGCACGAAGCGGGTCTGGGGCATCGGGCCGTCCAGGGCGTCCACCAGCAGCAAAACGGAATCGACCATCTTTAAGACCCGCTCCACCTCGCCGCCAAAGTCGGCGTGGCCAGGGGTGTCCACGATGTTGATCTTGTACTGGCCGTGGTGGATCGACAGGTTCTTGGCCAGGATGGTGATGCCGCGCTCCTTTTCCAGGTCGTTGCTATCCATCACCCGCTCGGTGATGGCTTCGTGCTCACGGTACACGCCGGCATGTTTCAGCATGGCATCCACCAGGGTGGTCTTGCCGTGGTCGACGTGGGCGATAATGGCGATATTGCGGATACGTTCCTGCATGGGTTGAATGCTCCTTCAGAATGAAAAAGACGGGCGCAGGCCCGTCTAGGTTGCAGAGCAGTATGAAGAAAAACAGGGCTGCTGACAATCAGTTTTTTGTGATAGCCTAATAAAATCATGGACAATGTCTTCAAACTCACCACCAATTACACCCCCCGCGGCGACCAGCCCCAGGCCATCGACGAGCTGGTGGCCGGCATCGAGCGCGGCGACAAACACCAGGTCCTGCTGGGGGTGACCGGTTCCGGCAAGACCTTCACCGTGGCCAATGTCATCGCCCGCACCGGTCGGCCGGCCCTGGTGCTGGCCCCCAACAAGACCCTGGCCGCCCAGCTGTACGGCGAGTTCAAGGAGCTGTTTCCGGACAACGCGGTGGAGTTCTTCGTCTCCTACTACGATTATTACCAGCCCGAGGCCTACCTGCCCAACACCGATACCTTCATCGAAAAGGACTCGGCCATCAACGACGAGATCGACAAGCTGCGCCACGCCGCCACCATGTCGCTCCTGACCCGGCGGGACGTGATCATCGTGGCCTCGGTCTCCTGCATCTACGGTATCGGTTCGCCGCAGGCCTACCAGGCCATGCATATCTTCTTCCACCAGGGGGACGACTATGGCCGCGACACCCTGCTGAAGAAACTGGTGGAGATCCAGTACGAACGTAACGATACCGATTTTCACCGCGGCACCTTCCGGGTGCGGGGGGATGTGATCGAGGTCTTTCCGGCCTACGACAGCGAGCGGGCCTTGCGGATCGAGTTTTTCGGCGACGAGGTGGAGGCCATCTCCCAGATCGACCCCTTGCGGGGCGTCGTGCTGCAAAAATTATCGAAGGCTGCCATCTTCCCGGCCTCCCACTACGTCTCCACCAAAGAGAACCTTGAGCGGGCCGTGGAGCAGATCCGGCTTGATCTGGAGGAGCGGATCAGGCTGTTCAAGGCCCAGGGCAAGCTGCTGGAGGCGCAAAGGATCGAGCAGCGCACCTACTACGACATCGAGATGATGGAGGAGATGGGCTTCTGCCAGGGGATCGAGAACTATTCCCGCTACCTGGACGGTCGCCAGCCCGGTGAGCCGCCCTTCACCCTGATCGACTACTTTCCGGACGACTTTGTGCTGTTTGCCGACGAATCCCACATCACCATCCCCCAGGTGGGGGGCATGTACCGCGGCGACCGCAGCCGCAAAGAGACCCTGGTGGACTATGGCTTCCGTCTGCCGGCTGCCCTCGATAACCGGCCCCTCAATTTCCAGGAGTTTGAGAGCCGTATCAACCAGGTGGTGCATGTCTCGGCCACCCCGGCCGACTACGAGCTGGAACGGGCCGGTGGTGTGTTTGTGGAGCAGGTGATCCGCCCGACTGGTCTGGTGGACCCGCCGATCGAGATCCGCCCGGTGACGGCAGCCGAAGCTGGCGCCGGCCAGGTGGACGACCTGCTGCATGAGGTGCGGCTGACCGTGGCCCGGGGGGAGCGGGTGCTGGTGACCACCCTCACCAAGCGGATGGCCGAGGAGCTGACCAACTACTACCAGGAGCTGGGCATCCGGGTGCGTTACCTGCACTCCGACATTGATACCATCGAGAGGATGCAGATCCTGCGCTCATTGCGCTTGGGGGAGTTCGACGTGCTGGTGGGGATCAACCTGCTGCGGGAGGGGTTGGACCTGCCGGAGGTCTCGCTGGTGGCGATCCTGGATGCCGACAAGGAAGGCTTCCTGCGTTCCACCCGTTCGCTGATCCAGACCTGCGGTCGGGCGGCCCGTAACGTGGAGGGTCGGGTGCTGATGTACGCCGACACCATCACCCGCTCGATGCAGGGCTGCATCGACGAGACCGAGCGTCGTCGCGCCAAGCAGCTGGCCTACAACGTCGAGCATGGCATCACGCCGGAAACGGTCAAGAAGGGGATGCGCAGCATCCTGGAGTCGATTGAGGAGCAGGACTACGCCGCCGTACCCCAGGTGGCCGAGACGCTGGGCGACTACGGCGGCGACCTGAAGCAGATTCCGAAGCTGATCAAGAAGCTGCGCAAAGAGATGCTGGCCGCCGCCAAGGAGTTGGATTTCGAAAAAGCGGCCGAACTGCGGGACCGGATCAAATCGCTGGAAGATGCAGAATTAAAACTACGCTGACACCCCTACCGCAGCCTTGAATTCCTCCAGTTGACGCCTGAGCAGCGCCAGCCCCGCCGGCGCGCCGCTGATGTCGCCGGTCTTGGCCGCCGCCTCGATGGCGGCTGCGGTCTCCCGCATCTGCATGGCGCCGATATTACCGCAGGAGCCTTTGACGGTGTGGGCTGCCACCCGTAATCCGTCGGTGTCACCGCTTGTGATGGCCAGCTCAATCCCCTCCAGGCTGTGCACAATACCGTTGTGGAACATGCCCATGAACTTGGGGATCAACGCCTCGGCACCGCCCAGGCGTTCCAACAGTCCTTCCCGATCATAGACCGGTGCTGCGCCGCTCTCAGCGGCTGACATTACCAATGGCTGCGGTGTCGAAGTGGTGCAGCTGCCGCTGCCGCAAAAACGCTGCAGCGCCGCCACGATGGCGGCCGGTTTGACCGGTTTCGACAGGTAGCCGTCCATGCCGACCTGCAGGCAGCGCTCCTGGTCTTCCTTGGCAGCATAGGCGGTCAGGGCGATGATCGGGGTGCGGGGACGTCCTTCGCTGCGCTCAAACTCGCGAATTGCCATGGTGGCCTGCAGACCGTCCATCTCAGGCATCTGCACATCCATCAGCACCACATCGAACCGTTCTCTCCTGAAGGCCTGCAACGCCTCCTGCCCGTTCAGGGCCTCAACAAAGTGATGCTCCTGCTGCGACAGTACCGCCTTGACCAGTTCCCGGTTGACCTCAACATCGTCGGCCAACAGGACCGACAGCGTGGGCAGCGTATAGTGCCCGTCAGTCAGCGAGCAGGCCGGAGCCGGCTCCTGCTCGATCTCAAGGTCGGCCGGCGCCAGTGCGAACTGGACGGTAAAGTAAAAGCGGCTGCCGGCACCCGGGCTGCTCTCGACCCAGATCGTGCCGCCCATCAGCTCAACCAGGCTGCGGCAGATGGCCAGGCCCAGGCCGGTGCCGCCGTGGCGCTTGGTGGTGGTGATGTCGGCCTGCTCGAAGATCTCGAAGATCCGCTCTTGGGCCTCAAGCGGGATGCCGATCCCCTGGTCGGTCACACAGAAACGGAGCACAACCCCGTTTTCGGTCTGACGCTCCAGTTGCACCGACAGACCGATCTCGCCCTGTTCACTGAACTTGATGGCGTTGCCCAGCAGGTTACCCAGCACCTGATGCAGCTTGAGCAGGTCGCCCACCAGCCGGTCCGGCAGCTGCGGGTCGATGGAGACCACCAGCTTGAGGCCGTTCTGTTTGGCCTTGACCTCCATCGGCAGCAGGCCGTCGGCCAGACTTTGCCGCAGCAGGAACGGCATCGTCGACAGCTCCAGCCGGCCCGCCTCGATCTTGGAAAAGTCCAGGATGTCGTTGATGATCACCATCAGGTTTTCAGTGGAGTCGCGGATGGCCCGCAGGTGTTTTTTCTGCTGCTCCGGGGAGAAGCCGTTGCCCAGCAACAGCTCGGTCATGCCCATGATGCCGTTCATCGGGGTGCGGATCTCATGGCTCATGTTGGCCAGAAAGGCGCTTTTGGCCTTGCTGGCGGCAATGGCCTGCTCACGGGCCTTGACCAGCTCTTCGATGGTGGTTTCCAGCTCATGGTTGGTCTGCAGCAGCTCCTCGGTCCGCTGCCGTACCATCGCCTCCAGCCCCTCACCGTAGCGTTGCAGCTGGCTGTCACGCAACTGCACCTGCTCCAGCATGTCGTTGAAGCCGTCGATCAGGCGGCCGATCTCGTCGGCGCTGGTGTTTGCCATCCGCTGCGAGTAGTCGCGGTCACGACTGACCTGCTCCATGGTGGCGGCCAGGTTGACGATCGGTGTCGAGATCAACTGCTGCAGGAAGCTGGACAACAGGAAGGCTACCAGGCCGGCCACCAGCAAGACCGCCGCCACAATCATCAGCAGCCGCTGCAGGCGGGCGGTGAGGGCACTGATGTCGGACTGGATCACGATGGTGCCGATCCGCTGATCGTCGGCCATGATCGGGCGGGCGATCTCAATGTCGAAATCCAGATCGATACCCGGGGCGGTGGCCTCCCGTAGCAGGGCGTGGGGGGATGGATCATGCAGCAGGTCGGTGCGCACAAAGCTGGCATAGCCGTGCTGGTCGCTGGTCAGCACAAAGGCGGCCATGATTTGTGGCTTTTCGTGCAGGCCGGCCAGGATCTCGGTGGCTGCCATCCGGTCGTTGAACAAGAGCGGGGTGGCCATGTTCTTGGCGATGATCTCGGCATAGGCGGCCAGCTCGCGTTGCACCTCGGCGCGGGTGGTCAGCGCCTCGTTGATGACGAAGGAGAGCGAGGCCAGCGACAGCACGGCAAAGCTGATGGCCACCATCAGGATCATCAGCTTGCGGCGGATCGGGGCGCTATGGAAACGTTCACGGATTATCTGCATGCTGCTACTCCACTATCTCGCGGGCCAGTTTCAGCATCTGCGAGCTGATCTTGAGTCCCTGGCGTTTAGCCTGCCGGTTGTTGGCGATAAAGGTCAGTCGATTACGGTCCATGGTCAGTTCAAGCATCCCGCCGGCAAAGGCGAAGCCGTCGATATCGGAAACGGTCAGCACTGGCAGCTCCCGCAGCCTGCCAAGCACCGTCTGCAGGCGGCGCTGCTCCGAGGCGGCGATGAACAGCAGCTGGCATTCGGCTGCCCGCTCCAGCGAGGTCAGACGACGGATAACGACCTTTTTACCCTTGATGGTCCTGCCTGCCAACTGATCTAAAAGCGTCCCGAACGGGTCGTCACCCAGCACGCCGATGGTAAAGGAGGCAGACGTCAGCGCCTCTGCCGGCCAGTCGATGAACTTGGGGGCGTTGTAGAGAAAGGCCGCCTTGACCCCATATTCGGTGACGGTCTGTGCCCTGACGCCACCGGGATGACCCAGTACAAACAGCAGCAGCGCCAGTTTCAGCCAGAAACTGCAGCTGCAGATATGACCTCGGGCGTGGGACATGCCGCTCCTTAAAAGCTGTAGACAGCCTTGAAGCGCCAGCCGAAACCGTCCTGGCGGATGCTATCCATGGCATGGTCGCTGCTGGCCGGGTCATCGTAGCGTTGGTCAAACAGGTTATACAGGCTCAGGCTGCATTCCAGCCCCTTGATCCATTTCTGGCTGAACAGGGTCAGGTTGGTGATCAGCTGGTCACCGGCCCGGTTGCCGGCCAGGGTCCTGCGGTTGCCCAGGTACTGCAGCTCGATGCCTGACAGCAGCTGGTCGCCCACAAGCGGTAGCACCAGGTTGGCCTTGGCGCTATGCTGCGGCGAGTTAACCAGCCGCAGGCCGGTCTGGTCGTCCTTCGCCTGCTGGTAGCTGTAGCTGATCCGCCCGCTGAAGCCGCTGCGCCATTTGGCCTCCAGCTCGGCCTCGGCACCCCGCACCGAGGCCGAGCTGATGTTGTCGAAGCTGTCCAGGGTCGGGTCGCTCGGGTCCGCCACCACGCTGACCATGTCACTGATCTTGTTGTAAAAGCCAGACAGGGTCAGCCGGTAGTTATCAAACAGCCGTTGCTCGTAGATCAGTTCATAGGTTCTGATGGTTTCCGGTTTGAGGTTGGGGTTGGCCTTGAGCCCCAGCCCGGCTGCCGTGTAGTACAACTCGTAATTGTTGGGGGCGCGAAAGGCCTCGCCATAGATCAGTTTGATGGTGGACTGGGCCAGTGGCGTATAGATCAGCGCCAGGCGTGGGTTGACCTGGCCGCCGAACTGTTCGTAATGGTCGAAACGCAGCCCGGCGTTCAGGATCAGCTCCGGCAGGATGGTGTATTCGTCCTGCAGGAACGCGGACCAGTTGACCGCGTTGTTGCGCAGATCAAGGTAGCTGCTGAAAGGGTCCTGGTCGTAATTGGTGAAGCTGGTGGAGCTGTAGGAGAACCCGGCGCCCGCGATCAGCAGATGGCTGCCGCCCAAGAGCTTTGAAGCCTGCAGTTCTGTGCCGACACGGTTGCTGGTGGATTCATCGCGGTTCAGCACGCCGCTGTAGATGCCCTCGCCGTAGTAGTCGTAGTAATCGTAGTAGAGCCGCGCCTGCAGCCACAGATCGGCAGGAAAGGCGTGCTCGTACTTCAGGTTGACATAGGCGTAGCGGTCATTGGTGAAATCGGGGCGGGCGTTGAAATCCACCCCGTAGGAAGCGGTGGGGATATCCTTGCGTCGGTTGGCGTAGGCTGCCTGCAGGGTCAGGTCGCGCCAGGAGGCCGTGGCAAACAGGCTGTTGCTCCGCTCGCCATCCAGGTTGCGGGCCACGCCGTTGTTGGTGGCCGGGTCGTCAAAGGCGGGGTAGTACAGACTGCGGTCACCGGCGCTGTCGTGGTAGCTGCCGGAAACGGACAGGGCCAGATCGTTGTCGAGGCGCGTACCGTAGCTGATTCTGCCCTTGTAGCTCTCGAAACCGCCAGCTGAGCCGGCCAGTTCCATGCCGCGCAGACCGGTGCCGTGGCGGGTGATGACGTTGATCACGCCAAAAAAAGCGCTATTGCCATACAGCGATGAGGCCGGGCCGCGGATGATCTCCACCCGCTCCACCAGGTCGAGGTCAAGGATGAAATCCTCACCCATCAGGGCCGAGTCATAACTGCTTTCGTTGATCCGGTGGCCATCCACCAGCACCAGCAGCCGCGAGTTGTAATCGCCGGAGCGGCCGAAGCCGCGCACGCCGACGTAGCTGTAATTGCGGTCGTTGCTGACAAAAAAGCCCCGTTGAGCACGTAGCAGGTCGGCCAGGGTACGGTAGCCGAACAGCTTGATGGTTTCGGCCGTGACCACTGAGATCGAGGACGGTGCCTCGCTGATCGGCTGGTCAAATTTCGAGGCGCCGGAGACCGGGACGCTCAGCAGATCGTCCAGTGAGCTGCTGAACAGCTCCGTGGCCTGGGCCAGCTGGTCATCGGCTGCCTGGGCCGGGGCTACCAGCGCCAGGCCGAGACAGCAGCCGGCCAGCATCAGCCTGCCCTGTGTAGCCGTCAACCATTTGTATCCAGAATGATCGCCCATCTTCAGTCCTCCCTTCACGGGGCTGCCTGGTCGGCCTGGTGGTTAAAATCATCAAACTGGTGCCGCAGTTTTGCCAGGCCTGCGGCAGCGTCGCTGATGTCGCCGGTTCTGGCTGCGTCTTCCAATACGGCTGCCGTCTCCCGCATCCGCAGGGCGCCGATGTTGGCGCAGGAACCTTTGATGGTATGGGCCTGCACCCGGACGGCATCGCTGTCGTGGTCGGCGATGGCCTGTTCCAGTTGCTCCAGATTTTTTTGCACGCCGCTACGGAACAGGCCGATAAAGCGCGGGATAAGCGCCTCTGCCCCGCCCAGCCGCTCCACCAGCTCATCGCGGGCATAGACCGGCTGTAGTTCTTCACCTTCGGCGGGGGGCAGCTTGGGCGCCGCCGAAGGCGGCGGTGCGGCCGATCCCGTTGCACAGTGACGCATAAGCATGGACAACAGACAGGCCGGCTTGACCGGCTTGGCCAGATAATCATCCATGCCGGCGGCCAGGCATCTCTGCTGGTCCTCTTTGGCGGCGTAGGCGGTCAGGGCCACAATCGGCGTGTGTGTGCGCCCGGTGGCCTGCTCCAGCTGCCGGATGGCGCTTGCAGCCTGCAGGCCGTCCATCTCCGGCATCTGGACATCCATCAGCACGATGTCAAAGCTGCCGCTGGCATAGGCCTCCAGCGCCTCGCGGCCGTTGGCAGCCTCGGTGATCCGGTGGTCGTTGCGCAGCAGTACCGCCTTGGCCAGTTCGCGGTTGACCTCCACATCATCGGCCAGCAACACCGACAGGCCGGCAGGCTGGGGCTGGTCGGTGGCTACCGTCATGGCAGGTTGCTCCACCTCAAAGACGGCATCGGCTGCGGCGGGTTTAAGCCGTACGGTAAAGTAGAAACGGCTGCCGACCCCCGGCTGGCTCTCCAGCCAGATCATGCCCTGCATCAGTTCGGCCAGTCGCTGGCAGATGGCCAGTCCCAGCCCGGTGCCGCCGTAGCGTTTGGTGGTGGTGACGTCGGCCTGTTCAAAGCTGTCGAAGATCCGTTGCTGGGCCTCAAGCGGGATGCCGATCCCCTGGTCGGCCACACAGAAGCGCAGCACGATGCCCTCCGCCTCAGGCTGGCCCGCAGAGACCGAGACGGTGATGGTGCCCTGATCGCTGAACTTGATGGCGTTACCCACCAGGTTGGTCAGCAGCTGGTGCAGCTTGGGCAGGTCGCCCTCCAGCCGGTCAGGCAGCTCGGGGCTGACCTCAACTGCCAGCCGCAGCCCTTTCTGTTCGGCCCGTACCTGTAACGGGTGCAGGCCGTCAGCAAGCCCGCGACGCAGCAGGAACGGCTGCGACAGCAGCGACATCTTGCCGGACTCGATCTTGGACAGGTCCAGGATGTCGTTGATGATGATCATCAGGTTATCGGTGGAGTCGCGGATCGCCAGCAGGTGCTTGCGGGCCTGTTCGGGCGTGAACTCCTCCTCCAGCAGCAGTTCGGTCATACCCATGATGCCGTTCATCGGGGTGCGGATCTCGTGGCTCATGTTGGCCAGAAAGGCGCTTTTGGCCTGGCTGGCTGCCACCGCATGCTGGCGGGCCTGCTCCAGTTCACAGGTCCGTTCTTCCACCCGCAGTTCCAGGGTATCCATCTGCTCACGCAGCATCCCCCGCAGGGTCACGCTTTCCAGGGCATAGGCGCAGGTGTAGAGCACGATCGAGAGGGCGTTCAAGGCTGGCGCCTCAATGGTGATCCCCTGACCCGGCAGCAGGCCGATCAGCATTCCCAGGATGCGGGACTGGGTGGAGACCACCTGCAGCAGCGCGGTCTGATCATCAGCGGCCGGCGCCAGCACCGCCTGGTTGCGGTTGAGGGCCCAGGCAAAGGAGCTGGACATGATCTGCCGGTCGGCCTCGGTCTGCAGCAGCTGCAGTGCTGCCCCCGGTTCGGCGATGGTCAGCTCAAAGCTGCCGTCCTCCTGGCTGATCAGAACGCCCAGCGAGGAAAAGGGGATCAGGCGGCGGATCTGGGCCAGGGTGGCGCGGTAGATGGCGGATGGATCACTGGCCCGGGCCAGGTCGGCCTGAAAGTCGCCGCTGGAGGCCAGCATTTCCAGGATCGCCACGTAGCGGCGGTTGGATTCCTCCAGGTAGCTGATCCGCTCCTGCTGGAAGAAAGGGAAGGCGGCCTGGTCGTCATGCTGGCTCATACGCCCTCCGTCAGAATGCTGAAGGTCTCTTCCAGTTGCGGTTCGGCCTGCTTGATGATCGTGCCCAGCTGGTGGGACGACATTCCCAGCCGCTCCCAGGCGGCGGTGTCAAGGGGCGGCAGGCACCACTCGCCGGTCTGGCCGTAGTCCATCGCCTGGCAGATCAGGTCGGACAGGTGAATGGTGGCGGCCTCCAGCGGGAACTGAGCGGCCCGGGACGGGTGATGGTGATGTTCCACCGGTTCGGCGATGTTGGCCGGGATCTTCCAGGATTGCAGCAGCGCACCGCCGGCATCGGCGTGGTCGAAGCCCAATCGCTCGGCCTCGGTCAGATGATAGGGCAGTTTGGTGCTGCGGCTCTGCTGCATCAGTTCCATCACCACCGGCGGGATGGTGGTGGCCATCATCAGCTGCCCGATATCGTGCAGGATACCGGCCACGAAGAACCGCTCCACATTGGGTTCGCGGCGCCAGGTTGCCAGGGTGCGGGCGATGATGCCGCAGGCCACGCTGTGACGCCAGAAGGAGGTCATGCTCATCAGCTCCGGCGGGATGCCGGTGAAGACCCCCATCACTGAGGCGGCCAGGGCCAGGTCGCGCAGCTGCTGGGTGCCGATGATGGTGACCGCCTTGTTGATCGAATCCACCTTGCCGAACCAGCCGAACAGCGGGCTGTTGGCCAGCCGCAGCAGGCGTGCGGTCAGGCCCTGATCCTCAGTGATGATCTTGGCGATGTCGTCGATGGAGGTGCGGGGATGGTTGATCGCCTCGTTGAGGCGCTCGTAAAACAGTGGCAGTGAGTAGACGGTGCTGGTGCGGTCCACCAGCCATGCCACGGTATAGACCGGCTGATCAGCGAAGGCCATGCTGCACCCTCCTAATGGCGGCCAGCCGTAGCAGTTCCCGCAGCGCGGGGTGGTCGGTGCCGGCGTAGCTGAACAGCGGCTGCAGTTCCTCTTCGGCCGTTGCCAGGGCCGCCGGGTCCACCTCGGCCGGCAGCGGTGATTCGTCATTTACGTAGTCGATACCGGCGATATCGGCCTCAACCACGCCCCAGGTGCGGAAAATGGTCAGGTGCTTCTGGCTCAGCTCTGCCCCGGCGCCCAGCAGCATCCGTCCGGTGCGGTCCAGGACGTCGTTGGCCAGCACCATGCCGACCTCAAGGCTGTCAATCGGAAGCATCCCCATCAAGCAGGTCTCCGTGGATAAAGTGGCAGCACAGCGCGCATGCGCGGGGTGTGGACCCTCGTTGTAACCGATCAGGCATACATGGTAAAGAGATTATCACTTTTTTGACCGGCGTCATGTCGCTCGCGACAATTATCCGGCAAGATGACAGCATGCAAACGATGACTCGGCAGATGGCAAAGGATATCAGGGTGATCGGCAGGTTTACCGAGGTCTGGTGCGCCGGTCACCGCCACGACGGGCGCCAGCCGGTGACCGTGCCCGGCAGCGACAAGCCGCTGCAGCTCTGCCCGGAATGTGCCGGTTTTTTTGAGTATGCCGTCCTGAAGCGCCAAAAATGTCCGCTGGAGGCCGAAAAACCGAGCTGCAAAAAGTGCCGCATCCATTGTTACGCCCCGCAGCAACGGGACAAGGTCAGGCAGATCATGGCCTGGTCAGGCAGAAGGATGCTGCTGCGCGGGCGACTTGATTATCTCTGGCATTATTTTTTCTAAACGAAAGGAAGGCAGACATGTTGCGAAAAATTGTGAAGATCGACCCGGACAAGTGCGACGGTTGCGGCCTGTGTGTTCCCTCCTGCGCCGAAGGGGCCATCCAGATCATCAACGGCAAGGCGGTGCTGGCTGCCGATAACCTCTGCGACGGCCTGGGGGCCTGCCTGGGTGAATGCCCCAAGGATGCCATCAGTATTGAGGAGCGCGATACCGACGCCTTTGACGAGGCTGCGGTGGAACAGCACCTGGCTGCCCAGGGCAAGCCGGCCCCGGCTCACGGCGCGCACGCCCCGGCTCCGTCCCATGGCCACGGTGGCGGTTGCCCCGGTTCGCGGATGATGTCCTTCAATCGCCCAGCCAGCGCGCCTGCACCGACCCCTGCAGATGCCCCCAAAGGCAGCCGCCAGAGCCGCCTGGCCCAGTGGCCGGTACAGATGCAGCTGGTCTCCCCCACCGCCCCCTACTTCCAGAATGCCGACCTGCTGCTGACCGCCGATTGTGTGCCGTTGGCCTATGCCGGCTACCATGAGGATTTTCTGGACGGCAAGGCGGTGATCATGGGCTGCCCCAAACTGGACGACAACCAGTTCTTTACCGACAAGCTGACCGAGATCCTGCGGGCATCCAGCATCAAGAGCGTGACCGTGCTGCGGATGGAGGTGCCCTGCTGCGGCGGTATCACCTGGGCCGCCAAGGAGGCGATCAAGAACAGCGGCAAGGTGATACCCTACGCCGAGGTGACCATCGGCATCCAGGGGCAGATCAAGGCCTGAGTCAGCAGTACAGCACGAACAACAAAGCCGGACGTCCTTGCGGTCGCCCGGCTTTGTTGTGCCTGATCTGCGGGAGGTCTAGATAGTGAGGGTGAATTCTGCGCCGTTCGCTGTGTTGCGGACGGTGAGCGAACCGTGCATGACCCGCTCGATGATGGTCTTGCACATGAACAGACCCAGGCCGGTACCCTGGCTCATGAACTTGGTGGTGTAGTAGGGGTCGAAGATCCGGTTGATGACCTCAGGCGCGATGCCGCCGCCGTTGTCGCTGATGGTGATGACCGCATGGCCTTGCTCGGCGATGCAGCTGACCTCAATCTGCGGATCCGGCACCTTGCGGTTGACCAGGGTCTCGCGGGCGTTACCCAGGATGGTCATCAAGGCCCTGGTAAACTCGTTGTAATGTCCGCTGATGGTGCTGCTGCCCTGGCCGTGGTACTGCAGGCGGATATCGTTGGCCTCGCAGCCCGGCCGAACCAGCTGCAACACCTCCTCGGTGCGCACTACCGGGTCGAAGTCGATCAGTTCCTGGTCAGCCTGGAACAGGCTCCTGAACCCCTCCAGGGTACGGGAGAGGGAAGCGAGTATCCCCAGGGTTTCATGGCTGAAGTCTGACATCAGCTCCGGCGTCAGCTCCCCTTCGTTGTACTGGAACTGCAGCTGTTGGATCAGCAGCGAGGTGTTGTTGAGCGGCTGGCGCCACTGATGGGCCAGCGCGCTGAGCAGTTCTCCCATCACTACGATCCGTTCCTGCTGCAGCAACTGCTGGTCCTTCTCGCGGTTCTTTTCCACCTCTTCCGCTACCCGCTGCGCCAGGGTCTCGTTCAGCGTCTGCAGCTCCTTTTGTTCATGCTGCAACTCTTCCTGCAGCTTCTGGCGCTCGGCCATCTCCTGCTCCAGCGAGACGTTCTGCTGATGCAGGTCATCGGCCTGACGGTCCAAGGTGGCGATCAGGCCGTTGAAGGTGGTGGCCATCCGTTCCAGTTCATCATGGCTGGTGGTGGTGAAGATACGATCATCTCCGCTCTTGGTGGGCAGCTCCTGCAGGTGCTGCGTAAAGGCCTTGAGCGGCCTGCTTAAGTACCCCATGTAGGTCGAGATGATCAGGATCAGCGCGATCAGGCTGGCGGTGATAGCCGTGGCGAACATGATCCGCATGGTGATGATCGGTTGTATGACGGTCTGGCGGGGGAAGCTGGCGGCCAGCACCCAGTCGATGGATTTGAGCCGCTGCACCGAGGTGTAGACCTGATCGCTTTTGCGGCCAACATTGAGGCGGGTGCCGTTGAAGCCGCCCAGGGCGTCATCAAAGAGCTGGTGGTGGCCAGGTGCAACCTGCTTCATGACCTGCTCAGGATGGCTATGGATGATCACGGTGTAGCCTGAGCTAACCAGACGGATGAAGCTGTCCCGTGCTCTGACCGCCTTGCTGAAACGGGTCAGGATGTTGTCACGCTTGAGGCTGATGGCGCCGGCCATCACGGCCCGTATGCGGCCCGACGGCTCCAGTACCGGGGCCGAAACCATGATGTTGTACTCGCCGTTGTTGAGGCAGCAGGGTAACGGGTCTGAGATCTGTGGCTTGCCGCTGGCCAGGGTCTTTTTGAAAAACTGGTCGTCGCCGTAAAAGGTGCGGCGGTGATTGGGCAGGCTGTGGCATTCGGCCAGCAGGTTGCCGTTCAGGTCAAGGATCACCAGATGCAAGTTGAACAGACGATGCAGGCCGGTGCGGCTCTTGAGGAAGGCGCTGGCCTTGTCCGGCTCATTCAGTGCTTCCAGCGGGAAGACCAGGGCGTTGGCGTTGAGCAGTTCTTTGGCATTCTGCAGGGTGGCGTCGATCTCGCTGGCGGTGAACCTGACCATGGCCTGCTGTTGATTGATGACGGTTTCAAACTGCTTATGCTCAAAGTAACGCAGGGTTACCACTGCCAGGAGCAGAAAGATGGCGGTGGTGACGGCGGTGGTGGCGATAATCATTTTGCTGCGCAGTGTCATGGGAGGTCCCTCGGTGCGGTACCCGCTTGAGATACGTAAAACGTACCACAGATTTTTATAAATGAAAGCCGGCCGCTTATGCTACATGTTGCAGGCAGAGATACCTGTGCCACCCTGGTGGTGACCGGTAGAGAGGGAGATGCGATGCCGAAACCGCTAGTCGCCATTACCATGGGAGACCCATCCGGAGTCGGACCGGAGATCATTCTGCAGGCATTGGCCGACCCGACGCTGCGGGGCTGTTGCATCCCTCTGGTGCTGGGAGATCAGCGCGCCATGCAGCGGGCGGCCCGGGTCTGTGACAGCAGGCTGCAGTTGGTGACGGTCAGTTCACCGGCCGAGGCCCGGGGATTACCTGAGGACGCCCTGGCACTGCTGCCCTTGTCGGAGTTGACGGATCTGGATATCCGCTACGGCCAGCCCTCGGAGCGGGCGGGCGACGCGGTCTATCGCTATATCCGCCGGGCCGCCGAGCTGTGTCTGACTGGCGAGGTGGCGGCCATGGCCACCGCCCCGATCAGCAAGCAGGCGCTGCACCGCGCCGGCCATCACTACCCGGGACACACCGAGCTTTTAGCTGAACTCTGCCGCTGCGACGACTTTGTGATGATGCTGGCCGGTGATGTGCTGCGGGTGGCACTGGTCACGATCCATGAGGCACTCGCCAACGTGCCGCGTCTGATCACCACCCAACAGGTCCTCAAGACCATCCGGGTGACCGCCAGCGGTGTGGCGCCGCTTTGCAACAGCCGTTCGCCCCGCATCGCCGTGTTGGCCCTGAACCCCCACTGCGGTGAGGCCGGCGCCTTCGGCAGCGAGGAGACCAGCGCCATCCTGCCGGCCATTGCGCAGGCCCAGGCCGAAGGGCTGGATGTGGCCGGCCCCTTCTCGGCCGACACCTTCTTCCACTTTGCGGTACAGGAGCCGCCCCCCTATGACGCGGTGGTGGCCATGTACCACGATCAGGGCCTGATTCCGCTCAAGATGCGGCACTTCGATGATGGCATCAATATCACCCTGGGGCTGCCGATCATCCGTACCTCGGTTGATCACGGCACCGCCTATGACCTGGCCGGAACCGGCAAGGCCTCGGCCAGCAGCATGCAGGCCGCCATCCGCACCGCCGCCAGGCTGGCAGGTCAGCGATGAAGCTGCCCCCGCTGATCCCTGGCAGACTGATCAAGCGCTACAAACGGTTTCTGGCCGACATCGAGTTGGCGGATGGCTCGCTGGTGACGGCCCACTGTCCCAACTCCGGCAGCATGCTGGGCTGCAACCTGCCCGGCAGCCCGGTGATGCTTTCCGTCAGTCCCAACCCGAACCGCAAGCTGGCCCACACCTGGGAGCTGGTGCAGGTGGACGGCTACTGGGTGGGCCTCAACACCATGCTGCCGAACCGCCTGGCCGAAGAGGCGATCCTGGATGGCACCATCGCCGAACTGCAGGGCTATCCGCGTCTACGGCGGGAGGTGCCCTACGGCAGCGAACGCAGCCGGATCGATATCCTGCTGGAAGGGGATCAGGGGCGCTGTTTTGTGGAGGTCAAGAACGTGACCCTGGTGGAAGACGGACGGGCCCTGTTCCCCGATGCGGTTACCGAGCGGGGCCAGAAGCACCTGCGGGAGTTGATGGAGGTGGTCAGAAACGGCGAGCGGGGGGTGATCCTGTTCACGGTGCAGCGCGGGGATGGTGTCGCCGTGGCCCCGGCTGACGCCATTGATCCGGCCTACGGCCGTCTGTTGCGGCAGGCGGTGACCCAGGGCGTGGAGGCCTTGGCCTACCGCGCGCTGGTGGCACCGCACGAAATCAGGTTGACGCAATCTCTGCCGGTGGAGCTGGACTAGGCCTCGTAATCCACCGCCACGATCGAGGAGCAGTTGGCCCGCATGAACGGGATCACCTCGCCGGCGTGGTAGGGATGTACCTGATAGGCCTGCAGATCAGCAAGCGAGTCAAATTTCGTGATCAGGGCCACGTCGTAGGAACGCTCGGAGCGGATGACATCGATGCCGGCTTCCAGGTCACGCAGTTCGGCAATCTTTCCTTCCATCGACAGCAGCTTGTCCCGCACGGCGGCAATGTTGGCAGGTGTCGGGTCGGCCAGCTTGAAAAAGACGATATGGGTAACCATGGTTGTGCCTCCTGTAAAAAGTACCCACCAGATACCGTGAATAGCGGCGGTCTGTCAATGCTGCCTTGAGCATCAACAAAAGCATGCTACACTGAGTGCAGCTGATTATCAAACGGCCCTTGGCCGTGGATACTGCGGAGGTGACGGTCATGCCAGAATCCCGATTGATCCCGTCCATCGATAACCGACTCGGTGCCTTCCTTGAAGTCAGCCGCCGCCAGGGCGGCCAGCAGGCTGAGCCTCCCCACAAGCCGGCCATCACCATCTCGCGGGAATTCGGCTGTGAGGCCTACCCGATGGCAGAGCTGCTGCGGCAGCAGCTTGAGAGTAGAACCGGGCAGAGCTGGACTCTGATGGACAAGGCGCTCTTGGATGAAGTGGCCAAGAGTCATAACCTCTCAGAAAAGGTGCTGCACAGTCTGGGAGAAAAGAATCGTTTTCTGGATGAGTTTCTGTCCACCTTTTCACCACGCTGGAAGAGCGACAAGGATTACTATCGGCTGCTCTGTAAACAGATCATCGCTCTGGCCGAAGAGGGCAATGTGATCATTGTCGGCCGCGGCGCAGCCCAGGTTACCCGGCGTATGAAGAACTGCTGGCACTTCAGGATGTTTGCCTCGCCGGCCTTCAAGGTGGCCTCCATCGCCAAGCGGCTGGCGATTGATAAGGCTGAAGCCGAGCCGCTGGTGGAAAAACGGCAGAAGGAGCGGGACCGTTTTATACGTGATTTTTTGGACTGCGATCCCTACGACCTGAATGTCTATCACCTGATCTTCAACAACGACCGCAGCGGACCGGCCAAGATCGCCGACACCATCGCCGAGTATGTACTGAAGGGCTGAAGTCAGAGCATTGACGATCTGCAAGCGAGGGCCGGGGAAACCCGGTCCTCGCTGTTTATGGTCTGCACAGACCGTTTTCCTCGGGCTGATAATCTGCTACAAGGGGTGCAGGAGGTGCCTGTGAAAAAATTTTTGATTGCCGGGGGCGTCGTCTGCAGCCTGTACCTGGCCTACATTATCATCTCGCTGGCCCTGTTGCCGCCGATCAAGCAGCTGACTGATCGCAAGACCAGCATGACCATCGAGGTGCGTGACTGGAAGGGCAAGGAGCGGTCGTTTGTGCTTGGCCCGAAAAACCGCTACTGGACGTCTTCGGGGCGCATTGCGCCTGAAATGAAATGGGCGGTGATCCTGGCTGAGGATGGCAATTTCTACAAGCATGAGGGGATCGACGTCAAGGCGATCAAGCAGGCCATCAAGCATGACCTTGAAAAGAAGAGCCTGGCCAAGGGAGCGTCCACCATCACCCAGCAGGTGGCCAAGAATGTCTATCTTTCCCGTGAAAAGACCATCTCCCGTAAGCTGAAGGAGGTCTATCTGGCCTGGCGCATGGAACAGGAACTGACCAAGGGACGGATCCTTGAACTGTACCTCAACGTGGTGGAACTGGGGCCGATGGTCTACGGCATCGGTCACGGCTCACGCTATTATTTCGGCAAGTCGCCGGCTGAGCTGACGCCGCGCGAGAGCGCCTTTCTGGCTGCCATGCTGCCGGGGCCACGGGTGGCCTACAACCCGTATCGCAACCTGGGCAAGGTGCTGCGCCGCTCCAACATGATCCTGCGCAACATGCGGGCAAAGGGAGTCATCTCGGCAGACGAATATCAGACCGCTCTGGCCCAGGCACCTAATATCGGCGGTCTGCAGCGCAAAGTGGATTTCAGTCTGCAGCAGGAGCTGATCCAGCAGCCACAGTCATCGTCGCAGCAGGCACCCCAGGCTGAGCCGGCAGTTGAGGCTGAACCGGTGCCGGTGCAGGGAGAAACAGCACCGGCGGCGGAGGGTGCGCTGCCAACGCTGCCTGAGCAGCAGGTGCCAGTTGCAGGGCCGTCAGGAGGGGAGTGAGGCCGACAATGGCAGTAACCGGGGCACCGCAAGGACGTGTAGCACGTCTCATCCGGCGTTTGGGACGTCGCGCCGGTGGTATGCTGCCCGCTTCGCTGCAGGCCGATCAGGTTGTGTTATACCCCAGTGGCGAGCGTTTTTTCGACGCCCTGTTCGCGGCACTGCAGCAGGCGCAACGGTTGATCTGTCTGGAATATTACATCATTCGTGCCGACCGTACCGGCGGTCGACTGGCAGCATTACTGGCGGACGCAGTGCAGCGCGGTGTACAGGTGTTCCTGATCTATGACGCCGTGGGCTGTCTCGAAACCCCTGAAGCTTACTTCTCATCGCTGCGTCGTCAGGGCGTGCAGTGCCTGGCCTTCAATCCGCTTTCGCTGCGCAAAGGGTTACACTGGTTTGACCGGCGGGATCATCGCAAGCTGACCTTGATTGATGGTCAGTTGGCCTTTCTGGGCGGCCTGAATATCGGTGACGAATACGCCGGTCTGCTTGAGCAACAGCGGAGTTTCCACGATGTCGGCTTCAGTTTGCGGGGCGCGGCTGTGACGCCGCTGGTAGGCCTGTTTGCCGAGACCTGGCTGCAGGAGAAGGGCAGTCGGCCCCTGCTGCCGGCCCTTGATCCGCCACCGCCACCCGCCGCAGGGGCGGTGGACGTCTCTCTGGTCAGCGGCAGTCCCCAGCATCTGCGCTCCAGCATCCGGGCCACCTTCCGGGTGGCGATGGCCTCGGCAACCGAAGAACTGCTGATCGTCAACCCCTACTTCATACCTGGCCCCCGCATCATGCGTTCGCTGTTGCGGGCAGCCCGCCGGCAGGTGCGGGTGCGCCTGCTGCTGCCGGCCCGCAGCGATGTACCGCTGGTCAGGCTGGTCAGTCGGAGCACCTACGAATCCCTGCTCAAGGCCGGCATCGAGATCTTTGAACTGGAACGACAGCTGTTGCATGCCAAGCTGATGCTGATCGACGGAGAGCGGACCGTGCTTGGTTCCGCCAATCTTGACCAGCGCAGCTTCCACCGCAACTATGAGATCAATGCCGTGATCCGCAGCCGTGAGTTCGGCAGTCAGGTGCGGGCGTTGATTGAGCAGGATCTGGCCGGGTCACGGGCCGTAAGCCTCGACGACCACGTCAGGCGCGGTCTGCTGCAGCGGCTGCTTGAATGGCTGTTCCGCCCATTGTGCTGGTTTTTGTGAATGCCATGCTGATTGACACCCACTGCCACCTGGATTGTGAGCCGCTGTTCAGCCAGCTGCCGCAGTTGCTGGACGAAGCTCAGGCCCTCGGAATCGCCCAGTGGGTGGTGCCCGCCATCCGTCCCGCTGGCTGGCTGGGGATCATGGAGCTTTGCCGCCGTTATCCCTCAGCATTGCCCACAATCGGGATTCATCCAATGGCATGGGCGGAGGCCAGCGAGGATGCCCTTGACCGTCTGGACCGGCTGGCACCGCAGGTGGTGGCCATTGGCGAGATTGGCCTGGATCGACAGGTGGCCGACCTGCCGCGTCAGGAAGCCTGCTTCCGCGAACAACTACGTATCGCCCGCCGTCACGGCCTGCCGGTGCTGATCCACTGCCGTGACGTCATTGGCCGCACCTTGGCCATCCTGCAGGAGGAGCGGGCTGAGCAGATCGGCGGCATCATGCATGCCTTCTCTGGCTCTCTGGAGTCGGCACGGGAGTTTGTGCGGCTCGGTTTTGTTATCTCGATCTCCGCCACCATCACCTATCAGGGGGCGGTCAGGCCGCTCCGTTTGGCCCGCGAACTGCCGCTCTCCCAGCTGGTGCTGGAGAGCGATGCGCCTGACCTGGCGCCCCAGGCTCACCGTGGCAGTTTCAATCGGCCAGCCTGGCTGCTGGAGACGGCCCGTACGCTGGCAGCGTTGAAGCAGCTGTCGCTGGATGAACTGGCTGCCGCGACTACGGCTACGGCCCGCGCAGCGCTGCGTCTCAACGCTTGATGATGGCTTTTTGCTGCCACTGTGATAGGCTTGGAGCAACGCTAAAGGAGAACGGCCATGAAATCACTGATCCCTGTTGCCTTGTTTACCCTGCTACTCACGTTCACCGGTTGCGCCATGCTGACTGCCTGGAAAAGCATTCCACCCCCTGGCGGCTGCGACCAGTGTCACACCGTCGAGATCGCCACCAACTGGAAGGTAAACTATCAGGCCGCCACCGTCAGTGACGAACGTGGCCAGCTGTCGTTCCAGACCTCGCAGTACAACACGCCGATCAGGCACGATCAGCCCGCTTCTCCGCTGGATGCCAAGAAGGTCGAAGAGCTGCAATGCTTTGTCTGCCACAATGCGCCAACCCCGGCCCACAAAGGCCGCACAGGCCGTTTTCACCATTAGTGAAATACTGCAAAAAAAATTATTGACTTCACTATTAAGCCGAGTATATTCCTGTCTGTTGCTTTGAACCACTGTGTTTGACACAGGGTTAATTACTCAGAAGAGGTGAATCACAATGAAGAAGCTGCTCTCGCTGTCCCTGGTACTGGCTCTGGCCCTTGGCGTTGCCGCTGGCTGCAAGAAGAAGGAAGAAGCTCCTGCTCCGGCTCCGGCTGTCGAGGCTCCTAAGGCCCCCGAAGCTCAGCAACCGGTATCTTCCGTTCAGGCTGCTCCTGCTGAAGCTGCTCCTGCTGAGAAGAAGTAATCTGCCTTACGGCAACCGAAAGGCCTGTCAGGGTAACCTGACAGGCCTTTTTTTATGCCTCGTGTCGGTGTAGTATCGTAACCATGCACGAGATGGCGCTTAGTCAGGATATTGTTGCGATCTGCCAGCGGAATGCAGGCGGCCGGCCGGTGTCGCTGGTGGTGGTGGAGATCGGCCAGCTTTCCGGTGTCGTTCCGGAGGCGGTGGCCTTCTGCTTCGAAGCCTGCAGCGCCGGAACGCTGGTGGCCGGAGCCAGACTCCAGATCCAGCCGGTGGCCGGAAAGGGCCGCTGCCTGGACTGTCGCCACGAATCGCCGCTGGAGCGCTTGTTTGATCCCTGCTGTAACTGCGGCAGTTTTCGGATTGAAGTGCTGAGCGGGCAAGAGGTGCGGGTGCGGGAGATCGACGTAGTGGACTGACATAAGTGGCAGAATGCAAGCGACTACAAAAAAGGGCTGGCCCGTTAACGGACCAGCCCTTTTGGTTTTCAGCACTTGGCAGTGAACGGATTACTCGTTCCAGCCCTCGGGGTGTACCTCACCGATCTGCTCCCAGTGCTCGGGTGAACGCCAGAGCGATGAAAGGATCAGCTCACGGATATGCAGGAACTCCTTGGGTAGCTTGTCGTACATCTTGATGAACAGTTCTTCGTGGGACAGCACCTCGTTCTGCCAGACGCCGCGATCCACCGACATCAGATCGTGGAACTTCTCGCGGTCCATCTCCAGGCCTTCCCATTCCATATCCTGATAGCGCGGCATCCAGCCCAGCGGCGATTCGACCGCGCCGGCATGACCCTGCACCCGGTCGATGATCCACTTCAGAACCCGCATGTTTTCACCGTAGCCGGGCCAGGCAAACTTGCCGTCGGCATCCTTCAGGAACCAGTTGACGCTGAAGATCCGCGGCGGACGGGGGATGGAACGGCCGAACTGCAGCCAGTGGGAGAAGTAGTCGGCCATGTGGTAGCCGCAAAACGGCAGCATGGCAAACGGGTCGCGGCGGACGTTGCCGGTAGCGCCCACAGCGGCGGCAGTGGTTTCGGAACCGAGAGTGGCTGCCAGATAGACGCCAAAGCTCCAGTTGAAGGCCTGGTAGACCAGCGGCACTGTATCCTTGCGGCGACCGCCAAAGATAAAGGCGCTCATCGGCACCCCTTTGGGGTTCTCCCACTCCGGGTCGATGCTGGGGCACTGGGAGGCAGGCGCGGTGAAGCGTGCGTTGGGATGGGCTGCCGGACGGCCGCAACCGGGGGTCCAGGCGTTACCTTGCCAGTCGGTCAGCTTTGCCGGCGGTTCCTTCGTCATCCCTTCCCACCAGACATCCCCATCCTCAGTCAGGGCCACGTTGGTAAAGATCGAGTTTTTCTCGCAGGAGATCATGGCGTTGGGGTTGGTATCGTAGTTGGTACCCGGGGCAACGCCAAAGTAGCCGTACTCGGGGTTGATTGCGTAGACCTGACCGTCAGCGTTCGGCTTGATCCAGGCGATATCGTCGCCGATGGTGGTTACCTTCCAGCCCTTGTCCTGGAACGGCTTGGGCGGAATCAGCATGGCAAAGTTGGTCTTGCCGCAGGCGCTGGGGAAGGCTGCGCCGACGTAGGACTTCTCGCCGGTGGGGGATTCAACCCCCAGGATCAGCATATGCTCGGCCAACCAACCCTCATCACGGGCCTGGACCGAGGCGATCCGCAGCGCCAGACATTTCTTGCCCAGCAGGGCGTTGCCGCCGTAGCCGGAGCCGAAGGACCAGATGGCCCGCTCTTCTGGGAAGTGAACGATGTATTTTTCCTTGTTGCAGGGCCAGGCAACGTCTTGTTGGCCAGGGGCCAGCGGCATACCAACCGAGTGCAGGCAGGGGATGAATTCGCCGTTGCCCAGCACGTCCAGCACCTTTTTACCCATGCGGGTCATGATCCGCATGTTGACCACCACGTACGGGGAGTCGGTGATTTCAACGCCGATCTTGGCGATATTGGAACCGAGGGGACCCATGCTGAAGGGGATCACGTACATGGTCCGGCCCTTCATGCAGCCCTTGAACATGCCTTTGAGGGTGTCCTTCATCTGCTTGGGATCGACCCAGTTGTTGGTGGGGCCGGCATCCTGCTTTGAACGGGAGCAGATAAAGGTGCGGTCTTCAACCCGGGCAACATCGATTGGATCAGAGAAGGCCAGATAACTGTTGGGCCGTTTGGCTTCGTTCAGCTTGATGAAGGTGCCGCTTGTCACCATCTGGGCGCACAGCCGATCATATTCTTCCTGGGAACCATCGCACCAGTGAATGCTGTCAGGCTCACACATTGCAGCTACTTCTGCCACCCAGCTTTTAAGCTGTTCATTCGTCACGTCATACGCCATGTCTACGGCCTCCCCTTCGGTTAAATAGAAATCTTGTACGCAATTCACGGTAGGAAAAATTTTATTTTTACTTACCTAGCATAAGAATCACTAAAATAAAAGGGGCTAACAAATGTTTAGGCCGATACTACAGGCTGAGACCGTAGCCAACCTGGGCGTTATGGAAGGCTGCAGGAAAAGCCTGTTGGAGCCGGCAGGCGGCTGAAAAGCCGGTGCAGTGACTGACAGCCAGTTTTTTGATCTGCCATGTTGTCAGCGCCTGGATGGTCTGTTCCAGTTGGTCGGCAGAGCAAAAGCCCAGATGGGTGCCGCCGACCACGGCGTAGATGTCGTTGCGGCCGCTTTGAGCACTGACATGCTGCAGGGTGTTGATCAGACCGGCATGGCAGCAGCCCAGCAGAACTACCAGTCCTTTGTTGGTGGTGATCACCAGTGACTGGTCGTCGTCAAACCGGTCACGCTGGCTGGCGCTGAGATCAGTGAACAGGCCGCTGTCACCGGTTTCAAAGCCGGTGGTGCGAGGCACTTCGCCGGTCAAGGCGATGCCCGGCTGGATCTCACGATACCCCGCGCTCAGATCGAAACAGGCCCCTTGTCCTTCCAGGTACTCGCGAGGATAGGGCAGCCCCAGCGACAGCGATTCACCGGTGTCCTTATGGCGATAGCGTGGCGTAAAGACGGCCGGATGGGCAAAGACCCGCTTGGGGCCACAGCTGCGCAAGAGCGGCAGCAGCCCGCCGCTGTGATCGTAATGGCCGTGGGACAGGGCTACCTGACCGACCTGATGCAGGTTTTTGTTCATCCGCTGGGCGTTGTGCAGCAGGGTAAAGCCCTGACCGGTATCCCACAGCAGCGTATCGCCGTTATGCTCAACCAGTGCACTGAAACCGTGCTCGCCCAGGGTGCCGGAAATCGGCCCCACCGAATTTTCGCAGAGGATCGTGATCCGGGTGCTCATTTGCAGCAGCCGTCAGTGGGAAAGCGCGGCACCCCCATCTTTTCAAGGATGATGAACAGCGGGCAGAACTGGGTGAAGCCTGACTGGAACAGGTTCAGGCCCACAAAGCCGGTGAACCAGAGCCAGAGCGGTGAGTGAAAATGGGCCAGCAACAGCGAGATGACGATGAATGCACCGGCCACGATCCTGACGATCCGTTCGATGTACATGGAGGCCTCCTTAAGCGGGGGTGTCGGCAGCGTGGGGCTGCCCGATATGGTGCCGTTCTTTCCAACCCTGCACCAGGAAGTACAGGATCGGGATAGTGACCCGCGACAGCAGGGTCGAGGCGATCTCGCCGCACATCAGGGCGATGGCCAGCCCCTGGAAGATCGGGTCAAAGACAATCACGAAGCTGCCTACCACCACGGCGGCGCCGGTTAGGAGCATCGGCCGGAAGCGGACCGCACCGGCCTCAATGATTGCCTCGTCCAGCGGCATCCCCTCAGCCCGCTTCATCTCAGCAAAGTCGATCAGGATGATCGAGTTACGCACGATGATACCGGCCAGGGCGATGAAGCCGATCATGGAGGTGGCGGTGAAAAAGGCTCCGAACAGGGCGTGGCCCGGTAGAATGCCGATCAGGGTCAGCGGGATCGGGGCCATGATCACCAGCGGGGTGGTGAAGTCCTTAAACCAGGCCACCACCAGGATGTAGATCAGTACCATCACGGCGCCAAAGGCGATCCCCAGGTCGCGGAACACCTCGTAGGTGATGTGCCACTCACCGTCCCACTTCATGCCCATCGTGGCTTCAGACCAGGGCTGCCGGGCAGCCAATATCTCGATTGTGGAGCCGTCCGGGGTCGGCAGGGCGGCAATCTGGTTCTGCATCTTGAGGATGGCATAGACTGGCGCCTCGATCTCGCCGGCCACATCGCCGATTACATAGACGACATTTTTCAGGTTTTTGCGGTAGAGCGTCTTGGCCTCGCTGCCGGTCTGCACGGTTACCAGCTGTGACAGCGGCACGCTGCCACGGGGGCCGGGCACGCTGATCGAGGCCAGATCGGCCAGGGAACTGCGCTGGTTGGTTGCCAGCCGCAGGTTGATGGCCACCGGCTCCTTCTCCTTGGGCAGGTGCAGCAGACCTACATCCTGGCCGGACAGCGCCATGCTCAGGGTGCGGGCCACGTCGGCCACCTTGATGCCGGAGAGGGCCGCCTTTTCGCTGTCCACCACAAAGGTGGCCTTGGGCTGGTCGCTCTCGCGGTACCAGTCAACATCTACCACCCCGGCGGTGGCAGTGAAGATCGCTTTGATCTTTTCGGCGATGCTGGCACGTGCTGTGTCATCCGGGCCGTAAATCTCGGCCACCAGGGTTGAGAGTACGGGCGGTCCCGGCGGAATCTCGGCCACCTTGACACTGGCCTGATGCCGGTCGGCCACCGTCTTGAGCAGCGGACGGATCTTCTTGGCCACGTCATGTGACTGTGCGGAACGATCCCCCTTGTGCAGCAGGTTGATCTGGATATCGGCCAGGTGTGGCCCCTTGCGCAGGAAATAGTGCCGCACCAGGCCGTTAAAGTTGAACGGCGCACTGGTGCCGATGTAGAGCTGGAAATCGGTCACCTCCGGCACGCTGCGCAGGGCATCGCCCATCTCGCGGGTTATCCGGGCGGTCTGCTCCAGCGGGGTCCCTTCCGGGGCGTCGATGATTACCTGCAGCTCGTTTTTGTTGTCGAACGGCAGCATCTTGACCGTAACTGCCTTGAAGTAGATCAGCGAGCAGGAGGCCAGCAGCAGCACCACCACGGCGATCAGGAAGCCGTTGCGCAGTTTCACGTCGTGCAGCAGGCGCCCCATCCAGTGGCGGTAGAAGGCGGTCAGTTTTGATTCGCCTTCCGGTTCGGCCCCGCTATGGTGCTGGCCCTTCATCAGGCGGTAGGCGAAGTAGGGAGTCACGATGAAGGCGATGAACATGGAGAGGATCATGGCCATGCTGGCCCCCACCGGGATCGGCCGCATATAGGGGCCCATCAGACCGCCCACAAAGCCCATCGGTAGGATCGAGGCGATCACGGCGAAGGTGGCCAGCACCGTCGGGTTGCCGATCTCATCCACGGCGCGGATGGCCGCCTCCAGCGGCTCAAGGACTGTGGTGGTGAAATAGCGGTGGATGTTCTCCACCACCACGATGGCGTCGTCCACCAGGATGCCGATCGAGAAGATCAGGGCGAACAGCGTGATCCGGTTCAGGGTGTAGCCGATCAGGTAGAAGATCAGCATGGTCAGCGCCAGGGTGACCGGGATGGCGATGGCCGCCACGGCCCCGGCCCGCCAGCCCATGAACAGGGCGATCAGGATCGTGACCGAGATGGCGGCCAGGAACATATGAAACAGCAGCTCGTTGTTCTTTTCACGGGCGGTCTCGCCGTAGTTGCGGGTCACCGTCACCTGGATGTCGGCCGGAATCACCCGGCCCTTCATAAACTCCACTTTTTTCAGCAGGTCGTCCGCCACCCAGGTGGCATTGGCCCCTTTGCGTTTGGCAATGGAGACGGTAACGGCGGGGTAGTCCTGATGGGGATTACCGCCCAGCTGGCGATGACCGACCCCCTGGCCGAGGGCCATGAAGACGTAATCATCCGGCTCCTTGACCGTATCGTTGACCTGGGCCACATCGCCCAGATAGACCGGCCGGCCGCTGTGCAGGCCCACCACCAGCTGGCGCACCGACTGTTCACTGTCCAGAAACAGCCCGGTCTCCACCAGCATCTCGCGGTTGGCACCGCTGAAGGCGCCGGAGGGGAGCGAGGCGTTGCCCTGCTGCAGGGCTGCTGCGATCTGGAGCGGCGAGATGCCGAAGCCTGCCAGCCGGGCACCGTCCAAGGTTACCCGTAGCTGCCGGGTGAGGCCGCCCTTGATCTCGGCCTCGGCCACATTGTCGGTCTTCTTCAGCTCGTCGCAGATTTCGCGAGCCACCTTGCGCAGCATGGCGTGATCATAGCGTTCTGACCAGAGGGTCAGGGCCAGGATCGGCACGTCGTCGATGGATTTTGCCACCACCAGCGGCTCGCCTGCGCCAGCCGGTAGCAAGGTGCGGTTACTCATCACCTTGTTATACAGCTTGACCAGCGACTCTTCCATGTTCTGGCCCACCTTGTAGCGGACCGTGATCACCCCCATTCCGGGGCGGCTCATGGAGTAGAGGTATTCCACGCCGGATATTTCCCACAGCCGCCCTTCAAACGGCTTGACCACCCGCTCCTGCACCTCCTGGGGTGATGAGCCGGGCAGTGGCAGATAGATGTCGATCATAGGCACCGAGATCTGCGGTTCCTCTTCGCGCGGGGTCATCTTGATGGCGAACAGGCCGAGCAGCAGCGCGGCCACTACGATCAGTGGCGTCAGTTTCGAATCGATGAAGGCGCGGGCCACCTTGCCCGCAAAGCCGAGGGACGGTTCAGTCATGGTCTATTTCCCGTAGCCCAGGGTCTGCACTTTTTCCAGTACCCCGTTGCGGAAGGTCAGCGTATGCATCAGGCGATGCGGCCCCTCGTTGTAGGTCCATTCTTCCACGTTGATCAGGATGGTGGTGCCACGGTATCCGGCCTCCGATTCGGTGCGTACATTTTTGAAGCTGGGCGGGTCGCACTCGACATAGACTTCGGCCATGGTATCGCCGGTGGAGACGATGGCGCCGTTGGGGCAGCGGAAGTTATCGGCCCGGGCACTTTCGGCCAGGGCTGCCAGCAGGCCCAGGGTCAGCAGCAATGTCTTCATAACGCTCCCTTTCGAAACGATCGTCGTATCTCGGTTGTTACGGGACCAGCTTGGCCCCATCCACCAACGTTGTCCGGTGGGTTGCCACGATCCGTTCACCGCCGGTCAGGCCGGCCAGGATCTCGACCTGGCCACCGGCTGCCTTGCCCACCTTGACCAGCCGCATTCTGATGGTGTCAGTCTGGTCAACCGTCCAGACCGCCGTTAAGGCACCCCGCTCAAAGATGGCCTGCTTTGGCACCAGCAACGTCGTGCGGGTGGTGTCCAGCGCCAGGATCGCCCGCCCGAAGAGTCCGCTTTTCAGACCACTTACGCGCAGGTTGACCTTGGCGGTGAAGGTGCGGCTGGCGGGATCGGCTGCCGGCACCAGTTCTGCCACAGTGGCGTTGACGGTTTTCTGTAGCGCATCCAGGCTGACCTGGACCGGCGTGCCGGGGCGCACCAGTGCAGCGTAGCTTTCCGGTACGACCAGTTCCAACTGGTAGCTGGTTTCGTCATCGATCGTCATCAGCGGCTGGCCCGGAAAGACGGTTACCCCCAGGTCGACCTGCTTGCTGGTGATGATGCCGCTAATCGGTGCAGTGATCCGCGCATAATCGGCCATGGCCCCGGCGGCCCGTGCGTTTTCACGTGCCTGACGCAGCCGGGCCTCGGCACGGGCAACGCGCTGATGTGCCAGGGCACACTCGGTCTGACGGGTTTCGAATTCCTGGCGGGTCAGGGCCTGTTCGTCATAGAGCACCTGGAAGCGGCTCAAGGTGGCGTCGGCCAGTGTGCGTTGTGCCAGGGCCTCGTCCAGCCCGCGCTGCGCCTCTTCGATACCGGCATTGGCTGCGCCGGCCTGGGCCAGCTGTTCCTGTGCCTCCAGCCGGGCCAGCAGTTGGCCCTTGCGCACTCGATCTCCTTCACGCACCTGCAGCAGGCTGACCGTGCCGGGGATGCGTGCCGCAACCAGGGCGCTGGTGCGGGCCCTGACAATTCCGGACAGTTCGACCGTCTGCGCCAACTCACTGCTGGTGACGGTAACCACCGGCACATCCTTCAGTACCTGCTGGCTTGCCGGCGGTTGATCATGCGTGTTGGAACATGCGCCGAGGGCGATCAACAATGCCCCAAGGGCGGGCAGGCGGAGTAGTAGCGGCAGTCGGGTCATTGCTGAATCTCCTTCAGAAAGCTGCCGGCAGCGTAATAGACGCGACCGGTGGCCAGTGTCAGGGCGGTGTCGTTCTCCACCAGGGCGGCGCGCGCCTGATTAAGTGCAGACTGGGCATCGAGCAGTTCCAGCATGGTGGCCAAAGCGTTATCGAACCGCTTTGAAAGCAGCCGGGTGGCCTCCTCAGCCGCTGACACCGCGTTACGGGCAACCGCCAGCCGTTGTTCCGCTTCCCTGTGCCGCAACCAGGCCTCATGTACCTGATAGCTGACCTCTTTGCGGGTTTGGGCAAGTTGCTCAACTGCTGCTGACCGCACAGCCTGTGTCTGGCTGCTTGCATGCCAGGTGCGGAACCCGTCAAACAGGTTCCAGCGTGCTGCAATGCCGGCCACCCAGGAGTTGTGCTCTTGTCCGAATGGCCGCGTGTGGTCGTTCATCTGCCAGGAGCCAAAGGCTCCGACAGTGGGCAGGAATCCGGCACGGCTCTGCAGCAGGGCGGCATCGGCCTGGTCTTTGCCCAGCTCGCTGGCAAACAGGTCCTGGCGCTGCTGCTGGGCCAGCTGCAGCAACTGATCAGGCTGCTGGCCGGGATGGCGCAGGCTGACCTCGCCGCCGGCATCAACCTGTGAACCACTTTGGCCACCCACGGCCAGCGACAGTTGCATCCGGGCCAGAGTCAGGTTGTTGGCTGCGCTGATCGCCTGTTGCTCTGCTGCTGCCAGATGGGTTGCGGCCCGTAATTCGTCCGATTTTAGCCCCAGCCCGGCCGCTACTCTGACCGTGGCCTGACGCCGGCTCTCGCGAGCCTCTTCAACCGCTTTTTCTGTGGCCTGCAGCAGTGCCCTGGCCTGCTGTACCGCCAGGTAGTGCTGGAAGATGCTGAAGGCAATCTGTTCGCGGGTCTGTTCAGTGATCGCCTCCTGACGTTCGGCAGCGTAACGCGCACCACGCCGGGCAGCCCAGGCTTCGGGCATGAACAGGGGCTGTTCGACAGTGACTGCTGATTTGAAATCATTGACCGGCGACGGGTCGTTGAGGCTGGAGATGGCGAAGTCCTGATTTGTAAAACGTCCCTGATTCAGTTTCATCATGAAGGTGGTGACCGGCATGTTGGAACGGGTCCAGCTTTCTTCCACGGTCACGCTGGGCAGGTAGTGCAGTGACGCGGCTGTGGCGCCGGAGCGGGCCGCTTCGGCCTGGAACCGTGCGGCGCGGCCCTGGTGGTTGCGTTCCAGTCCTTGCGCGATCGCTTCCTGCAGGGTCAGTTGCATCAGATCACTTCCCGCTGCCCTGACTCCGGGCAGAAGGCTTGCGATGATTATGAAGGTTATTCCGAATATTCGCATGCGCCATCCTTGAACGTTAATATATATCTTTTCATATATATAAAAAAATATAAAAGTCAAGCCGGCAACAAAAAAAGCACCGGACCCGGGGGAGGTCCCGGCAACCGGTGCTTTTGTCAGACAGGGAACAGCTGCCTATTGTACGATCAGGAATTCGGCGCGGCGGTTTTTGGACCAGGCGGCCTCATCGTTACCCTGCACAGCAGGCTTCTCTTCGCCGTAGCTGACGGTGGAGAGCCGGTCGGCGCTGACGCCCAGGTTGATCAGATATTTTTCAGCGGATTTGGCACGGCGGTCGCCCAGGGCCATGTTGTATTCGTCGGAACCGCGCTCGTCAGCGTGGCCTTCGATCTTGACCTTCACGTCGCCGATCTGCTTGAGCAGCGCCTCAGCGTTTTGGGACAGTACGTCGCGTGCATCCTGACGCAGGTCGGACTTGTCAAAGTCAAAGTAGACGGTTGCCAGAGCTACGCCCACGGATGCCTTAGCGGCAGCTTGTTCCTGAACAGGCTCAGCAACTGTGGCTACCGGTGCTGCAGCCTGCGCAGCGGGAGCTGCAGCCGGAGCAGCCGGTTCAGCCTGCTGAACGGTCTGCTGCTGGACCATCGGCTCATCCTTGGTGACAACTTCTTCTTTGGCACAGCCAGCAGCCAGCAGGGCGGTCAGGCTCATAACAACCATCAAACCTCTAAATTCCTTACGCATTGACGCCTCCTTGGTGATTCCGTAATCAACAGCTTGTGATGCGTTACGCATGTCACAATGTGCTTCAGTATACTCAACAGAGCGTCTTTTGCAACCGCAACTCGTAAAAAACTTAATGGCGTGGGGCCCAGACGGGGTGAATGTTGTTGCCGCTGCTCCGGCTGACCTTGGTCTGGCCGCTGCCGTCGGCCCGCATGACGTAGATCGCCTCGTTGCCGCCTCGTTTTGAGCTGAAGGCGATCAGCCGGCCGTCCGGCGACCAGCGTGGCCGCTCGTTGCTGCCCTCACTGGTCAGTTGCGTATCACCGCTGCCGTCTGTGTTGATCACAAAGATCTGAAAGCCGCCAGACTGGTGGGTGTAGGCGATCTTGTCGCCCTTGGGCGACCAGGCCGGATTGAAGTTATTGCCGCCGTTGGTGGTCACCCGCTGCACATTACCGCCATTGGCATCCATGATGAAGATATGGGGTCTGCCGAGACGGTCGGAGACAAAGGCGATCTTGGAGCCATCCGGCGACCAGGAGGGCGACAGGTTGGCGGCGTGGGAGACGGTCAGTCGTTCGGGGGAAGAACCGTCACGATTGATCAGGTAGAGCTCGGTGTTGCCGTCCTTGGACAGCCCCAGGGCGATCCTGGTGCCGTCCGGCGACCAGGCGCCGGTAATATTAACCCCTCGCCGCGTGGAGAGCGGCACGTCCACCGTGCTGGACAGGGCCCGCTTGTAGAGATCGGGGTTGCCGCGTTTGTAGGAGGTAAAGATGATCTCGCGGCCATCAGGGGAGACATCGGGGCTGATGGTGATGGCGCCGCTTCTGGTGATCTGCTGCAGATTATGGCCATCCCAGTCCATGGCAAAGATCTCTTTGTTGCCAGACTGGGTGGAGACAAACAGGATGCGTGAGCTAAAGGGACCACGCTCGCCGGCCAGGGTGGCCAGCAGCTCGTCGATGAAATGGTGGCTGAAGCGTCGCAGGTCCTTACGGCTGCCCAGGTAGCGCTTGACCAGCAACGGTTTTTTGTTCAGCACGTCAAACAGACGGAACTCAACCGTCAGCTCGTCGCCCCGCAATTCGTATTCGCCTCGGATCAACAGGTCGTAGCCGGCAGTAAGCCAGGGGATGAAATCTATGACGCTCAGCCCCAAGCCTTGCGGCAGGGGGGCGGCATCACGCCGTTCGGCGGTGAAAAGCCCCGACATGGTCAGATCGAACACCTGGGCCTCGGCCATCTCGTTGGCCAACTCGGGTCTGACGGTGTCACCCAGCGGCTGGGCTGGTACGATAGCCAGCCTGAGCAGCCGGTTGCCCGGTGCCGTTACCTCGATATAGGTTGCGCTGCCGGCGGTGCCGGTCAGGCTGCAGAGCAGCGCCAGACCGCACAGCAGGCGGATGATCCGTTTCATTGCTGCGTGACTCCTTGGGGTTTGAAGACAAAGGTGCCTTCATAGGTGCTGCGCCCTGGCGGTGGTACGATCCGTTGCTCTGCAAGGCTGATGGCCCGCTGCACGGCGCTCTCGAACAGCTTGTCGCCATTGCTGCGCTCGAACCTGGTCCGTAGGATGCGGCCATCACCATCGACGGTCAGGCGCACCACTGCAAAGGGAGCCGAGCTCTGGTAGCTGATGGTCTTGCGGAAGGCGTCTTTCAGCCGTGAGTGCAGGTAGGCGGTGTAATCGCTACCGGCCTGGCTGCCTGCGGCCCCCGGCATGCCGACCTTGCCGCCGCCGATCTTCCTGCGCAGCGATTCCAGCGCAGCTGCCTGGCGCTGTTCTGCAGCCTTGGCGGCCAGTTTGGCCATCCGCTCCTGAAACCCGTGGTCTTCACTGGGGGCGGCCTTGCCGCCGGCGTTTGAGGGGAACGGTGTGGCTGGTGGTGTCTGGGGGCCGGCCTGGGGGGCTGCTGCAACCTCGTCTTCGCTGGCTGGCGAGGCTTCCGGTAACGGGCTGCCGGCCTGGGGGGCTGCCACCGGCAGGTTGACGACATCCACATAATAGGTGGTTTGCAGCTGGCCCAGATCGGGTTGCAACTGTTGCAGCCAGACCATACAAACAAAGGCCGCCACGTGGACCGTGGCGGAGAGGAGCAGCGTGACACCCAGCCAGGTGTCTGATCGTCGTTGCAGGGCGTGCATGGTTATTTCTGGGCCGGCTCCGTCACCATGCCCAGACGTTCAATGCCGGCGCCCTTGATATCGGCCATGGCCCGCACCACCTCGCCATAGGGTACGCCGGCGTCGGCCTTGAGGAAGACCTCTTTCTTAGTGCGGGTGGCGAACAGCTCGCTCAACCGTTGCCGCAGGTCACCGGCCGGCACCTCGTCCTTGTTGATGAAGGTGCGCCCGTTGAGGTCAACCGCTACAATAACCGTATCTTCCTGGGCACTCATCCCCTTGGTGTCGGCCTTGGGCAGGTTGACCTGCACCCCCTGTTGCATCATCGGTGCGGTGACCATGAAGATCACCAGCAGCACCAGCATCACGTCCACCAGGGGAGTGACGTTGATCTCGGCAACCATGCCCCGTTCGTCGTTTCCTCGTCCCATAGCCATCGAGCTGCTCCTACTTGCCGGTGATGTTGCGCTGGACAATGTTCAGGAACTCGGTGGAAAAACTGTCCATCTCTTTGACCAGCACCCGGATCTTGTGCTGGAAGTGGTTGTAGGCCATGACGGCCGGAATGGCGGCGATCAGGCCGATGGCAGTGGCCCGCAACGCCTCGGAAATGCCGGGCGCCACCACGGCCAGCGAGGCCGAGCCGGTGCGGCCGATCCCCTCAAAGGCCACCATGATCCCCCAGACCGTGCCGAACAGGCCGATAAACGGCGAAGCCGAACCGGTGGTGGCCAGGAAGGTGGTGTATTTTTCCAGGCGGTTGATCTCCTGGTTGGTGGCACGACGCAGGGCCCGGGTGACGTTGTCGATGTCGCCCAGATCGGTGCTGACGCCGGTCTGCTCCTGCTTGGCATCGCCATCCATCACCTGCTTCAGCTCGCTGTAGCCTTCATTGAACAGCATCACCAGCGGTGAGCTGGAGAAGCGGTCGGCCTGGGCGGCGATGGTGTCAAAGCGCTTGGTCTTCCAGAAGAAGTCCATGAAGCGGACCGATTCGCTGTTGGCCTTGTGGATCTGGAACAGCTTGTAGAAGATGATCGCCCAGGATACCACCGAGAAAAAGATCAGGATCACAAAGACCGCCAACACGACCGGTCCGGTACCGGCCAGACTCAACATATCTGTCACAACAAACCTCCAGATGCTCTACATTAGACGTGCACTTAAAGAGTAGTCGCCCCAGATCGAGGCGTCAAGAAATTCAGGGATTAGTCTAATAAACTTCAGGTCTTCGGTCGTTGAAGCAGGGGATCTGGGCCCGCCAGGTATCCATCGTCTCCCAGGAGAGCGGGGCCACGATCTCCCCCGGCAATTCACCGCCATCGGCCAGCACCTCGCCCTTGGGGTCTATGATCATGCTCATGCCGAAGAAGTCCAGTTTGCCGATCAGGCCGCAGGCGTTGCAGGAAACCACGTAGAGCTGATTCTCGATGGCCCGTGCCCGCAACAGGGTGCGCCAGTGTTCCTGGCGCGGCTTGGGCCATTGGGCCGGCACGCAGATCACCCGGGCCCCTTCCAGGGCCAGCCGGCGCGACAGCTCGGGGAAGCGCAGGTCGTAGCAGATGATCACGCCGATCTTGCCCAACGAGGTTTCGGCCAGACACCAGCCGTCGCCCCCCTTGAAGGCCTTGTCCTCCCCCAGCAGTGAGAACAGGTGCAGCTTGCGGTAGCTGGTAACCAGGCGACCGTTGTCGATGACATGGGCGGTGTTGTAGACCCGGCCGTCACCGGCCGGTTCCGGCTGACTGCCGACGATCACCAGCTGGTGGCGGGCCGATAGCTGCTGCAGCTCGGCTACCACCGCATCGGTCTGTTGGGCCAGCTCGCTCAGGTTCCGGTAAGCGAAGCCGGTGGACCACATCTCCGGCAGTAGCGCCAGTTGGGCCCCTTGAGCGGCGACTCGAGCCAGCGCCTCGCGGACATAGGCCAGGTTGGCGGCGATATCCCCCTGCTGGACGGTGAACTGAATGGCTGCGGCTGTGATGTCCATCATGAACTCCTACTTGTTGATCGGCGAGTTCAGGTACACGTTGATATTCTCGAGGAAGATCTCGCGGGGCTTGCTGGTGCCGTCGCCGGGGGCCACCATCCCCTCCCGCTCCATCATCTCGATGATCCTGGCGGCCCGGTTGTAGCCGATCCGCAGGCGGCGTTGCACCATCGAGATGCTGGCCTGCCTGGTTTCGGCCACCAGACGCAGTGCATCCTCCCAGCGTTCATCCAGCTCTTCATCGCCGAAGTCGGTCTTGTCGTCGCTGTCCTTCATCTCCAGAATCGACTTTTCGTAGACCGGTTTGCCCTGTTTCTTGAGGAAGTCCACCACCCGTTGCACCTCGGCATCGGAGACAAAGGCGCCGTGAATCCGTTGCAGGCGTCCCGTACCGGGGGGCAGGTAGAGCATGTCGCCCATGCCCAGCAGGCTTTCGGCGCCGTTGCAGTCCAGGATGGTGCGTGAATCGACCTTGGAGGAGACCTGGAACGAGATGCGCGACGGCATATTGGCCTTGATCAGGCCGGTGATCACATCCACCGACGGCCGCTGGGTGGCCAGGATCAGGTGGATGCCGGCAGCGCGGGCCTTCTGGGCCAGACGGGCGATATGCTCCTCCACCTCGCGGCCGGCCACCATCATCAGATCGGCCAGCTCATCCACGATCACCACGATGTACGGCAGGTGGCTGTGTTCCAGCGGTTCCTTGTCATCCAGCACAAACGGCAGCGGTTCGTCGAGCGGCGCAGCGTCCTCGCCTTCCAATACCTCTTCCAGTTCCTCGATGATTTCTGCATCAGAGGCGGCAAGGGCGTCCTGTTCTTCCTCTTCGGTGGCCAGCTTGCGGTTGTAGGATTCGATGTTGCGCACGCCCTTGTCGGCCAGCAGCCGGTAGCGGCGTTCCATCTCCACCACGGCCCATTTCAGTGCCAGCGAGGCCTTCTTCGGCTCGGTCACCACCGGCAGCAGCAGGTGGGGGATCCCCTCGTACATGGAAAATTCCAGCATCTTGGGGTCCACCATGATGAAACGCACGTCCCGCGGAGTGGCAGTGAACAGGAGCGACAGGATCATGGTGTTGACCGAGACCGACTTGCCGGAGCCGGTGGAGCCGGCCACCAGCAGGTGGGGCGCCTTGGCCAGGTCGGCCATCGAGGGCAGTCCGGCGATATCCTTGCCCAGGGCCAGCGGCAGCTTCATCCGGCTCTGTAGAAACTCCTCGCAGGTAAAGATCTCCCGCAGGTAGACCGTCTCCCGGTCACGGTTGGGCACCTCGATCCCCACCACCCCTTTGCCGGGGATCGGCGCCACGATCCGGATCGAGAGCGCCTGCAGGGCCATGGTCAGATCGTCGGCCAGGCCGGCGATCTTGCTGATCTTGATGCCGGGGGCCGGGGCGAATTCGTACATGGTGATCACCGGGCCGGGCGCGATCTCCACCACCTCGCCGTCGATGCCGAAGTCCAGCAGCTTCTTCTCCAGCAGCCGGGCGTTGACTGCCAGTGCCTCTTTGTCAACCCGGCGATCGCTGGCTGGCGGCGGGTCAAGCAGTGACAGGGGCGGGGTGTGGAAGCCTTCCTGCTGGGTGATAAAGTCGAAGGTCTCCTGGATCGGTTTGTCTTTGGCAGCCTCCTTCTTCTTCTCCTTCTTGAAGAAGTTGGGCTTGGGTGGCGGTGGCGGCGGGGCCTGGGGTTTGATGACCGGGCCGCTGGACGGTGCCGGCTTGCCGGCTGCCAGGGCCTTGTCCCGTTGCTGCTCATCCTTGCGGTGGGCCTGCCGTTCCCGCCAGGCGGCCCACTTCTGGCGCATGGTTTCCAGCCACCAGCCGGCAAACAGTACAAACGAGAAACGGCACAGTATCATGATCGAGGCCGCCAGCAGCGGCAGCAGCACCAGCAGGGCGCCGGTGGTGCCGACCACTGCCCGCAGAAAGCGGACCGTCAGGGCGCCGATGGCGCCGCCGGTGGGGACCTGTTGGCCGAACAGCACGGTGGATTCGAGATTGAAGGCGAACAAGGCCGACAGGGAGAAGAGCAGACCGCTGAAGGCGGCCAGCTTGTAGCCACGCAGCCGCAGTTCCTTGAAACGCAGCAGGTTGGAGGCCAGGAACAGCAGCGCCCCCGGCACCAGATAGGCTGCCAGGCCGAACAGCATGAAGAACAGGTCGGCCACCTGGGAACCCAGCCGCCCCCCCAGGTTGCGCACCCCGCCTTCGCTGGACCAGCTGTTCAGCGACTGGTCGGCGGCGCTGAAGGTCAGGAAGGCCAGCAGGATGAAGATACCCAGGGCGGCAAGCCCCATCCCCTGCAGCTCTTTTTTCAGTTTTTCCTTGCGGGCGTCGTCCACGGGCCGGTTCACACGAGTTGGTAGTCGATGGAAAAGGCCGGCGGGGTCATGATGGCCTTCTTTACCGAACAGAGACCGGCGGCTTTGACGATGGCGCCGCGGTATTTTTCCGGAAAATCGGTTGGCAGCTTGATGGTCAGATTGACCGCTGCCAGGCGGCGCTTGCCCTGCTCGTCGGTCTCAAAGACCGCCTCTTGGGTAAGTGCCACCCCCTCGGTGGGGATGTGCCGCGCCCGGCAGAACTCCATAACATACACCCCGGCGCAGGTGCCGATGGCCCCCAGAAAGCAGGCATAGGGAGACGGCGCCGCGCCTTCGCCGCCGTCCTCGACGCTCTGGTCAGTTGCCAGGCTCAGGCCGTCGGGGTAGTGGGCGCTCACCCGCTTGTTGCCGTCAAGGGTGATCTCGATGGTCATGGATTGGGCTCCTTGGCTGGATCCTGCTTGGGTTGCTCGGCCGCTTGGCTGGCTTTCGGCTCGCGGTTAATGCTGAGCAGTTCACTCATCGACTCAAACTGGTCCATGTAGAGTTCAACCTCGCTGGTCTCCTGCAGCAGGAAATCCTGCCGCCGTTTCTCAAGGGCACGCTTGATCCCCTCCAGCGCCTTGAATTTGGTCTGCACCTTGGAGCTCAGGTTAGCCCGGGCTTCATCAAAATTGGGATACTGCAGGTTGATGAGCGGGTCATAGGACAGGCTGCGGGTCCGGAAGTTAGGGTATTCCCAGAGGATGTTCCCCTTGCGGTCCAGAATCTGGGCGGTCATGATCAGGTAGTTGTAGTCGGCTTCAAGGGATTCCATCAGGTTGGCCGAGACCATCCGTTCCGGGCGGGTGATGCCGCTGATCACTACTACCATCAGGGCGTCCAGGCTGCTTTTGTGGATCAGCTCGATTATGCCGTCGGTCTTCCAGAAATATTTATTGTACTGGATCGAGGCATCATCACGCCGTTCACGGCGGAAGAGTTGCTCCTTGAACAGGGCTTGCGGATCGGTATCCAGCATGGTCACGGTGTAGAAGCTGTTGGTATTCTTGATCAGCCGCGTCAGCGAGCGTTCATAGAGCCGGCTCTGCCTGGTCAGCAGCTCGATCAGTTCCTCCCGTTGCGGGTGGCGGATGTCGGACTCGCTGTCCACGATGATCGGCACGATGCCAAGCACCTTGACCTGTTCGGCAAAACTGTCTTGCGGGACATTAAAATAGTTGTGGGCGCAGCCGCTGAAAAGCGGCAGCAGGGCCAGGCCCAGCAGCAGTACCAGCCGTTTCATGTCGCCTCCTCGCGTAGGATTGATGCAGACTCTGCAACTGGTTATCTATACCAGATGCCCACCACTATTTCCAGACCGTTCTGCCGGCCTCAGCACCGGATATTTGATTGACAAGCATGCTCGGCTTACCGTACTGTTCCGCTTAACAATCTGCTTATCGAGAGTGGTGGAGGGATAAGGCCCGACGAAGCCACAGCAACCGGTCCCCGCAGGGACGCCAGGTGCTAAATCCTGCCGCAAGGCGAAGATGAGCGAGGTTTTCGGCGTACACCACCCAAAGCCCCTGCTCATCATGAACAGGGGCTTTTTGCATGTCGGTCGGCATCATTCAGGAACAGAGCATCACCTTTGACGCAGGCATCAGGCTGGAGAGCGGGCGGATACTTGCGCCGGTGACCCTGGTCTATGAGACCTACGGCACCCTGAATGCCGATCGTTCCAACGCCATCCTGGTGGAGCATGCCTGGACCGGCGATGCCCATCTGGCCGGCAAGCGGCGGGAAGAGGACACCAGGCCCGGCTGGTGGGATGCCATTGTCGGTCCCGGTCGGCTGCTGGACACCGAGCGCTACTTCGTGATCTGCTCCAACGTGATCGGCTCCTGCTACGGTTCCACCGGTCCCACCTCGATCAACCCCAAGACCGGCAAACGCTACAACCTGACCTTTCCGGTGATCACCGTGCGCGATATGGTGCGGGCTCAGGAGCTGTTGCTCAACCATCTCGGCATTGAGCGGCTGCTGACCGTGATGGGGGGCAGCATGGGTGGCATGCAGGCCCTGGAATGGGCCACCCAGTACCCGCAGCGGATCGCCTCAGCCATTGTGCTGGCCACCACTCCCCGGCCGTCACCCCAGGCCATATCGCTGAACGCCGTGGCCCGCTGGGCCATCTTCAACGATCCCACCTGGAAGAAGGGGGAGTATAAGCACAACCCCAAGGATGGCCTGGCCCTGGCGCGGGGCATCGGCCACATCACCTTCCTGTCCGACGAGTCGATGTGGCAGAAGTTCGGCCGACGTTACTCGGCCAAGGACGGTCTGTTCGACTTCTTCGGTCAGTTCGAGGTGGAACGCTACCTGAACTACAACGGCTACAACTTTGTGGACCGTTTCGACGCCAACTCCTTCCTGTATCTGGCCAAGGCGCTGGACCTGTACGACGTGGCCTGGGGCTACGAATCGATGGCTGAGGCCTTCGGTCAGGTGAGTGCGCCGATCCAGTTCTTCGCCTTTACCTCCGACTGGCTCTACCCACCCTACCAGACCGAAGAGATGGCCACCTGTCTGCGTGCACAGGGTAAGACGGCCGAGTACCACCTGATCCCCTCGGCCTACGGCCACGATGCCTTCCTGCTGGAACACGAGACCTTTGCCCCGCTGGTACGCACATTCCTGGACCGGGCCGCCAGGGGCTAGCGGATGGCCTGCCCGCAGGGGGTTGATTCCAAACTGTGGCGCAGTCTGCGCCACTCGGTTGGCCGGGCCATCGCCGACTTCGGCCTGATCAGGGAGGGCGACCGGATCTGTGTCGGCCTGTCCGGGGGCAAGGATTCACAGGCCCTGCTGCTGCTGTTGCGCGAGTTGCAGCAGCGGGCGCCGATCCGTTATGAGCTGCTGCCGGTCACGGTGGATGCCGGTTTTGCTGGTTTTGATTGCGAGGCGATCCAGCGTTTTGTGGAGCCGCTGGGCTTGGCGCTGCAGGTTGAACGGACCGACCATGCTGCGGTGATTAACGCCAAACTGCGGCCCGGCTCCTCATACTGTTCCTTTTGTGCCCGTCTTAAGCGGGGCGCACTGTACGGGGCGGCCCGACGGTTGGGCTGCAACCTGCTGGCCTTGGGCCATCACCGTGACGACTTCATTGAGACCCTGCTGATGAACCAGTTTTTCATCGGCACCCTCAAGGCGATGGCGCCCAGGACGGTCTGTGACGACGGCGATATCACCGTGATCCGGCCACTGGTCTATCTGGCCGAAGGTGAGATCATCGAGCTGGTCCGGCAGGCCGGCATCAGCTCAGTCTCCTGCTCCTGCCCGGTGGCCGGCGATCCCGATCAGCAGCGGCAGCGGATGAAGCGGCTGCTTAACGAGCTGGAGCGGGATATCCCCCAGGTCAAAAACAGTCTGCTGGCAGCCTTGGGCAATGTGCAGCCGCGGCACCTGCTGGATACAACCGTCCCAAAGACGGTTAACGCAAAGTATGAAAGCAAGGCGCAATGACGCAGAGAAATGCACGACTGGTAGCGTTGTTTGCTAACAGGAAACCTTCTTTGCGCCTCTGCGCCTTTGCGTTAAAATGGTTTTGATTGGAAAGGACTTTATGTGATGCGTATCGGACATGGCTATGACGTCCACCGGCTGGTGGATGACCGCAAGCTGATCATGGGCGGGGTGGAAATCCCGTGGGACAAGGGGTTGCTGGGGCACTCCGATGCCGACGTGTTGCTGCATGCGGTTGCGGATGCTCTACTGGGGGCGCTGGCCATGGGGGATATCGGCAAGCACTTCCCCGATACCGACCCGGCCTTCAAGGGGGCTGACTCGATGAAGCTCTTACAGCACGTCGTGGGGTTGGTGCGGGGGCGCGGCTACCGGGTCGGCAACCTGGATGCCACCATCATTGCGCAACGGCCCAAGATGGCGCCGCACATCCCGGCCATGCGGGAGAACATCGCCCGGGCCTGCGGGGTGGAGGTTGACCGGATCAACGTCAAGGCCACCACTGAGGAGGGTCTGGGCTTCACCGGTACCGGTGAAGGGATCTCGGCCCATGCCGTGGTGCTGATGGAAAGGATCACATCGTAATGACTGATTTCAAAGGTATGGCCAATAAAATCTGGAGCGTGGCCGACCTGCTGCGCGGTGACTATAAACAGTCTGATTACGGCAAGGTCATTCTGCCGATGACCGTGCTCCGCCGTCTGGATTGCATCCTTGCTCCCACTAAGCAGGCTGTGCTGGATTACCTGCCAAAGGTTGAAAAACTCTCCGACAGCGCCAAAGACCTTACCTTGAACAAGGTGGCCAGGCTTAATTTCCATAACCGCAGCAAGTATGATTTTGCCAGAATCAAGGCGGAACCGGCCAATGTTGCAGCCAACCTGCGTAACTTCATCAACGGCTTTTCTGCCGGTGCCCGCGAGATTGTGGAGTATTTCAGTTTTGATGACCATATCTCCCGTATGGATGATCCACACACCAACCTTCTGTTCAAGGTGGTGGATGAGTTTGCCAAGATAGACCTGACGCACATCACCACCATGCAGATGGGCTATGTCTTTGAAGAGCTGATCCGCAAGTTTGCTGAAATATCCAATGAAACCGCCGGAGAGCATTTTACCCCCCGCGAAGTTATCAAGCTGATGGTTAATGTTCTTTTCAAGAGCGATAACGAGATTCTAACCAAAGAGGGAATCGTCAAAACCCTCTATGACCCGGCCTGCGGCACCGGCGGCATGCTTTCGGTTGCTGAGGATTATCTGAAAAACCTGAACCCCAAGGCCAAGCTTGAGGTGTTTGGTCAGGAGATCAATCCCGAATCTTACGCCATCTGCAAATCAGACATGCTGATCAAGGGGCAGAATCCGGCCAACGTGAAGATGGGCAACACCTTTACCGTTGACGGCCTGGAGGGGGAGCATTTTGATTACCTGCTCTCCAATCCCCCCTTTGGCGTAGACTGGAAAAAGGCAGAAAAGATCATCAAGGCCGAGGCAGAAAAAAAGGGCTTTGCCGGACGGTTCGGCGCAGGTCTGCCCCGCATCAACGACGGCTCGCTGCTCTTTCTGCAACATATGATTTCAAAGATGAAGCCGGACGGCAGCCGCATCGGCATTGTCTTTAACGGTTCGCCCCTCTTTACCGGTCAGGCAGGGGGCGGCGAGAGCGAAATCCGTAAATGGATAATTGAAAATGACTGGCTGGAGGCGATCATCGCCCTGCCGGATCAGCTTTTCTACAACACCGGTATATCAACCTACATCTGGATTCTCACCAACCATAAAGAGCAGGAACGCAAGGGGAAGATTCAGCTTATCAACGCCACCGGCAGTAAAGATGATGAAAACCCGGCCATCACCGAAAACCGCTTCTGGCAGAAGATGCCCCGCAGCCTGGGCAACAAGCGTAAAGAGATACCGGAAAACGGCAACAGCCGGGGCATTGGCTATATCACCAACATCTATGGCAATTTTGAAGAAAATGAGTTTTGCAAGATTTACCCCAATGACTTCTTTGGTTACTGGCGGGTGACGGTTGAGCGACCGGAGCGGGACGCTGCCGGAAAGATTGTGAAAGGCCGTAACGGTGAGCCAAAGGCCGACTCAAACCTGCGTGATTTTGAGAAAATTCCTTTTCTGCGGAAAGATGAGAACGGCAAACTGGTTAAGCAGACCATCGCCGAATATTTTAAGCGGGAAGTTAAGCCACACGTGCCCGATGCCTGGATTGATGAGAGCAAGACCAAAGTAGGGTATGAGATCAATTTCACCAATTATTTTCATGAATTTAAAAAACTACGCTCACTTGATGAAATCAAGAAAGATATCCTGAAACTGGAGAATGAAAGATTGAAGCTAGAAAACAAAGGTTCTGGTCTTTGTAAGAAGTACGAAAAATACAAAGATTCAAAAGTAGAATGGATTGGAGAGATTCCAGAAGGGTGGAAAATCAAAAAAATAAAGTATCTAGCTCAGGATGAAGATACCCTCTTCCTTGATGGTGACTGGATTGAAAGTAAAGATATTGTTTTTGATGACTCTCAAATTAGGTATATCACTACAGGTAATGTTGGTGAAGGAAAGTACAAGGAACAGGGGCAAACATACATTACCGAGGAGACATTTGAGAAGCTTAATTGCACTGAAGTCTTCCCAGGTGATTTAGTCATTTCGCGCTTAAATCCACCTATCGGTAGATGTTGTATCATCCCTGATCTCGGCAAACGAATCGTAACATCGGTAGACAATGTTGTCCTTAGACCGAATACAGAATATCAAAAATCATTTCTCAAATATGCAATGTCAAATCCTCGATATTTTGAGTACACATCTCTGATTGCGCGAGGTGCTACTATGCAAAGAATTAGTCGTGGTTTATTGGGTGACATCGAATTGCCGGTCACAACTGATTATACTGAGCAAACACTTATAACTTCTTTTCTTGATAAGAAAACAGCTGATATTGACCAGCTTATCGAATTAAAGGAAAAGTTAATAACTCTTTACAAAGAATATCGTTCCACATTGATTTCGGATGTAGTGACTGGAAAAATTAATGTAAGTGATGAGGTTATAGGATGACACTCTGTACTGCATGGGTACGGCAAGAAAATGACAAACAAGAACTGATTGTGGCGACAGACAGTTGCTTGTCTGGGGGAGAACGGTGGCACACAGGAGTAAAACTGTTTGAACTTCCAAGAAAAGACTGCCTTATCTGTTTCGCTGGCGACACAGAAAGAACCTATCCTTTAATACTGAACCTCATCTCTTCGATTAAATTTGACGCCCACCTATCCAGTGCCAGCACCGATATTAAAGAGGTTTTGGAGTATATAACCAATTTATTTACAGAGTTATGCAACTCAATTTCTAATTATGGCACTCGCGAATTCAAGGATGTTTTAGGCAGCTTCAACTTTCTGTTTGGAGGCTGGAGCTGGAAGGACAGCAAATTTTATATTTGGAGACTTGATTATTTGCATGATGCAAAAGGTTTTGTTCCAACTCAGGATCATGACAATCTGATTTTTTCGTTTATCGGGGATAACCTCTATGAAGCACAGGAACTTTTGCAAAAGGAGTTGGTAGACAACAGAAAAGTATTGGCTGGACGTTTAGATATGGAGCCATTAAATGTCTTGATCAGGATGATTAGAGAAAAGGAATACGATTCAATAGATGGTGCCATTCAGTTAGCTAAAATTTATCCGCCTGGGTCAGTTGAGTTTTTTGGTGTTATGTGGCCTTCAATAAGTGGAAAAAAGACTTTTCTGGGTAAGGATGTGACATTTGATAACAACCCTGACGTTAAATTTATTGATCCTGACACAGGAAGCATATTAGGTCATGGCCTTCCTGAAACCCTTGATGCTATTGATGAGAATATATTTGGAACCAATGCGCAAATTGTAAAGGAGCTTTACCCCGACGGGCATCTAAAGCCAAATGCAACAGCAAGACAAAAGATGGTATTAAAGCAGATATTAGCTGAAGTCGCATACTCTAACTTCGTCAATGGTTTAGTCAGGCCGGATGAGGAGGAGGATGTATGAAGTCCCCGGATCTGCTTAATAAGCTTGAAGAACTCAGAAACATGAAATCTGAGAACGAGATTGTCGAATTTAAGGAAGCCAAAAATGATTACCATTTCGACAAGATAGGAAAATATTTTAGTGCGCTCTCTAACGAGGCAGCTCTTAAATCGCTTGCTAATGCCTGGCTTGTATTTGGCGTCCATGACAAAACCCACAACATTGTTGGCAGCAGCTACCGTGTAGATACCCGCTCTCTTGAATCCCTGAAAAAAGAGATTGCCGACAAGACAACCAACCGCATTACCTTTATTGATATTCACGAACTTACCCTGCCGGAGGGCCGGGTGCTCATGTTTCAGATTCCAGCTGCCCCCAAAGGTATCCCTGTCGCCTGGGAGGGCCATTATTACGGGCGTGATGGAGAGTCCCTTTCCCCCCTTAATCTGGAAGAAATAGAGCGCATCCGCAGCCAAGGCACAGAGAAAGACTGGAGTGCTGTTATCAGTGATGAGGCTACATTGGATGATCTATCAGCAGATGCTATTCAGAAAGCCCGGTCAGCGTTTAAAACCAAAAATCCTAAATTGATTGATGAAATTGACGGCTGGGATGACCTGACCTTTTTGAACAAGGCGAAGGTATGCATTAAAGGCAAGATAACCCGCGCCGCCATCATTCTGTTGGGCAAGGAAGAATCAGAACATTTTATAAGCCCTGCAACTTGCAAGATTACCTGGGTATTAAAGGATCGAGATAATATTGAGAAGGACTACCAGCATTTCAGTTGTCCTCATATTCTTAACACTGAGGCAGTATATGGCAAAATCAGAAATCTGAAGTATCGCTATCTTACTGACGGCACACTTTTCCCTGATGAGGTGGATCAGTATGAACCGTACATCATCAGAGAAGCATTAAACAATTGCATTGCCCACCAGGACTATCAGATCGGCGGCAAGGTTACCGTTGTTGAGCGAGAGGATGGCTTCCTAACGTTCAGCAATTCCGGTACTTTCATCCCCAAAAGCATCAATGAAGTCCTTTTCTCTGATGCCCCGTCACTACACTACCGCAACAAGTTTCTGGCCGATGCAATGGTGAATCTCAACATGATTGATACTATTGGAAGCGGTATCAAGAGAATGTTCATGCTACAGCGCAAGAAGTATTTTCCTCTGCCAGAATACGATCTTAAACCGAATGAAGTGAAAGTTACCATCTTCGGTAAAGTGCTTGATATGAGTTACGCCCGTAAGGTTGCCACACTTCCTGACTTACGCCTGGAAGAGATTATTCTCCTCGACAAGGTGGCTAAACAGCACCCGTTAGCTGCTGCTGAAATCAAGCTACTGAAATCAAAAGGGTTGATTGAGGGTAGAAAACCGAACTTCCACATTTCCGCAACAGTGGCAAAGGTAACAGGTGATAGAAGTGCCTACATCAGACAGCGTGGTATTGATGACGATTATTGCAGGAAAGTCATTATCGATTATTTGAACGAATTTGATGAAGGTAAGAAAGTAGATTTTGAAAGGGTGCTTTTAGACAAACTTCCAGACGTTTTAGACGAAGAGCAAAAGAAAAACAAAATAAAGAATATTCTGCAACAACTTAAAAACAATGGAATTATTCACCCTGACGGTAAAGTGTGGAAAATGTCTAAACCGGCCTAGATAGATTTTTTTAGACATTTTTAGACATTTCTGGACTAGCGCCTAAAACGTGTTTAAGCAACGCAACCAACTGTTATATATGTATTTTTAAGTTTGGTAGTGGCATATATGCCCCGACCAAAACAAGAAGGAAGTATCAGAGATGACCAACCTCCATACCGAAAAGATCTTTGAAACAGCCATTATTGAATGCCTGGTAGAACAGGGCGGATACAGTCAGGGGGATGCTGACGACTACAGCGTTGAGTTGGGCATGTTCAAGGCAGATGTCATCAGCTTTATTCAGGCCACCCAGCCAGATAAATGGGCAAAACTGGAAGCGGTGCATGGTGCTGATTGCCCCAACAGGATTATTCAAAGGCTGTACAAAGAGCTTGATCTACGTGGTTGCCTTGACGTGCTGCGTAATGGCTTTGTTGATTACGGCATCAGGTTTCAGATGGCCTTTTTCAAGCCGGAATCCGGTCTGAACCCTGATACCCTGGCACTGTATGAAAAAAACAGTCTGAAGGTTGTCCGCCAACTCTACTACAGCGCAAAAAACAAAAACTCTGTTGATCTGGTGCTTGCCCTGAACGGTCTGCCGGTTGCCACGCTGGAGCTAAAGAACCACTTTACCGGCCAGACCGCAGCCAATGCCAGGCGGCAATATGCCCAGGATCGTGATAACCGTGAGCTTTTGTTTGCCTTCAAAAAACGGACTCTTGTCCATTTTGCTGTTGATCCTGATGAAGTGTATATGACCACCAGACTTAACGGCAGCAAGACCTACTGGCTGCCGTTTAACAAGGGTTGCAATAACGGGAAAGGGAACCCGGCGAATCCTGCCGGTTACAAGACATCCTACCTGTGGGAAGCTGTGCTGACCAAAGATAGCTGGCTTGAGATCATCCACCGCTTTGTCCACCTGCAAACAGAAGAGTACGAGTTTGACGGCGTTATGAAGAAAAGCGAGAAGATGATCTTTCCCCGCTATCATCAGCTTGATGCTGTCCGTAAACTGACTGCCGACGCCAGAGAGAGCGGTGCGGGTAAAAATTATCTGATCCAGCATTCAGCCGGTTCCGGCAAGAGTAATTCCATTGCCTGGCTGGCCTACCGGCTTTCCAGCCTGCACAATGCACAAGACCAGAGAATCTTTGACAGCGTGATTGTGGTAACAGACCGTAAGGTGCTTGATAACCAGCTTCAGAATACCATCTACCAGTTTGAGCACAAAACCGGCGTGGTGCAGAAGGTGGATAAAGACAGCTCCCAGCTTGCCACGGCCATCAGCTACGGCACTCATATCATCATTACCACCCTGCAGAAGTTCCCGTTTGTGATTGATAAGATTGGCGATCTGCCAGACCGCAGATACGCCGTTATCATTGACGAAGCCCATAGCTCCCAGGGGGGCGAGGCCAGCAAGAAGCTGAAAGAGGTGCTCTCTTCAAAATCCCTTGAGACTGCTGTTGATGATGATGCCGCTGAGTATGATGATGAAGATGAAATCAATGCAGAGGTTGAGAAATCATGTGCAGCACGGGGGCGGCAGAATAACATCTCGTTCTTTGCCTTTACCGCCACCCCCAAGTACAAGACCCTGGCTGTGTTTGGCTGCCTGAATGCAGAGGGTAAACCACAGCCGTTTCACCTGTATTCCATGCGTCAGGCCATTGAAGAGGGGTTCATTCTTGATGTGCTGGAAAACTACACGACATACGAATTGTACTTCAAGCTGACCAAGGCGATTGAGGATGATCCGCTACTCAACAAAAAGAAGGCAGCGCAGGCCATTGGCAAGTATGTATCACTGCACCCCCATAATCTTGCCCAGAAGACAGAAATCATCATTGAGCATTTCCGGCAGATCGTTGCAAAAAAGATAGGCGGCAGAGCCAAGGCGATGCTGGTCACCGGCTCACGGCTCCACGCCAAAAGGTACTTTGACGAGTTCAGACGCTACCTGAAGGCCAAGGAATATACCGACATCAAGGTGCTGGTGGCATTTTCCGGCAAGGTGGTTGACAACGACTTCCCGGAAGGTGTCTCTGAGCCTGCCTTGACCGGCTTTGGTGAACGAGAGCTGCCGGAGGTGTTTGATACTGATGAGTACAAGATCCTGATTGTTGCAGACAAGTACCAGACCGGATTTGACCAGCCGCTGCTGCATACCATGTATGTTGACAAGAAACTTTCCGGCGTAAAGGCAGTGCAGACGCTATCCCGCCTGAATCGCACCTGTCCGGGCAAGGATGATACCTTTGTGCTGGACTTTGTGAATGACCGGGAAACGATCCTTGCGTCATTCCAGCCATACTATGAAATAACCACCGTGGTGTCAGAGCCTGACCCGAACCACCTGTATGATCTGAAAGCAAAGCTGGATGAAAAACAGATTTACTGGCAGTCGGAGATTGAGGCGTTCTCCAGGGTTTATTTCAGGGATAGTCGCAGGCTGACGGTAAAAGACCAAGCTGCGTTATACGCACATATTGACCCGGCTGTTGATCGGTTCAAGGCCATTGAAAAAGAGGATGAAAAGGACGAGTTCAAGAAGAGTCTGCGTACCTGGACAAACCTCTATTCCTTCCTTGCCCAGATCATGCCGTTTACCGAGCCTGATTTTGAGAAGTTCTACGCCTTTGCAAAACTGCTGCAAACCAAGTTACCGAGGAAGGATTTGTCTGAAACCTTGCAGCTTGATGATGAAGTAGCCCTTGAATATTACCGTCTCCAGAAGATTGCAGACGGTAGCATTGAGCTGCAAAAGGATGAAGCCGGTGAGCTTGATGGTCTGACGGAAGCTGGTATCAAGCGGGCACAGGAAGAGAAGGCAGCGCTTTCCGAGATTATTGACCTCTTGAATGAACAGTTCGGCACTGAGTTTGAACAGGCCGACAAGCTGTTCTTTGACCAGATTGAGGCAGAACTTGTGGCAGATGAAACCCTGAAGACGCAGGCGCAGGCTAACAAGATTGATACCTTCAAGTATGCCTTTGAAGACCAGTTTCTGGGCAAGCTGATTGAACGGATGGATCAGAATCAGGAGATCTTTGAAAAGATTGTGGAGGACAAAGCCTTTGGTGGCCTTGTCCGGGAATGGATGATGAAAAAGGTGTATGCACGGCTGCAGGAACCTACATCTCCATGATGACCGGCAGAATCATCGGCCTACGCTCCACCGTCTTCTTGAAGAATCGCCGCAGTGCCTGACGCAACGCCTGGCGGACCTCGTCCGGCTCGCGCCGCATCTCGGCATTCAGTTCCTGCAGCGCCTCCTGAGCGGTCAGGCGGGCCTGCTCCAGATAATCCTGGCTCTCATCCTCGTAGACCACACCCCGGCTGACAATCTCCGGCCCGTAGATCAGGTCGCCGCTGGCCAGCCTGATGCCGACGATTGCCACCACCATGCCGTCCTCGGACAGTATGCGGCGGTCCTTGAGCACAATCTCACCCACATCCCCCACCCCCTTGCCGTCCACAAACACCCGGCCGGTCTCGATGGTTTCCTCGATGCAGGCGGTGTCGTTATAGAAGCAGACGACCTCGCCGTTGATCGCCAGCAGGCAGCGTTCCTCGGGGATGCCTACTTTGGCAGCCAGCCGGCGATGCAGCACCAGGTGGCGGTATTCGCCATGGATCGGCAGAAAGAAGCGAGGCTTGACGATGTTCATCAAGAGCTTCAATTCTTCCTGGCTGGCGTGTCCCGAGACATGCACCTCGGAGACCTTCTCGTGGTGTACCTCAGCCCCGCGGCGGTAGAGGTGGTTGATCAGCTCCGAGATGGTCCGTTCGTTGCCCGGAATCACCCGTGAGGAGAGGATTACCGTGTCGCCTTGTTCCAGTTTGATCTGCTTGTGGTCATCCATGGCGATCCGCACTAGGGCAGACATCGGCTCACCCTGGCTGCCGGTGGTGATCATGCAGACCTCGTTGCGGGGCATATCCGGCAGACACTTCAGGTCCATCAGCAGGTCGTCCGGTATGTTCAGATAGCCCAGTTCACGGGCGATCCGCACGTTGGCGATCATTGAACGCCCGTTCAGCAGCACCTTGCGGCCGGTGGCCGCCGCCACATCGGCCACCTGCTGCACCCGCTGGATGTTGCTTGAAAAAGCGGCCACAATGATCCGGCCCGCGCATTTGGGAAAGATGTCGGCCAGCGCCTCGCCCACGTAGCTTTCCGAGATGGTGTAGCCTTCACGCTCCACGTTGGTGGAGTCGGATAAGAGCGCCAGTACCCCTTGATCGCCGTAGCGGGCGAAGCTGGCCAGGTCGGTCAACTCGCCATCCACCGGGGTCTGGTCCAGCTTGAAATCGCCGGTATGGATCACGACCCCCTCCGGGGTACGAATCGCCAGGGCGCAGCCGTCCACCACCGAGTGGGAGACGCGGATGAATTCGGCGCTGAAGCAGCCCAGCGTGACCGTATCCCGCGGCTTGACCGGTCGCAGGTCAGCCCCGATCTTGTACTCTTTCAGTTTTTCGGCAACAAACCCCAAGGTCAGGGCCGTGCCGTAGACCGGCACCGGCAGTTCCTGCAGCACAAAGGGCAGCGCCCCGATATGGTCCTCGTGGCCGTGGGTCAGCAGGATGCCCCGCACGGATTCTGCCCGTTCGCGCAACCAGCTGATGTCAGGGATAACATAATCGACCCCCGGCATCTCGGCGTCGGGAAACATCAGGCCGCTATCCACCAGCAGGATGTCGTCGCCGCACTGATAGGCCATCATATTCATGCCGATCTCGCCCAGGCCACCCAGGGCAACGATGCGCAACGGCGAATGTGATGGTGCAGCTTGGTTGTCAGTCATGGTCGGTTTCCTTTGCGTAGCGGGGCCAATAGGGCAATTTTTGTGTCGCAGCGGCCGATCCAGTCTTCACCTGGCTGTATCAGCCAACGGGTGGCGTAGAAGGCGCTGCGCAGTGAACGGTAGGCGGCCAACGCCTGCTCAACATCGCGGCGCTGTTCGGCTGCCTCTCCCAGGGCCCAGATCCGCTGGGCGGAGCGTTCAACGGTGGCGGAAAAGGGCAGGTACATCCGGATGGCCGACTCGTAGCCGGTCAGGGCCACCATGACGTCACCGCGCTGTTCACCGGCATGCCCCTCCCGAAACTGGGCCTGCTGACGTTGCCAGACGTTGGCCCACAGCAGGCAACTGGTCAGTAGTATGATCAGCAGCGTGGTTACCACCGAGCGACGCATGGCTTACTCCCTGAAAAAATCGGGCAGCACCGTCAACAGTGCCCCCAGCATCAACAGGCCGACCCCAACCAGCACCAGCAGGGCGGCCAGACTGTTCCAGGGGGTCTTCAGGCGATGGCTGGCTGGCAGGCCCCAGGCGATTATCACCAGTCCCACCCCTGACAATAACAGGTAGTGCGGGGCAGTGATCACTGGCTGGCCAACCCGCGCGCAATGCTGGACTGCACCTCAGTCAGCAGGTGTTCCTCTACTGCGCTGCGCTTGATCCCTTCCGGCACGGCGATTGGCGGCTGGATTGCGATGTCGATGGTGCCGCCGTACAGCCGCAACGCGCCGCCGGGGTTGATCTGGAAACTGCCGTTGATGGTCACCGGTACCACCGGCACCCCGGCCCTGGCTGCCAGCAGAAAACCACCACGCTTAAACGGCAGCAGCCTGCCGTCGCGGGTGCGGGTCCCTTCGGGAAAGATGATCACGCTCTTGCCACCCCTGATCTGGCCGGCTGCCGCTTCCATGCTCTTCAGCGCCTGACGGCCATCGCCGCGGTCAAGCGGGATGTAACCGCCGTGGCGCATGGAGTGGCCGAAGATCGGGATATCGAACAGCTCTTTTTTGGCGATCCAGGACAGGGGGCGCGGAAAAAATCCCTGCAGCGCCAGGATATCAAAATTGCTGGCATGGTTGCTCATCACGACGATCGGGCCGTTCGGCAGCAGCTCGGCGCCGCTGACCTGCACCCGTACCCCGGCCAGCCAGATCCCCAGCCGACCCCAGAAACGGGCATGGGCAGCGTAGCTGCGGCCGCTATGATCAAACAGGCTGCAGATGATGGCGCTCAGGGCGATCGGGAAGGTGAGCGGAAAGAAGACCGCCATGAACAGGAAGGCGCGCAGGGTAGCGAACAAAATAAAGCACTCCTCGTGAAATTCCTGATGAGTTTTAACGGTTTTTGTCGGCCGGGTCAAGTCGTCCGGCAAACCGGTTGCAGGGTTGGTGGTGGTGATGCTATAAGAGGAACCCGCTGAAAGCACAGAGCGCACGCCAAGGAGGATACAATGGCCAGTCTGAATAAAGTGATGTTGATCGGCAACTTGGGCAAGGATCCGGAGGTCCGTTACACCGGTTCGGGCCAGGCGGTGGCCTCGTTTTCCCTGGCCACCAGCGAACGGTTCAAGAACAAGCAGAGCGGCGAGTGGGAAGAGAAGACCGAGTGGCATCGGGTGACCCTGTGGGGCAAGCAGGCCGAGGTGGCCGGCGAGTACCTGGCCAAGGGCAAGACCGTCTTTATCGAAGGCCGGTTGCAGACCCGCAAATGGACCGACCGCGACGGCAACGAAAAGTACACCACCGAGATCGTGGGCGAGCGGATGCAGATGCTGGGCGGCAAGGGTGACGGTGGCGGCGGTGGACGGCGCAGCGAGGCCGGCGGTGTAGCCGATACCACGGTCAGTTATGATGAGCCGCCGTTTCAGGATGACGACATCCCATTCTAGTCAGGTGTTATGCAGACACGTTCACCGTTAGCACACCTTCATACTCTGGCACCTTTTATGGTCGGGCTCCGATGGCGTTACGCCGTCGGGGCCTTTTTGCTGTTGCTGACCAACGGCTGTGCCCTATTGATCCCCTGGCTGCTCAAGCTGACGGTCGAGGGGCTCAGACAGCCGGGAAGCGCCAGCTTCAGCACCGGGCAATACGCGGCGGCGATGGCCGGACTGGCCCTGCTGCACTGCCTGGTACGGATCTGGTCCCGCACCACCATCCTGCATGCGGCGAGGATTGTGGAATTCAGGGTGCGCGAGGCGCTATTTCAACGGCTGCTGGCCTTGGATCTCTCCTTTTACAACCGCGAACGGACCGGCGATCTGCTGTCCCGTTTTAGCAATGATCTGGGCAACGTGCGGATGCTGGTCGGCTTCGGCAGCATGAGCCTGCTGAACACCGCTATCATCTATCTGGCAGCGGTCTGGCTGATGCTGCTGATCTCGCCCTGGCTGACCCTGGCGGCGGTGGGTCCGCTGCCGCTGATGGTGCTGCTGGTGCGACGTATCAGCGGGCGGGTGTTCAACCTGTCCCGCGAGGCCCAGGAGGAGCTGGCACGGCTGTCGTCACTGTCTGAAGAGAGCGTCTCGGCGGTGCGGCTGCTGAAAAGCTACTGTCGTGAACCGCATTTCGACCGTCTGTTTGAACAGACCTCCCGTGACTGCCTGGACAAGAACCTGGAACTGGCGCGGGTGCGAGGGCTGGTGATGCCGATCATGGTGGCCGCAACCGGCATCGGTACCCTGGCGGTACTGTTCATCGGCGGTCGCCAGGTGATCACCGGCACGATGTCACTGGGTGACTTTGTGGCCTTTTCCGGCTACCTGGCACTGTTGGCCTGGCCGACGGCGGTGATGGGCTGGATCCTGACCCTGCTGCAGCGGGGCGCCGCCTCCATGGGTCGCCTGAATGAACTGCTGACCGCCACACCGCTGTTGGAGACGGACGCTGAACAGACTGCCACCTTCCAGCAGAGCCTCGAGCTGCGCCAGCTTTCGTTCAGCTACGGTGACCGGCCGGTGCTGCAGCAGGTCTGCTGCAGCATCCGTCCCGGCGAGCGGCTGGGCGTAACCGGTACGGTGGGCAGCGGCAAGACCACGCTGCTGCGAGTCCTGGCCCGCTTGTTGCCGGTGGCGCCGGGTCAGTTCCTGATGGATGGTCGCGACGTCAACCAGCTTTCGCTGGCTTCGGTGCGTGGTTTAACCGGTTATCTGCCCCAGGAGGCCTTTCTCTTCTCGCGCAGTATTCAAGAAAACATCGCCTATGGCGGTGACGGTGATGCCTTGCGTGGGGCGGAGCAGGCCGGCCTGACCTCTGACCTGAACGGCTTTGCCCAAGGCCTGGCGACCCTGGTCGGCGAACGGGGGGTGACCCTGTCCGGCGGCCAGCGGCAGCGGGTGGCCCTGGCCCGTGCCTTGGTGCGGCAGCCAGCCCTGCTGCTGCTGGACGACCCGCTGGCCAGCGTTGATGCCGGCAAAGAAGATGAGATACTGGATGCCCTTGCCGCCAACTGGCACGACAAGACCGTGGTGCTGGTATCGCAGCGTCTGTCGGCCTTTCGGGATTGTCAGCGGGTGCTGGTGCTTGATGAGGGGCGGATTGTGGAGCAAGGTTCGCCAGCGGAACTGCTTCAGCGGGGCGGCCGTTATGCCCAACTGGCCCGCCTGCAGGGCAAGGTGTCGTAATTTTGTCGACACCCTCACATCACCCCGCAATACATTGACATTTCCTGCCTCACATGCTACTGAAACCGTTCATTAAACTTGAATTCAGCAAGGAGAACAGTATGGAACGCACCTTTGCCATTATCAAGCCTGACGCCGTCGAGCGGGGCCTGGCCGGCCAGATCCTGAGCCGCATCGAAGAAAAAGGCTTCAAGATCGTCGGCATGAAGAAGATTCAACTCAGCCTGTCCCAGGCCCAGGGCTTTTACTATGTCCACAAGGAACGCCCCTTCTTCAACGACCTGTGCAGCTTCATGTCCCGCAGCCCGGTGGTGGTGCTCTGTCTGGAGAAGGAAAATGCCATCGCCGACTGGCGCACCCTGATGGGGGCCACCAACCCGGCCAACGCCGAGCCAGGCACCATCCGCAAGGACTTCGCCAAGAACATCGAAGAGAACTCGGCCCACGGCTCCGATGCCCCGGAAACCGCCGCCTTTGAGATTCCCTACTTCTTCAGCGCCCTTGAGCTGGTGGGCTAACGAGAACCATCGGAGGCCCTTCCAACCACGGAAGGGCCTTTTTTTATGCACAAAACCGACCTCAAAAATCTGACCCTGGAGGGGTTGATCCAGTTCCTGGCGGGCCAGGGCAAGGAGCGCTACCGCGCCACCCAGCTCTTTAAATGGCTCTATCAGCAGGATGCCGCCAGCTTCGAGGAGATGACCAACCTCTCCAAGGCGCTGCGGGAAGAGCTGGCAACGACGGCCTGTATCAGCAGCCTGGAACCGGAAGCGGTGGAGATCGGCAACGACGGCACCCGCAAGTATCTGTTTCGACTGGAAGACGGCAATGCGGTGGAGAGCGTGCTGATTCCGGACGAGGATCGCAATACGCTCTGTATCTCCACCCAGGCCGGCTGTGCCATGCAGTGCGCCTTCTGTCTGACCGGCACCTTCAAGCTGACCCGCAACCTGACCACGGCCGAGATCGTCAACCAGATCCTGGCGGTGAAACGGGACGTGGAGGTGCGTAACATCGTACTGATGGGCATGGGCGAGCCGCTGCACAACCTGGAAAACGTGATCGCCGCCCTCAAGATCATGGTCAACGACAACGGGCTCAAGCTCTCCAGCCGACGGGTGACGGTCTCCACCTGCGGACTGGTGCCGGAACTGGAACGGTTGGGACGGGAAGTGACCGTCAACCTGGCCGTCTCCCTGAACGCCACCACCGACGAGCTGCGGGACCGGATCATGCCGGTCAACAAGCGCTACCCGATTGCCACCCTGCTGGCGGCCCTCAAGAAGTTCCCGCTGCCGGGACGCCGCAAGATAACCATCGAGTATGTGCTGCTGGGGGGCCTGAACGATACGCCGGAGGAGGCCAAACGGCTGGTGCGTCTGCTTTCGGATATCCCCTGCAAGATCAACCTGATACCGTTCAACCCCCACGAGGGAGCCGACTTCAGACCACCCACCAGGGCGGCGCTGGACGCCTTCCACAAATTCCTGCTGGACCGACACTTCACGGTCATTACCCGTGACAGCCGGGGCAGCGACATCTCGGCCGCCTGTGGTCAACTTAAGGGCCGCCTTGAGCCAAAGACCGGTCAGGAGTAGCTGCCATGCCACTGCTCAGCCAGGATCGCTTTCGACTGTTGGTAGAAAATAGTATCGAAGTCATCTGGCTGACTGATCTGGAGCTGCAGCTGGCCTACATCAGCCCTGCCGTGACCGGCACCCTGGGTTATGAAGCGGACAGCCTGGCGGGCCGCTGTCTACTGGATCTGCTGGCGCCTTCCTCCCGTGAGTTCGCCGCAGCCCGGCTGTTGAGCCATATCACTGACCGGGAAACACTGAAAAAACCTTTACCCCGGCTGTTGGAACTGAAGATGAGCCATGCCTCCGGCCGCACCGTGCATGCCGAAGTCAGCATCAATCTGGTGCGGGGGTCAGATGGCACGCCAATCGGCTTTCAGGGCGCGATCCGGGACGTTTCGGACCGGACACGGATCGATGAACGGATGTGGCGCAACGAGCGCGACTACCGCGAGATGGTGGAACGGACCAACAGCTTTATCCTGCGTTGGTCGCCGGACGGCATCATCACCTTTGCCAATGCCTACACCTGCGAATTTTTCGGCTTTCTGCCCGAAGAACTGGTGGGGCGGCATCTGGTGGGGACCATCGTGCCGGAAAGCGGCAGCGCCGGCCAGAATCTGCGCATGCTGATCAACGAAATCGGCAACAATCCTGAGGCTTTTCCCAGTGCTGAGCATGAAAATTGCCGCTGGGACGGCAGCCGGGTCTGGATCTCCTGGGCCAATGCACCAGCCTATAACAACAAGGGGCAGTTGATCGAGATCCTGAGCGTCGGTCATGACGTCTCAGAGCGCCGTCAGCGGGAGCAACAGCTGGCCTACCTGACGGTCAACGATCCGATGACCGGCCTCTACAACCGGGCCTACTATGACACCGAACTGGACCGGATCAGCCGCGGCCGCAGGTTTCCGGTCAGCGTGGTGATCGCCTCGCTGGACAACCTGCAACAGGTCAACGACCTTGAGGGGCGCGAGGCCGGTGACCTGCTGCTGATGAAGACCACCCGCCTGCTGCGTGAGGCCTTCAGGCCCGAAGACCTGGTGGCCCGCACCGGCGGTGACGGCTTTGCGATCATCCTGCCCGGCTTGGATGAGCAACAGACCGCTGCCTGTCTGGTCCGCTTTCGCAACCAGCTGGCCAGCGCCTCCCAAAACGAACCAGAGGTCTTTCTCTGCCTGGGAGCCGGCACGGCCCATACCGCCAGCGAGCTGCAGCGGGCCCAGCGGGAGGCCGCGGCATCCATGGCGGCCGAAAAGCAGCTGCGCAAAAAACAGCGCGAACCGTAAAACGATACAGCAGGGGGAGACAGGGCATGATCGGCGTGATCGGCGGCAGCGGCTTATACGAGATGGAAGGGTTGGAACAGGTGGAACGGGTCCGGCTGCAGACCCCCTTTGGTGACCCTTCAGACGAGTTCATTACCGGCAACCTGAGCGGTGTGCCGATGGTCTTTCTGCCCCGTCACGGTCGCGGCCATCGCTACCTGCCCTCCGAGGTCAACTACCGGGCCAACATCTACGCCATGAAGCTGTTGGGGGTGGAGCGGATCATCTCGGTCTCGGCTGTAGGCAGCCTGAAGGAGGCGATCGTGCCGGGACACATCGTGATCCCGGACCAGTTCATCGACCGCACCAAAGGGTTGCGCAAGGATACCTTCTTTGGCGACGGCGTAGTGGCCCATGTCGGTTTCGGCGACCCGACCTGCAGCTGCCTCTCCGACGTCCTGATGCGTTCAGCCCTGGCAGCCGGGGCCACGGTACACCGTGGCGGCACCTACATCTGCATGGAAGGGCCGGCCTTTTCGACCCGGGCCGAATCGTTCATGTACCGCAGCTTGGGGGGCGACATCATCGGTATGACCAACCTGACCGAGGCCAAGCTGGCCCGCGAGGCTGAGATCTGCTACGGCGTGATCGCCCTTTCCACCGACTACGACTGCTGGCATGATTCACATGAGACTGTCAGCGTTGATGCCATCCTGGCCGTGATGCACCAGAATGTGACCATGGCCAAGCAGATCATCCGGCTGGCTGCCGCCGAGGCACTGGCAACACGCGGCTGCGGCTGCGGCAGCGCCCTGCAGTACGCCATCGTCACCGACCGCGGCCTGATCCCGAACGAAACCGCGCAAAAGCTGGACCCGATTATCGGCAAGTATCTGAAAAAAGGAGCGTAACCTGATGGGTATCGTCGTTGTCGGCACCGTGGCCTTTGATACCGTTGAGACCCCCTTTGGCAAGGGAGAAAACGTGCTGGGTGGCTCGGCCACCTATTTTTCCACCTCGGCCAGTTTTTTCAGCGATGTCTCGCTGGTGGCAGTGGTGGGGGAGGACTTTCCAGAAGAGCATCTGCAGTTCCTGCGCTCGCGGGAGATCGATCTGCAGGGTCTGCAACGCCTGCCGGGCAAGACCTTCCACTGGACCGGCAAGTACGGCTATGACCTGAACGAGGCCCAGACCCTGGACACCCAGCTGAATGTACTGATGGATTTCAAACCGCAGCTGCCTGAGACCTATTGCGACACCGACGTGTTGTTCCTGGCCAACATCGACCCTGAACTGCAGCTGGAGGTGCTGGATCAGGTCAAAAGTCCCCGCCTGGTGGCCTGCGACAGCATGAACTTCTGGATATCCTCCAAGCCGGCCGCCCTGAAAGAGGTTATCAAGCGGGTGGATATCGTGATCATCAACGAGGGTGAGGCCCGCATGCTGACCGGCGAACCGAACCTGATCAAGGCTGCCCGCCAGATCATCGCTCTGGGCTGCAAACGACTGGTGGTCAAGCGCGGCGAATACGGCGTGCTGATGTTCACCAGCGATTCGGTCTTTGCCGCACCGGCCTACCCGCTGGAGGAGGTCTTCGACCCCACCGGAGCTGGCGACACCTTTGCCGGCGGCTTCATCGGCTATCTGGCCAACACCGGCGACCTCAGCGAAGAAGGAATCCGTCAGGCCCTGGTGTTCGGCTCGGTGATGGCCTCCTTCAACGTTGAGGATTTCAGCCTTGAACGCTTGAAGCGGCTTGACTATCAGGAGATCGAGACCCGTTATCGCAGCTTCCGGCAGCTGACCACCTTCCGCGACCTGTCGACAAACGGCTAAATCACGGGCCTGATTGACAACCATGCCGCCTTTTGCTACCTTTTGCCTGCCGTTTCGCACGGTTATCCCGTCTAGGAGGGATTGCATGCTTCGAACCATGCTGTTGCTGGCCCTGGCACTGCCCCTGCTGCTAAACGGGTGCACCACCACTTCACCCACCGGAAAAACCGCCTCGTACCACCTGCAGATGGGCGCCATGCACCTGGGAGAGCGCAACTACACCTCGGCCCTGCAGGAGCTGCTGGAGGCAGAAAAGCTCGAAGACGATAACCCGGAGCTGCTCTACAACCTTGGCCTGGCCTATCTGGGCAAGCGTCGACCCGACCTGGCCGAGCCAAAATTTCTGAGGGCGATCAGCCTCAAACCCAACTACTCTACGGCCCGCAACGACCTGGGCGTGACCTACATGGAGCTTAAGCGCTGGGATCAGGCCATTCAGCAATTCAAGCTGGTAAAGGATGACCTGCTCTACGAGCAGCACGACAGTGCCGTGATCAATCTGGGGCTGGCCTACCTGGGCAAGGGTGACTACGATAAGGCCCTGGACGAGCTCAACGATGTGCGGGCATCCAACCCCCGCAGCCCGGTGGTGCGGGTTGCCATCGGTCGCGTGCTGGCTGCCCAGGGAAAGACCGACCAGTCGATCACTGAATTTCGCAAGGCACTTGACTACTACCCCGACTACCCCATGGCCCACTACCATCTAGGCTTGAGCCTGATGAAGAGCGATCTGGTGGCAGCCCGCCATGCCTTCAAGGAAGTGGTGCGGCTGGCCCCCGATGCAGAGATCAGCCGGAGTGCACAGGAGTATCTGGAACTGCTCAAGTAGGAGCCAACATGGAACCAGACAACGCTGTTCAGGATACCGAGACAACGCCTCAGACCCCTGGTCCAATCCTGCGTAAGCGCCGCGAGCTGCGCGGCATAAGCATTGTTGATGCCTCAGAGGCCACCAAGATCGGTAAAAACTACCTGCGGGCACTGGAAGAAGACCGTCATCAGGGGTTCACTAGCCCGGCCTATCTCAAGGGGTTCCTGCGGACCTACGCCAACCATCTCGGCCTCGATGCCGATGATCTGCTCAGTCTGATCGAACCTGAGCAAACCGAAGAACATTCCGCCGCCAGCATCGCGCTGGAGGAGCAGCTTCAGCGGAGCCGCTTCACCTGGCAGCGTCTGCTTCTGCCGGCGGCACTGCTGGCGATCATCATCATGGTGGCGTTGCTGATGCGTCCTGCGGATCAGCCGACACCGCCGCCTGTGCCACCCGTTGCGACGCCAACGCCGGCACCAGCGGTTCAGCCTCAGCTCTCCAGCGCACAGCAGCTGCCGCTACCCCCACCGGGCGATGCTGCCAGCACCGACCCGGCCACAACGGTTGCACCACCCCCTGTACAGAGTGGTGTTACCCTGCGGATCAAGGCACTACGCAAGGGCAGCCTGCTGATCACCCTGGACACCGTCACCACCCAGGATTACGACCTGACGGCCGGCGACCTGATTGAATGGCGTGCCGACCGCAGCATCTACCTGGAACTGAACGACCCAGGCAGCGTGGAATTGGAGGTGAATGGCAGACCGTACCGGCCGTCTGTTCAAAACGGTGCATCGCTTTCACTTTCCCTCACCGAACAGGGCGTAACGCCCTGAGCATACCGACGCGAGAAACTGCCGCCTAACGACTGCTACCGGCGCCGCCTTGACAGCCCCTGACTCCGTGCTAGACTTGCACCACGTACCAAGCGAACGGAGTCAGGTGTGGCCAAAGCACAAAAACGGATACTGGTGGTTGACGACGAGGAAAATACTCGCCTGGCCCTGACGCGGCTGCTGGCCCGCGAGGGATATGACGTCAAGACCGCCGCCAACGGCAGCGAGGCGTTAAACCAGATCCGCATCCAACCGGTGGAACTGGTCATCACCGACCTGAATATGCCGGTCATGAACGGCCTGACCTTTCTGCGGGAACTGAACCGCGAACAGCCGGCCAGCAACGTGATCATGATCACCGCCTTCGGTGAGGTGGAATCGTACCTTGAGGCGCTTAATCTGGGTGCCTTTGAATACCTGAACAAGCCGGTCAAGCTGGATGAACTGAAAAAGGTGATGCGCAAGATGTTTCACGAACCGGCCGGCACCAGTGAGGAGGGAATGTTATGAAACCATTTACAAAGATTCTGGTGGCCACCGATTTTTCAGACTGCTCGGTGGAGGCCTGTGCCTATGCCCTGACCCTGGCCCGCAAGTTTGACGCCTCGCTGCAGATCGTGCATGTCATCAACGAACCGGTTGACCTGCGTGGTTTTTATGTGCCTCACATCTCCTTCGACCAACTGGAAAAAGAGATCGCCGACGGCGCCGTCAGCATGCTGGACAGTTTCTGCAAAGAGAACCTCCCTGATTTCAGCAATTTCACCACCACGGTCGTCAGTGGTGTCCCCTACGAAGAGATTACCCGCACCGCTCAGGAACAGGATGCCTCGCTGATCGTGATCGGCACCCACGGTCGCAGCGGCCTCGACCACCTGATCTTCGGCAGTACTGCCGAGCGGGTGGTGCGCAGCGCACCCTGCCCGGTCCTGACCATCCGCCTCGCCAGCAGCAACTAGCGTACCTGCATGCCACTCGATACCGCCGATGGCCCAGCGCCGCTGGGCAAGATCGTCGTTGTTGACGATGATCCTGCCATCCTTGAACTGGTAAGCCTGCTGCTGGCCCGGCGCGGCTATCAGGTGCTGACCGCTACCGACTCACAGACCGCCCTCAGTCTGGTCGCATCCGAGCGCCCCGAACTGGTGCTGATGGACTACATGCTGCCGGACAGCAACGGGCTGACCACCCTGCGTACCCTGCGGGACCAGTTCCCCGACAGCTACGTGATCATGTTCTCCGGCCAAGGCAGCGAAGAGATCGTTGTCGAACTGATGAAGGCCGGCGCGGCCGAATACCTGCTCAAACCGTTCAACAATCGCACACTGGTGGAGCGGGTCGACGGTGTGCTGCGGCTGCGCGAGATCGAACAGGCCAATCGTGCCTTACAAATCGAGCGGGAACGACTGCTGCTGGAGATTGAGGCCTGGAACCGTGAGCTGCAGGAACGGGTGCGCGAAAAGACCGAGGCCCTGCAGCGGGCCCAGACCGAGATCACCCAGACCGAAAAACTGGCCGCACTGGGCTACCTGTCGGCCGGCATGGCCCACGAAATCCGCAATCCGCTCAATTCGATCTCCCTCTTCACCCAGCTTCTGAAGCAGGGGGCCCAGGATGAGGAGCAGCAGGAGTACCTGGATAAGGTGATGAAAGAGGTCGACCGAATTGATGGTATCATCCGCCGCCTGGTGGATGCCGCTGGACGCAGCCGGACTGTCCAGCCAGCTGTTCAGGTACTTGATATAATCCAGACCGCACTTGAGATCTTCAAACCCCAGATAGAAAGCCACCACATCATGGTTTCTCTGGAGTGCAACCAGCCGCTGCCGACGCTCAAGGCCGACCCGGCTGAACTGGAGCAGATCTTTACCAACCTGTTCCAGAACGCCCTGCAAGAGATGACCCACGGCGGCCAACTGGCGATCGCCATCACCACTGCCGACAACCAGATCGTCGTCAGGGTCAGGGATACCGGCAAAGGGATTCCGGCTGAGCTGCAGGAAAAGGTGTTCGAGCCGTTCTTCACCACCAAAAACCGTGGCACCGGCATCGGCCTGCCGGTGGTGCGTCGCATTGCCCGGCTCTATCACGGCGACGTAACCATCGAAGAGACCTCGGCCAACGGCACCATCTTCCGGGTCTGTTTCCCGGCTCTGCAAGGGTAGTAACCGGATGAGCACTACGCCAACCACTACAGTCCTGCTGATCGACGATGATCCCTTTTTTCTGCGGGTACTGAGCAGCACCTTCCGCCAGAGCGGCTACACCGTCTTCACGGCCCATGACGGCATTGAGGGGATCAAGCTCTATCTGGACAAGCTGCCGCAGGTGGTGATCAGCGACCTGATCATGCCGCGCCTGGGGGGCGTCAGCACCTGCAAGGAGATTCGCCGCCTCGCCTTGGAACGGGGCGATCAGGAGCCGATCATCATCCTTTTGACCTCCATGATCCATGAAGCGCCCCACCAGCACGAGGTACCCGACATGGGCGCCCGCTACCACATCCCCAAATCCAGCCCGGCACTGGATATCGTGATCCTGGTGGAACAACTGTTGGAACAACGCCAATCACCTCACCACGATCCGGCCTGAACCATGCCCTTTATCCTGCGAAACCTGGCCCTGCGTCCCGGTGATGACGAAGGACGACTGCCGTTGCTGGCCGCCACTGCCTGCGGGCTGTCACCGGATGCCCTGCTCGATTTCCGTATCCTGCGCAAAGGGGTTGATGCCCGCAAAAAGCCCAGGGTACTGCTGGTCTACAGCGTACGTTTCAGCCTGGCCGACGAGGATCTGTTCTGGTCGCAACAACCAGGAATACCGAACCTGGAACGGCTCGTTCCTGAAGCTGCGCCCGTTTTTTGCACACCCCGCCGTCGAGAGCCGGTGCTGGTGGTCGGCATGGGGCCGGCCGGGCTGTTCTGCGCCCTTCGGCTGGCCGCCCACGGCATGAGCGCCACCGTCATTGAGCGGGGACAGCCGGTGGAGCAGCGGGTGCGGGATGTGGCCAGTTTCTGGCAGCACGGCACGCTGGACCCGGAGAGCAACGTCCAGTTTGGTGAAGGCGGGGCCGGCACCTTTTCCGACGGCAAACTGACCTGCCGGCTGCGGGACCCCAACACCGCCTGGGTGCTGGAGCAGCTGGTCCGCTTCGGCGCACCGCCCGAGATCCGCTACCAGGCCAAACCCCATGTCGGCACCGACCAGCTGCGCCGCGTGGTGGCCGCTGTCCGTGGCGAGTTACAACGCCAGGGCTGCGAGATCCGCTTTGCCACCCGCCTGACCGGCCTGGAAAGCCAGGCAGGCCGGCTGACCGCCGCTCGCTGCAACGACCGGGAGCAGCTTGCCTGTCAGCATCTGGTGCTGGCCATCGGTCACAGCGCCCGCGATACCTATGCCGCGCTGGCCGGCCACAAGCTCATGCTGGAGCCCAAGCCGTTCGCCATCGGGCTGCGGGTGGAACACCCCCAGCAGCTGATCGACCGGATTCAGTACGGCCGTCCCCACCCGGCCCTGCCCAAGGCCGACTACGCCCTGACCTACAACAACGACCTAACTGGCCGCAGCTGTTATTCTTTCTGTATGTGTCCCGGCGGCGTGGTGATCGCCAGTTCTTCAGAGGCGGGCATGGTGGTAACCAACGGCATGAGCAACCTGGGCAGGGATTCAGGGCTGGCCAACAGCGCCCTGGTGGTCAACGTCAGGCCGGAAGACTTCGACGCGAGCGACCCGCTGGCCGGGGTGCGCTTCCAACAACACTGGGAGCGGCTGGCCTTTGAGGCCGGCGGCGGCAGCTACCGGGCGCCGGGCCAAAACCTGCTGACCTTTCTGGGCCAGGGTGGCGGCCGGCATGCCTCCAGCTACCGGCCCGGCATCGTGGCAGCCGACCTGGCAAGCGTGCTGCCCGACTATGTTACCGCCACGTTGCGGGAAGGGATTGTCTTGTTTGGCAGGAAGATGAAGGGCTTTGTGACCGCCGAGGCCACCCTGACCGGGGTGGAGACCCGCACCTCGGCGCCGCTGCGGATTATGCGCGACGACCAACTGCAGGCCCCCGGCCTGCGGGGACTCTACCCCTGCGGCGAGGGGGCCGGCTATGCCGGCGGCATCATGTCGGCCGCCCTGGACGGGGTACGGATTGCCGACAAGATAGCGGAACAACTGCAATAACGAGCCATACCGCAGGTCGTGGGTGTGCCCTGCGCAGCCACTATGTCCAAGGGCCAGCCGCTGCAGGCACATGCCATAAACCGCCGATTCGACTGACCAGCGTTCGCGGCAAAGAGGTCGCACCAGGGGGAAAGCCTTGCACCTACCGATGATTATTACACTGACCATACTGGCAATCTCCTCTATTCTGTTCATATCCGGGAAGATCCGTTCAGATCTTGTTGCCATCAGTGCATTGATTTTACTCATGCTGTTGGGGATTCTGACGCCGGGCGAAGCACTGTCCGGATTTTCCAGTTCAATCGTTATCATGATGGTTGGATTGTTCATTGTGGGAGGTGGGATATTTCAGACCGGCCTGGCCAAGCTGGTGAGCAGTAAACTGCTGAAACTCTCGGGCAGAAACGAGACAACACTGCTGATAACCGTGATGCTCGTAACTGCAGCATTCGGTACCATGGTGAGTAACACCGGCACGGTTGCCGTGATGATGCCGATTGTGGTCAGCCTGGCAATGAGCGCACAGATCAATCCTGGCAGACTGTTGATGCCCCTGGCCTTTGCAAGCAGTTTCGGCGGTATCATGACACTCATCGGCACACCGCCCAACCTGGTGATTCAAGACACGCTGACGCACGCAGGATACGAGAAACTCTCCTTTTTCTCCTTTACGCCGATCGGTCTGGTGGGGTTAGGTGTGGGGATTGTCAGCCTGCTCTTTTTACGCAGGTTCCTGCCAAAGAACGAGGCGGGCACGAGCAGGAAGCCAAACCAAAGCTCACCACAGGAGCTTGCCCGCAAATACCAGCTGGCGGACAACCTGTTCAGGGCGATAGTGGGAACAGATTCCCCGGTTAGATCAAAGACGCTTGCTGAACTGGATATCTCCGACCAATTCGGGTTGAGCGTGATCGAAATCCGCCGCAAAACATCTGCAAAAGATCAATTCCTCAAGACTATCAATCAGGAGATTGCCGGGCCATGCACCTTGATGGAAGAAGGGGATATTCTGTATATCAACGGCACATTTGATCAGGTGCAGCCGTTTGCAGAAAAGTATGGCCTGGTACTGCTGGACAAGTGCGTTCAGGAGGATAGACAGCCAAGGGGCACGAAGCAGTATGCAACCGCAGAGGTCGGCATTGCCGAGGTCATGCTGACCCCCAACTCGACCCTGATCAATCAGCCGGTCAGGTCTTCGGGCTTTCGTGAGAAATATCGGGTAAATATCCTGGGGATACAGCGGAAGGACGACCTCTTGCTGCATAACCTGAAGGCGGAGAAGATGCGCTTTGGCGACGCCTTGCTGGTCCAGGGCACGTGGGAGGATATTGGCCTGCTTGCTGCTGAGCAGGCTGATGTTGTTGTGCTGGGCCAGCCGGTCGAAGAGGCGCGCAAGGTTACCATGGACAACAAAGCACCGATTGCCGCATGGATCATGCTGCTCATGGTGATCCTGCTGGTCAGCGAACTTATCCCATCGGTTGTCTCGGTCATGGTCGCCGCAGTTCTGATGGTAGTGTTGGGCTGCGTGCGGAATATGGAGGAGGCATACAAGACCGTCAACTGGGAGAGCATTGTATTGATCGGCGGCATGATCCCCATGTCCATAGCCATTGAAAAGACCGGCGCAGCCGAGATGCTGACCAATAGTTTGGTCAATTCACTGGGCAGTTACGGGCCGACCGCGCTGCTTGTCGGTGTATATGCTACGACTTCGGTGCTTACGCTGTTTATCAGCAACACCGCCTGTGCGGTATTATTCGCCCCCATTGCGCTGACTTCGGCAGTTCAGCTTGGCGTCAGCCCCTACCCCTATCTGTTTGCCGTATCTATCGGAGCCAGCATGTGCTTCGCCTCGCCATTTTCAACCCCGCCCAACGCGCTTGTCATGTCTGCCGGCCGTTACAAGTTCATTCACTATATTAAAGTAGGTCTGCCGCTCCAGTTCGTCATGGGTGTGGTCATGATCATGGTACTGCCTCTATTTTTCCCGTTTTAAAACCCTCTGTTCTACGCCTGCTACCCCCGCACCTGCCCGTCGCCATAGACGATAAACTTCGTCGTCGTCAGATCCTCCAGCCCCATCGGACCGAAGGAATGCAGCTTGGTGGTAGAGATGCCGATCTCGGCCCCCAACCCCAGCTGGCCGCCGTCGTTAAAGCGGGTCGAGGCATTCACCAGCACGCAGGACGAGTTGACCTCGCGGATAAAACGCTGGGCATTGCCATAATCACTGGTAATGATCGCCTCGCTGTGCAGCGAACCGTAGCGGTTGATATGGGCGATGGCCGCGTCCATGTCGGCCACCACCTTGCAGGCCAGGATCAACTCCAGGTACTCGGCGGCCCAATCCTCGTCCGTGGCCGCTTTGGCCTGGGGCGCATACTGCCTGAACGCCTCGTCCCCCCGCAGCTCAACCCCCGCCTCAGCCAAGGCCTTGGCGATCGGCGGTATGCAGCGTGCCGCCGCATCCCGATGCACCAGCAGGGTCTCCAGGGCGTTGCAGACGCCGGGCCGCTGGGTCTTGGCGTTCACAATGATTCGGCTGGCCATCTCGACATCGGCCGAGGCATCCACAAAGGCGTGGCAAACCCCCTTGTAATGCTTGATGACCGGAATTCTGGAGTTTTCTACTACAAAACGGATCAGACTCTCGCCACCGCGGGGGATGATCAGGTCGATCAGCTCCTCCTGCTTGAGCATCTCCAGCACCCCTTCCCGCTCAATAAACGGGATCAGCGACAGGGCCGCCTCGGGGATAGTGAGCTGCCGCATTACCCCCTGCAGGATAGCGGCGATGGCCCGGTTGGAGTGGATCGCCTCGGATCCGCCCCGCAGGACCACGGCGTTGCCGGACTTCAGACACAGCGCCGCGGCATCGGCGGTCACGTTGGGCCGCGATTCGTAGACGATGCCGATCACCCCCAGCGGAATCCGCATCTTGCCCACCATGATCCCGTTGGGCCGCTTCCACATTTTAGTCACTTCACCGACCGGGTCAGGCAGAGCCGCTACCTCGCGCAAGGCGTCGGCCATGGCCCTGACCCGCGTGTCGTTCAGCATCAAGCGGTCCAGCATGGCCTCCGACAACCCCTTTTCGCGGCCGCTGGCCAGATCCTTGGCGTTTTCCGCTATCAGATGCGTCGCACCTGCCTCCAGACCATGGGCCATCTGCAGCAGCATCTCGTTCTTGGCGCTGGTGGAAAGCCGGGCCAGGGCAAAGGATGCCTGACGGGCATTATGGGCAATGGTGGCAACCTGTTCGGCAATGGTCATGGTGTTGTCTCCTCAGTCGGTATCGCATCGGCACGCTCACCCAGGGTTCGCTCGTAGACGTCGCGGATCGCCTCGGTGGTGGTCTCATAATCCTGCATCAGGGCCTGGCCGGGGTGGCGCAGCTTGGGATCATAGCCCAGCCGGCGGGCCAGCTTGTCCAGGTAGCGCTGGTCGCCGGCCAGGTCGTTGATCGAATGGTCATGCAGCAGCCGCAACCGGTTCTCCAGCTTACGCAGGAACTTGTAGCCGTTGATCAGGGTGTCGGCGTCGTTGCTGCTCATTAGTCCGCAACTACGGGCCCCCTTCAGCACGGCCACGGTGTTGTGGTTACGCAGGTCAGGCTGTTGGCAGCCGTGGCGCAGCTGCAGGTATTGGGCGATGAACTCCACATCCACCATCCCGCCGCGGCCGGTCTTGATGTTGTAGCTGCCTGCACTCTCTTTGGCGATCTCGTTCTCCATCCGCATCCGCAGGCGGTGGATCTCACGCCGCCCTTCGTCGTCAAGGGAGCTGCCAAAGACCGACTGCCGCACCACGGCAGCGATCTTGTCTGCCAGCACCAGATCACCGAGCACCACCCGCGCCTTGGTCAGGGCCTGACGCTCCCAGGTCTGGGCCTCGCTGCGATGGTAGCCTAAGAACGATTCCAGGGAGGTGACCAGCGGCCCGGCATTACCGGAGGGCCGTAGCCGGGTATCCAGCTTGTAGACGTACCCCTCGCGGGTCTGGGTGGAGAGTACCAAAATAAGTTTCTGGGCCAGCTTGGCAAAGTATTCATGGTTGCTGATCTGTTTGTCGCCGTTGGTCTCCCCCTGGTGGTCGTAGATGAAGATGATGTCCAGGTCGGAGTGGTAATTCAGCTCGCCGCCCCCCAGCTTGCCCATGCCGATGATCGCCAGATGGGCCTGCTGGCAGCCTGCACCGTTCTTCCAACAGGGACGGCCAAAGCGGGACAACTCACCAGCGGCAATCTGGTAGGCTGCCTCCAGGCAGACCTCGGCCAGGCCGCTCAACTGGGCAGCGATGCTGCCCTGGCCAAGCTTACCGTGAATGTCGTTCAGGCCGATCCGCAGGAACTCCTCGTTACGGTAACGCCGCAGCACGTCCAGCTGTTCCTCAAAATCTTCGGCCTGCTGCAGCAGACTGGCCAGCTCCTCATGCATCACCTCGCGCGGCTTCTCCATCGAGGCGTAGGTGCGGGCCACCATGCTCTCCAAAAGCTCAGGGTGGCTGATCAGTATCTTGGACAGGAACTCGGAGGTGCCGAACAGGGTGGCCAACAGACGCAGGGTTTCCTTGTTCTCGGCCAGCAGGGCGTAAAACGAGGAGCGGCCCGCCACCACCGCCAGGAACCGGTCGGCATTGCCCAGGGCCATGTCCGGGTCAGGCGATTCCAGCAGGTACTGCAAGAGCGGCGGCGCGATCTGGGCCAGCACCCGCCGGCTACGCTCGGTGATGTTGCCCCGCACCTTGCCGCCCCGCAGCAGGTTCAGGTTGTCGAAGGCCCGGTCCACATCCTCCAGCCGTCGTTCCGCCAGCAGGTCCTTGACCAGATCAGGGTCGGCCTTGGTGTCCAGCAGGCAGAGCACCTCCGGCGGCACCGCCTGTTGCAACTGCTCGTCACGGCTATGGAACAGCCCGCCGTAAATGGCCGAAACCCGTCCGCGATGCCCTTCGAGGGTCTCGGTAAAACGCTCAAGACCGTTATCCCGCAGAAAACCGCAGCGCCGGGCCAGGGCCTTCAGCTCCTCGGGGCTGGTGGGCAGGCTGTGGGTCTGGCGCTCCTGCACCACCTGAATGCGGTGCTCGACGGTGCGCAGGAAGCGGTAGGCCTCACTCAACTGGCGGCTATCATCCTCGCTGATGATGCGGGCCTCGTGCAATAACTGCAACGCCTTGAGCGAGTTCCGTTCACGCAGACGGGGGGTTTTGCCGGCATAGACCAGCTGCAGGGCCTGGATAAAGAACTCGATCTCGCGGATGCCGCCCCGCCCCAGCTTAAGGTTGAGCTCTCCTTCCCGGTTGCGGGCCAGGGAGGCGTCGATCTTCTGCTTCATCAGCTTCATATCCTCGATCAGGTTATAATCGAGGTATTTGCGGTAGATGAAGGGCGACAACAGCTGCAGCAACTGCTCGCCCAGCTCCAGCGATCCGGCCACCGGCCGGGCCTTGAGCATGGCGGTCCGCTCCCAGGACTGGCCCCACGACTCATAGTACACCTCGGCTGAGCGCAGCGAGACCGCCATATCGCCCGACTTGCCCTCGGGCCGCAACCCCACATCCACCCGGAACACAAAACCGTCTTCGGTGACCTGATGCAGCGCTTTGGTAACCTGTTCGGCCAGCTTGTTGAAAAAGGCGTGCAGCGACACCACGCCCTTGCGGCCGCCTCGGCCATCGTCGATGCCGCTGGTTTCTCCCTTGTCCGACTCATAGAAGTAGATGATGTCGATATCGGAAGAAAAATTCAGCTCCTGGCCGCCGAGCTTGCCCATGCCGATGATAGTCATCTCGGTGGCACGGCTGCCGTGGTCGCTGGTCATCAGCGGTTCGCCATGCTCCCGCACCAGCAGCCGGCGACAGGTCTCATAGGCCACCTGCAGCGCAACCGCCGCCAGATCTGACAGCTCGCGGGTCACCTCTTCCAGCGAGGCCAGGCCGCACAGGTCGCGGGCGGCGATCCGCAGGATCTCGGCCCGCTTGAAGCAACGCAGGGCCTTCATCAGGACTGCCAGGTCGGCGTCATTAGGCAGCGCCTGGCGCAGGGCGGCCAGCTGTTCGTCGTAGCTGCGAGGCTGGTCCAGTTGCTGGTCCAGCAGCAGACGGGACAACAGGCCGGGCGACTTGTAGATCAGGTTGACCAGAAAGGGGGAGGAACCGCACAGCAACAGGGCCTGGCCCAACCGCTTGCGGTTCTTGAGCAAGGCTGCCATCGTCTCCGGCTCAAGCACCCCGGCCAGCCGTTCGAAGCCGTTCAACGCCAGGTCGGGCGAAGGGGCGTGCAGCGCAGCCAGGCTGATCTTGAGCAGACTTTCCACCGAAAAACCGGCCTGCAGCAGCAGCAGGTTGGTGGCCGAACGGCCACCATAGGCAAAGCCGGAGGCCTCCAGCAGGTCGGCCAGCCCTTGCTCACGGGATGGTTCGTCCAGGGCCAGCAGCCAGGAAAAACGATGTTCAAACCGTCCAGGCATTCCTACCCCCTACAGGGCTGCCAAACCTTTGTGGTAGTCGCCTCGCACCACCCCGTGCTCGGTGATGATGGCTGAAATGTACTTGGCTGGCGTCACATCAAAGGAGGGATTGCGCACCCGCACCCCTTCCGGCGCGATCGGCAGGCCACGGATATGGGTCACCTCCGTCACCGGCCGCTCTTCAATCGGAATCTGGGAACCATCGGCCAGAGACCGATCCAGGGTGGAGACCGGTGCCGCCACGTAGAACGGGATGCCATGTTCCTTGGCCAGCACCGCCACACTGAAGGTACCGATCTTGTTGGCAGTGTCACCGTTGGCGGCGATCCGGTCGGCCCCCACCACGCAGCAGGTGATCTCGCCCCGCGCCATGAAAAAACCGGCCATATTGTCGGAGATCAAGGTAACCGGGATGTTGTCCTTCATCAGCTCCCAGGTGGTCAGCCGGGCCCCCTGCAGCCAGGGCCGGGTCTCGTCGGCAAACACCTGGATCTGCTTGCCGACTTCATGGGCGGCCCGGATCACCCCCAGGGCGGTGCCATAGCCGGCCGTGGCCAGTCCGCCGGCATTGCAGTGAGTCAGCACCGTGGCGCCATGGGGGATCAGCTCGGCGCCGTTGCGGCCGATGGCCTTGCAGATCTGCAGATCCTCCTGCTCGATGACAATCGCTTCGGCCTGCAGGCCGGCCCGGATCGCATCCAGCGGCTGCCCCTGCAACGCTTCGGCAGTCCGCTTCATCCGTTCAATGGCCCAGAACAGGTTTACCGCCGTGGGGCGGGTACGGGCCAGCAGATCACAGACATTGTCCAGCTGGCGGAAGAATGATTCCTGGGTATCGGCGATGATCTCCCGCGCACCCAGCGCCACTCCCATGGCGGCGGCCACACCGATGGCCGGCGCGCCACGCACCACCATCCCCTTGATCGCTTCGGCCACCGAGGCGTAATCCGTATAGCTATTGTAGCGCTCCTCAGTCGGCAGCTTGGTCTGGTCAAGCATGATCACGGCGTTATCTCGCCACTCGATAGTGCGAAACGACATAGGCACAACTCCCTGCCAGCAAAAGTTTGAATGATTCTTATAACCTTCGCACGCCACTGATTCAAGCTCAAATAGCGCGTAACATCCGGTTGACATTTGAATTCAAGACCATTATTATCTTTTTAAGCATACTCCCTACGAAAGGAGAACCTGCCATGTGGACTGAGCGTTTTAGAATCCGTCCGGTTTCCCACTGCAAGGAGGGTTGCCGAAGCTAGCCTGCCGCTGACCCGGCAGGCGGAACAGTAAAGCCCTGTGTCGATTGACACGGGGCTTTTTTCTGCGTAGTCTGTGGACTCTATGAAAAAACTCATTATTTCAGGCATAGTTGGTCTACTGCTGGTAGCTGCACTGCTCTGGTTCTGGCTGAGCCGCCCCCCGGCCGTCAGCTACAAGACCGCCACGATCGAACGGGGCACGATCGCTTCCAGCATCTCTGCCACCGGCACGGTCAATGCCGTCACCACCGTGTTGGTGGGATCCCAGGTATCCGGCACGATCCTCAAGCTGCATGCCGATTACAACTCACGGGTGCAGAAAGGGCAGCCGATTGCCGAGATTGAGCCGGCCCTGTTCCTGGCCCAGGTAGAACAGGCACGTGGCAACTGGATGAATGCCCAGGCCTCCCTGCTGAAGGCCAAGGTGACTCTGGCCGATGCAACCCGGACCCTGGAACGCAACCGGCGGCTTTTGACCGAGGGGGTTGTCTCGCAGAGCGATTTCGATGCCTCGCAAACCGCCCACGAGTCGGCCCAGGCCGGCATCAAGGCCGCCGAGGCGAGCCTGACCCAGACCAGGGGTGCCCTGCATCAGGCCGAGACCAACCTGAGAAACGCCACCATCCGTTCCCCGGTGGACGGGATTGTGATCTCCCGCAACGTGGATGTGGGTCAGACCGTGGCGGCCTCCTTCCAGACCCCGACCCTGTTCACCATCGCCCAGAACCTGACCAAGATGCAGATCGAGACCAGTGTTGACGAATCTGATATCAGCCGTGCCCAACTGGGCCAGCCGGTCACTTTCACCGTGGATGCCTACCCGGAACGGACCTTCAGCGGCAACGTCACCCAGATCCGCAGCGCCCCGATCACCGTGCAGAACGTGGTCACCTACGTAGTAGTGGTGCAGGTCGACAACCGCGAGCTGCTGCTCAAGCCGGGCATGACCGCCAATGTTTCGATTGAGACCGGCCGCAAGGAGGGAGTTCTCAAACTTCCATCGGCGGCCCTGCGCTTTAGGCCCCGTGATGACGCCGACAAGGCAAAGCTGACCGCACAATCAGGAATGCTCCAGGGCAAGGGCAAAGGTGGCAACGCAGCCCCCGGCCCAAAGGTCTACCTGCTGAAGGACGGCAAACCCTTGGCAACAACAGTTCAGCTCGGCATGAGCGACACCGGCTTTGTGGAGGTTGTCGACGGGACCCTCAAGGATGGCGACGAGGTGATTGTCGAACAGCTGGAGAAGGGCAAAAAGAAGAAGACCAACAGCGGCTCCCCGATGGGCCCGCGCTTCTAGGCATAAGGAGCCTGCGCTGATGAAAAAACCGTTAGTCCTGATGATCCTGGATGGCTGGGGGATCAACCCCTGCCCTGACAGCAATGCCGTGGCCATGGCCAAGGCTCCCAACCTGGCTGGTTACCTGCAACAGTTCCCTCATGTCCAGATCCGCACCTCAGGCATGGCCGTCGGGCTGCCAGAAGGGCAGATGGGCAACTCCGAGGTGGGGCACCTTAACCTGGGTGCCGGAAGGATCGTCTACCAGGACTTCACCCGCATCACCAAGGCGATCGAGGACGGCGAGTTTTTCACCAACCCGGCGCTCTTGGACTGCATCGCCAAGGTCAAGAGCAGCGGCGGACGGCTGCATCTGGCTGGCCTGCTGTCGGACGGCGGGGTCCACTCCCACAACACGCACCTCTATGCCTTGGTCGAGCTGGCCAAGCAGCAGGGGTTGACCGACGTCTGTATCCACTGCCTGCTTGACGGCCGCGACACCCCCCCCCAGAGCGGCGCCGGCTACCTGCAGGAGCTGGAGACGGAGCTGAACCGGATCGGCATCGGCCGGATCGCCACGGTGACGGGCCGCTACTATGCCATGGACCGCGACAACCGCTGGGAGCGGGTGGCCCAGGCCTACAACGCCATGGTGCTGGGCCAGGGGGAGTGCTGTCGCTCCGCTGCCGAACTGATCGAAAAAAGCTATCAGGCCGGGGTGACCGACGAATTTGTCCTGCCGGCCGTGATCTGCGCCGACGGGCAACCGGTCGGCGCCATTAACGACAACGACGGCCTGATCTTTTTCAACTTCCGCTCCGACCGGGCCCGCGAGATCACCCGCGCGTTAACCTTTCAGCAGTTTGACGGCTTTGAACGGCAGCGGGTGCCCCGGCTGGCCGCTTACGTCTGCATGACCGAGTACGACGCCACCTTCGGCCTGCCAATCGCCTTCGAGCAGCAAGCCCTGACCAATCTGCTGGGCGGCGTACTGGCCGAGGCTGGGCTCCGGCAACTGCGGATCGCCGAGACCGAGAAATACGCCCACGTCACCTTCTTCTTCAACGGCGGGGTGGAGAGCCCCTTCCCCAATGAGGAACGGGCCCTGATCCCCTCCCCCAAGGAGGTGGCCACCTACGACCTGAAACCGGAGATGAGCGCCTATGCCGTGGCTGACGAGCTGATCGAACGGCTGGAGCAGGACCGCTATGACGTGGTGATCCTTAACTTCGCCAACTGCGATATGGTTGGTCACACCGGCATCCTGCCTGCCGCCATCAAGGCGGTGGAGACGGTGGACGCCTGCGCCGCCAGGGTGGTGGAAAAGGTGCGCTCACTGGGCGGCACGGTGCTGATCACTGCCGACCACGGCAATGCCGAACAGATGGTGGATGAACAGGGCGAGCCCCACACCGCCCACACCTGCAACCCGGTCTGGCTGGTACTGGTGGATGACAACCGTAAGGACACGGTACTCAAGGAGGGCGGCAAACTGGCCGATATCGCCCCCACTATGCTTAACATCCTGGGGCTGCCGCAGCCTACTGAGATGACCGGAGAGAGCCTGCTATGAAGACCGTTTCCGTTCCCGCTACCGGCAATGAATATATAATCGGCAAGATTCTCTGCATCGGCCGCAACTATGTCGACCATATCAAGGAGCTGGGCAACGAGACCCCGTCGGCGCCGGTGGTCTTCATGAAACCGGCCACCGCCGTAATCTCTGACGGCGAACAGATCAGGATCCCGACCTACAGCCAGGAGTGCCACTACGAGGCCGAACTGGCAGTACTGATCGGCAGCGACGGCAAGGATATCCCGGAGGCCGAGGCGCTCAACTACGTGGCTGGCTACGGGGTGGCCATCGACATGACCCTGCGGGACGTGCAGGATAACCTGAAAAAGAAAGGGCTGCCCTGGGAGATTGCCAAGGGGTTCGACACCGCCTGCCCGCTGTCCGACTTTGCACCGGCCGCGACGGTGACGAACCCGCAGGATCTGACCATCCGGCTGGCCATAAACGGAGTTGAACGCCAGCACGGCTCCACCGGGCTGATGATCAACCGTGTCTCACAGATCATCAGCTACCTCTCCACTGTCTACACCCTGGAGGAAGGCGACATCATCCTGACCGGCACCCCGGCCGGCGTGGGACGGGTGGTGTCCGGCGACCGCCTGCAGGCCGAGATCCCTGGTGTGGCGAGCCTTACCGTCCAGGTTGCCTAACCACTGACGCAACCCCTGCAGGTTGACTTTTGGCCTGCTGCCGGGCTAAAGTCATGTTCATCGATATCAAATCGGAGGCGGTCATGCAGAACGAAAAAGAGTGCCCGGAGTGTAAGGGCAAGATGATCCTGATGCCCGGCTGAGGTGGTCTCTTCTGGCGGTGCCAGAAGTGCGGCCTGCGTCTTTCCTACAACAGTGAGCAGGCTCCCAGCTGTTGCGGCTAATCCGGACCGGCGGGGCAGGTCAGGCACCTGCCCCGCTTTTTCTCCATGAAGACCGAAAAAAGACTTGACGGACCAGCCCCCTTTGGCTATAGTCCACAACTCTGTAAAAACCAAAGAGGTGGTACACAGCTATGTACGCAGTTATCAAGACAGGTGGCAAACAATACAAGGTCGCCGAAGGCGATTTTCTGAAGGTCGAGAAGCTCGAGGGCCTGGTAGGCGACACCGTTGAGTTCGGCGAAGTGCTGATGGTTGGTGGCGAGGCCATCAAGGTCGGCGCCCCGCTGGTAGCCGGCGCCAAGGTAACCGCCAAGGTTGCCGTGCAGGGCCGCGACAAGAAGGTGCTGGTCTTCAAATCCAAGCGCCGCAAGAACACCCGCAAACTGATCGGCCATCGCCAGCACCACACCGTGCTTAAGATTGAAAAAATCAACGCCTAGTCGTTGACCGATTTACTTTTTTTGAGGAGATAGAACCATGGCACATAAAAAAGGCGTTGGTAGTTCCCGTAACGGCCGCGATTCAGACGGCCAGCGACTTGGCTGTAAGAAGTTCGGTGGCGAGCCGGTCAAGGCCGGTAACATCATCTACCGTCAGCGTGGCACCCAGATTCACCCCGGCAACAACGTCGGCTGCGGCAAGGACTACACCCTGTTTGCCCTGATCGAGGGCGTGGTGAAGTTCGAGCGGATGGGTCGCGATCGCAAAAAGGTCTCGGTCTACCCGGCCTAATCAGCCAGATCATAACGTAAAAGCCCGACCGGTCTACCGGTCGGGCTTTTTTTATGCCTGATCCAACGCCGAATGACATTGGAATTAAGGCGCCATCTGTGCTATACAGAATCCTGCTGTATGCCCGCCAGCACTGCCGGCAGCACAAGTGCACAACAAAAAGGGCTTACGGTACTAACGCCGTAAGCCCTTTTATTGATGTTGGTCGGGATGACACGATTTGAACGTGCGACCCCCTGCTCCCGAAGCAGGTGCGCTACCAGGCTGCGCTACATCCCGTGGAATTGTTCTTATAGTCCCATTCCAGATATTTTGTCAACAGGCAACCGCCTGAAGGAGCAAAAATGTCGTCGCCCGAACTGGCACAGTCCATACGTGATCTTTTGAAGCAACGCAACGCCGTACTGCTGGCCCACAACTACATGCGGGATGAGGTGCAGGCCATTGCCGACATCACCGGCGATTCACTGCAACTCTCGATGGAGGCGGCCAAGACCGATGCCGCAGTGATCGTTTTCTGCGGGGTACACTTCATGGCTGAATCGGCGGCAATCCTTTCGCCCGACAAGACCGTGCTGCTGCCCCGCCCCGACGCCGGCTGCCCAATGGCCGACATGGTGGATGTGGCCGGCCTGCGGGAACTGAAGGCCAAACACCCCGGCGTGCCGGTGGTGACCTACGTCAACTCCAGTGCAGCGGTCAAGGCCGAATCGGACATCTGTTGCACCTCGGCCAACGCCGTCTCGGTGGTCAAATCACTTGCAAGCGACAGGTTGATCTTTGCCCCGGACCGCAATCTGGGCCGCTGGGTGGCCCGTTTTGTGCCTGACAAACAGTTCATGTACTGGGAGGGCTACTGCCCGACCCACGAACGGATGACGGTCGAGGCAGTACAGCAGAAAAAGTCCGAACATCCTGACGCCCTGTTCATCTGCCACCCGGAATGCGCCCCCTCTGTATCTGCCCTGGCCGACCATGTCTGCTCCACCAGCGGCATGTACGACTACTGCAAAAAGAGCCCGGCCAAAACATTTATTATCGGCACTGAGGCCGGTATCCTCTTCAAGCTACGCCAGGACAATCCGGACAAAGAGTTTATCCTGGCCAGCCAGGCACTGATCTGCCCCAACATGAAACTAACCTCGTTGGAGGACGTGCTGTTGGCCCTGCAGACCATGCAGCCGGTGGTGCGGGTGCCGGAAGCGGTGCGGCTGAAGGCCAAATCAGCCTTGGACAAGATGCTGGCTGTCCCGAGGGATTAAACATGGTTTCCTATGACGAAGCGCTACGCACTATCCTTGACAACGTCTCCCCGGTCGGCAGCGAGCAGGTTCCGCTCAGTGAAGCGGTTGCCCTGGTGCTGGCCGAGACCGTCACTACCCCCTGGGACCTGCCGTTGTGGGATAACTCGGCCATGGACGGCTATGCGGTACGAACCGAGGATTGTGGCCAACCGCCCTGCAAGTTACGGGTGACCGGCTATCTGCCGGCCGGGGCCTCGGCAGAAGGGATGACCGTAACCACAGGTTGTGCCATCAAAATCATGACCGGCGCCCCGCTGCCGGCCGGAGCCGATGCCGTGGTACCGGTGGAGGAGACCGAGGAGACGTCCGGTGAACAGGTTACCATCGGTGCTGCAGTCAAAGTCGGCCAGCATATCCGTCGTCAGGGCGAAGATATCCGACGGGGCGAGACGATCCTGCAGGCTGGATCTCCGCTGCGAGCAGCCGAGATCTCGCTGCTGGCCTCCTGCGGCAAACCGCTGGTCAACGTGCAGCGCCGCCCGGTGGTGGCGATCCTCTCCACCGGCGACGAGCTGGTGGAGCCGGGCACGCCGCCCGGCCCGGCCCAGCTGATCAACAGCAACTCCATCGCCCTGGCTGCCGCAGTCCGCGAGGCAGGTGCCATGCCGCGCATGCTCGGCATCGCCCGCGATAATCGGCTGAGCCACCTGGAAAAGATGCGGGCCGGCCTGACTGCCGACTGCCTGATCACCTCGGCCGGAGTCTCGGCCGGGGACCGTGATCTGGTGCGGGCAGTATTGGAGGAGCTGGGGGTCAAATTTCTGTTCTGGAAGGTGGCCATCAAGCCGGGCAAACCCACCGCCTTTGGCATCTTCGAGGGTAAGCCGGTCTTCTGCCTGCCAGGCAATCCGGTATCAAGCCTGGTCACCTTTGAGGCCTTTGTGCGACCGGCGCTGCTCAAGATGCAGGGGCGCCACAAGCTGCTACGTCCCACCCTGCAGGCCACACTACGTGAACCGCTCACGGGGGGTAGCCGGATGCAATTCCTGCGGGTGGCGCTGGAACAGGAGGCTGGCCGCTGGTTTGCGCGCTCGGCTGGTAACCAGGAGACCGGTATCCTGCGCACCTCCCTGCTGGCCGACGGCGTGGCCCAGATTCCGGCCAACAGCGCGTACGAGTCCGGTGCTGAAATTAACGTGCAACTGCTAGGTGAACCGCTCTAGAAACCAACTAACAAACAACGGCACAGACACAGGCTCCAGATGCTAGGCGCACGAGAAGTACGGCACGACGGCGTACAACTGCAGTACGTCGAGTGTTGTACTACGAGTGCAACGAAGCAGATGGACCTGTGGCGAAGCCGCAGGTGAAACCATGACCGACTACCTCGGTGCCCATATGTCCATAGCCGGCGGCCTGCACAAGGCTATCGAACGGGCTGTGGCCGCCAGCTGCGGCACCTTGCAGATCTTCACCCGTTCCTCCAACCAGTGGAAGGGCAAATCGATCAGCGATGCCGATGCCGAGTTGTTCCGCTCAACCTTTGCCGCATCGGGCCTGCATGAGGTCATTTCCCATGACATCTACCTGATCAACCTGGCCGCCCCCCCCGGTGAGACCCGCGACAAGAGCCTTGCCGCCTTTGCCGATGAGATGGCCACCTGCGCCAGACTGGGGATCCACAAGATCGTGATGCATCCCGGTTCGCACACCAGTGATCCCCCTGAGGTGGGCCTGCAACGGGTGATCGAGGGCTTCGACCAGCTGTTCAATGAGGTGCCGCAGTACCAGGGGCTGGTGCTGCTGGAGACCACCGCCGGCCAAGGCACCAACCTGGGCCGCCACTTCGAGGAACTGCGCACGATCATCGACGGCAGCCGCTATCCTGAGCGTTTCGCCATCTGTTTCGATACCTGTCATACCTTTGCCGCCGGTTACGACACCACCAGCCCCCAAGGGTATCAGGCGGTGATGGACGAATTCGACCGGGTTTTGGGGCTTGAGCGGTTGCAGTGTTTCCATTTCAACGACTCCAAGAAGAGTCTGGGCAGTCGGGTGGACCGCCACGACCATATCGGCCAAGGCATGTTGGGCCTGGAGCCGTTCCGCTTGATCATGAACGACCCCCGTTTTGTTGCCATTCCCAAGATACTCGAAACCCCCAAGGGGGATAACGACGAGATGGACCAGATCAACCTCGCTCTGTTGCGGGGCCTGGTCAGCCCATAATGATGCCATGACCAATCTCACTCAACCGCTACGGATCGCCTTGCGGGCGTTGCGGATCAATAAACTGCGTTCCTTCCTGACCATGCTGGGGATCATTATCGGCATCGCCGCCGTGATCGCTATGATGGCGGTCGGCTCCGGCGCCAGCTACATCATCTCCCAGCAGATCGCCAGCATCGGCAGCAACATCCTCTTGGTGATCCCCGGTTCGCTCACCAGCGGCGGCATACGTACCGGCAGCGGCGGGGTGCAGACCCTGACCTATGACGATGCCCGCGCCATCCAGCACGAATGTCCTTCAGTTGCCCTGGCATCCCCCACCGTACGCGGTTCCGGCCAGGTGGTCTACGGCAACCAGAACTGGTCCACCCTCTTGATGGGTTCCACGCCAGAAATGTTTATCATCCGCGACTGGCCGGTTCTGCGTGGCCGCACCATCACCAGCTCCGATGTTGACAGCGCCGCCAAGGTCTGCCTGTTGGGTCAAACCGTGGCCCAAATCCTGTTCGGCAGCGAGGATCCGCTTGGCAAGATGATCCGCATCAAGAAGGTGCCCTTCACCGTGGTCGGCATCATGGACCGCAAGGGGCAGTCACCCCAGGGCACCGACCAGGATGACGTGATCTTCGTGCCGTTGCGCACCGCCCAGCGCAAACTGATCGGCAGCCAGTTTCCCAATACCGTCGGCGCCATCCTGGTGCAGGCCAAAAGTGAAGAGCTGCTGGGTCGTGCCGAGGAGGAGATCACCACGCTGCTCAACCAGCGCCACCGGATTAATGGCTCCAAGGAACCCGACTTCACCGTTCGCAACTTGTCTGAAATACTGGCGGTAGCCGAGCAGTCGGCCAAGGCCATGTCACTGCTGTTGGGGGCGGTGGCCTCCATCTCGCTGATCGTTGGCGGCATCGGCATTATGAACATCATGCTGGTCTCGGTTACTGAGCGAACCCGCGAGATCGGTATCCGGATGGCAATCGGCGCCAAACGTAAGGACATTTTGCTGCAATTCCTGACCGAAGCGGTGCTGCTGACCATCATGGGCGGCCTGATCGGTATCACCCTGGGGGCCGGCGGCGCCATGGTGGTCTCCCGCCTGCTTTCCTGGCCGACCCTGATCTCACCGCTCTCGATCACCATCGCCGTGCTGTTTTCCGGCGCCGTCGGCATCTTCTTCGGCTTTTATCCGGCCCGCAAGGCGGCGTCGTTAAACCCGATCGAGGCATTGCGCTATGAGTGACCGTCCCCGCATCATGCTGGTGGAAGACGAGATCCATCTGGCCCGTGGCATCTGTTTCAACCTGGAACTGGATGGCTATGTGGTCAGCCACTTTGACCGTGGCGAGACCGCCCTTGAAGCGTTGCGGGTCGAACGCTGCGACCTGATCATCCTGGATGTGATGCTGCCCGGCATGGACGGCTTCCAAGTCTGCAAGGCGATGCGCGAACTGGATTCGCGGGTGCCGATCCTGATGCTGACTGCTCGATCAGAAGACCTGGACCGGGTGGCCGGCCTGGAATCAGGCGCTGATGACTACCTGACCAAGCCGTTCAACCTGGCTGAATTCCTGTTGCGGGTGAAAGGGATGCTACGGCGCTCCTCCTGGTACCGCCCCGACCCGGTTGAGGAGGGCTACTGTTTCGGTGACAATGAGGTATTTCTGCTTTCCTATCGCGCCAAGACCGCCCAGGGTGAGATCGACCTGACCGAGATGGAGGTGCGGGTGCTGTCACTGTTCTTCCAGCGGGAGGGCCAGGTGATCCCCCGCGGCGAACTGTTGGAATCGGTCTGGGGCTACGCCTCCGATGCCGAGACCCGAACCCTGGATAACTTCGTGGTGCGGCTACGCAAATACTTCGAACGGGACCCGGGCCGGCCGGTACATTTCATTACCGTGCGCGGGGTGGGCTACCGCTTTTCACGTCAGGGCAGCTAAGATGGTGCAACGCCGCCCGCAATCCCGCAAACTGCCCTCACCGGAAGAGCTGCGTCAGCTGGTTAACACGTTGAAATCAGGAAATAAACCAGCCAACGCTAACTACCGCGAGCAATCGCTCAAGCTGCATGGCTGGATCTGCGCCAAGTGCGGCAGAGAGTTCGAGCGGGAGAATCTGCAGCTCCTCACCGTCCATCACCGGGATGGCAACCACCACAATAACCCGCCCGATGGCAGTAACTGGGAAAACCTGTGCGTCTACTGCCACGACGACGAGCACAGCCGTCTGATACTGGCGGAGTACCTGAACGGAACCACACCATGAAACACCTGATCCTCGGCACAGCCGGCCATATCGACCACGGCAAGACCTCGCTGGTACGGGCGCTGACCGGTATTGATACCGACCGCCTGAAAGAAGAAAAAGCCCGCGGCATCACGATTGAATTGGGTTTTGCCCATCTGGAGCTGCCCTCATACGCCGAATTAACGAAGCAGCAGTCGGCTGGAGAAGCAGGCGGCGAGGAAGGGGCGACGCAGGCGTATGCGGAACTACGTCGAGGAGCCCCTGACGCTGCCAACGAACTTGTCCGGCCGAATCCTGCTTCGTACCAGTTCGGGGTGGTGGATGTGCCGGGCCATGAAAAATTCGTGCGGGCCATGGTGGCCGGTGTAGCCGGCATGGACCTAGTGATGCTGGTGATCGCTGCCGACGAGGGGATCATGCCCCAGACCCGCGAGCACCTGGATATTTTGCGGCTGTTAGGTGTCCACACCGGCCTGGTGGCGCTGACCAAACGGGACATGGTGGAACCTGACTGGCTGCCGCTGGTGCAGGAGGAGGTGCGCGAGTTCGTGGCCGGCACCTTCCTGGAGACAACGGCCATCATCCCGGTCTCTTCCAAAACCGGTGAGGGGCTCGACGACCTCAAGGCCGAACTGGCCCGCCTAGCCGAGGGGGCGTCCGAGAAGAAACGTGACGGACAATTCCGCCTGCCGGTGGACCGGGTCTTTACGGTGGCCGGTTTCGGCACCGTGGTGACCGGCACCCTGTTGGCCGGCGAGATCAAAGTAGGTGACGAACTGGAGCTGCTGCCCAAGGGGATTCCCGGCCGGGTGCGGGGCATCCAGGCCCATGGTGCCAAGACCGACATCGGTCAGGCCGGCCAACGGCTGGCGGTGAACCTGCAGGGGGTTGATCTGGATCAGGTGCAGCGCGGCGATATGGTGGTGCCGACCGGGGTCTTTCGCACCACCCGTCGGGTGGATGTGCGGCTGGACCACCTGACTGCCGCCCCCCGCGACCTCAAGCACCGCTCCACGGTCCGTTTCCACACCGGCACCAGCGAGGTCACCGCCCAGGTGATTCTGCTTGACCGCGACCTGCTGCCAGCGGGCGAGACCGCCTACGCTCAACTGCGTCTGACCGAGCCACTCTTGCTGGTCTCCGGCGACCCCTATCTAATCCGCGCCTCGTCGCCGGCCGCCACCATCGGCGGCGGCATCGTGCTGGACCCATTCCCGCCGGCCCGACGCCGTCGCAGCGACGATGCACTTAACCTGCTGCAATCACTGGATGTAGCCGAGCACCAGAAGACCTGCAGCCTGATCGTTGCCCAATCACTTTTGTCCGGCATCAGCCTTGAAGAGATCGTGCTGCGTTCCGGTATTGCGCGCAGGCAGGCCGAGACGGCTCTGCAAGGGTTGCTGGCTTCGGGTGAGATCGTGCAGATGACCCGCGAACCGCGCATCTTTCTCAGCAAGACCGCCATCGACACCTTAAAGGCAGGCCTGTTGGCTGAACTAACCGCCTATCTGGCTGCCAATCCGCTCAAAGAGGGTATCAGCAAGGAAGAGTTAAAAACCCGCCTGCCCAAACGCAGCGACCAGCGTTTCTTTGCCCCGCTGTTGGCTGATCTGGAAAAGGAAACCAGACTGACCGTCGAACGGGACCTGGTTCGTCTCGCCGGCGCAGCCAAACAGGCTGCACCCCAGACCTCCGCCCTGGCCGGCAGCTTGCTCAAGCTGCTTGACGCAGCCGGCAAAGAACCGCCTACGGTGAAGGAACTGGCCGAGGCTCATCATTGCAGCGAAAAAGAGGTGCGCGACCACCTGACACTGTTGCTGCGTGACAACAGCGTGACCCGCGCTTCAGCAGATATCTTTTATGCCAGCAACGCTCTGGATGCCATCCGCCAGCAGTTGATAACGTTTTTGCAGCAGCACGGCGAGATCATACCGTCCGATTTCCGCGAACTGACCGGCCTGTCACGGAAGTTCATGATCCCGCTGCTGGAGCATTTTGACAACGAAAAGCTGACCATCCGCACCGGCGATAAACGGGTATTACGAAAACGGTAACGGTTGCTTTCGGACAAAAGCAGGCTACAGTTGTACCCATCCCGTCCTTTTGGAGGCGTTTCATGACTCTGCGTCTATGCATTATCTTCAGCTGTACGCCTTTCCTGCTGGCCGGTTGCGCACGCGAGCAACAGACCGAAGCAGACAACTTCAGACAGTCGTTTCGAAAAAGCTTCACCGAATCCTGTATCGCTGGTTCGACTTCAGGCCCCAACGCCTTATCCGCCAAGCTTGCCGCTGACAAGTGCGCCTGCATGGCTGATTATCTGGTGGCAAACTATTCCCCTGACGAACTCGGCCAGCTGTCTGGGGCTGGTTCCAGCGAGGCCACCAGCCTGATGGACGCCGCCATCGCAGCCTGCAAATAGCTTCGACCGACATCTGCAACACCTCGCAAAGGGCGCACTGATGCGCCCTTCTGCATTGAGGAGGCAAAATTACCTTGAGAAATCAGGAGACATCGTATATGGTATAACCTATTGTTTTCACTTGCGTTAAACGCTTTTTACGGACATTAAAACCGTATCATCCAAGGAGGTTTCAGATGGCAGCGAAGTATGTGTACTTTTTCGGGAATGGTCAGGCCGAAGGCCGGGCCGACATGAAAAACCTGCTGGGCGGCAAGGGTGCCAACCTGGCGGAGATGACCAGCATCGGACTGCCGGTTCCCCCCGGCTTCACCATCAGCACCGAGGTCTGCACCTACTACTATGCCAACGCTGAGACCTACCCCGCCGCCCTGACCAGCGAGGTGGAGAATAACCTGCAGAAGGTAGAGGCGATCATGGGCCGGACCTTCGGCGATGCCGCCAATCCGCTGCTGGTATCGGTCCGTTCCGGCGCCCGGGCCTCCATGCCGGGCATGATGGACACCATCCTCAACCTGGGCCTGAACGACACCACGGTCCAAGGGATCATCGCCCAGTCCGGCGATGAACGCTTCGCCTATGACGCCTACCGCCGCTTTGTACAGATGTACTCCGACGTGGTGATGGGCATGGACAAGCACTCCCTGGAGCACCTGCTGGAGCAAAAAAAGGCCGAGAAGGGTGTGCACCTGGACACCGAGCTGACCGCTAGCGACTGGAAAGACCTGGTGGCCCAGTTCAAGGCCAAGATCAAGGCCGACCTGGGCAAGGCCTTCCCGGAAGACCCCAAAGAGCAGCTATGGGGCGCCATCGGGGCCGTCTTCGGCTCCTGGATGAACCAACGGGCCATCACCTACCGCAAACTGAATAACATCCCGGCCGATTGGGGCACCGCCGTCAACGTGCAGTCGATGGTCTACGGCAACATGGGCGAGGACTGCGCCACCGGCGTGGCCTTTACCCGCGACCCCTCCACCGGCGACAACTATTTCTACGGCGAGTACCTGATCAACGCCCAGGGCGAGGACGTGGTGGCCGGTATCCGCACCCCCCAGCCGATCAACATGCACCAGAAGAAGCCGGGCGACCTGCCTTCGATGGAAGAGGTGCTGCCGGAATGCTACGCACAACTGGCTGATATTCGTCAGATCCTTGAGAAACACTACAAGGATATGCAGGACATCGAGTTCACCATCGAAAAGGGCAAGCTGTTCATGCTGCAGACCCGTAACGGGAAGCGTACCGCCCAGGCTGCCATCAAGGTGGCGGTGGATATGGTCAAGGAGGGACTGATCGACCAGAAGACCGCCGTGCTGCGGGTGGCCCCGTCCCAGCTGGACCAGCTGCTGCACCCCTCGCTGGACCCCAAGGCCGAGAAGAAGGTGATCGCCAAGGGCCTGCCCGCCTCCCCCGGCGCTGCCGGCGGCACGGTGGTCTTTACCGCTGACGAGGCCGAGGAACTGGCCAAAAACGGCAAAAAGGTGATCCTGGTACGGATCGAGACCTCGCCGGAGGATATCCACGGCATGCATGCCGCCCAAGGCATCCTCACCGCCCGGGGCGGCATGACCTCCCACGCGGCGGTGGTGGCCCGCGGCATGGGCAAGTGCTGCGTGGCCGGCTGCAGCGATATCAAGGTCGATTACGCCAGCCAGAGCTTCGTTGCCAACAACGGCGTGCTGGTTAAAAAGGGGGATACCATCACCCTGGACGGCTCCACTGGCCAGGTGATGCTGGGTGAGGTTCCCACCGTACCGCCCCAGCTGACCGGCGACTTTGGCACCCTGATGGGCTGGGTGGACTCGTTCCGCACCCTGAAGGTGCGTACCAACGCCGATACCCCCCACGACTCCAAGGTGGCCCGCGAGTTCGGAGCAGAAGGGATCGGCCTGTGCCGTACCGAGCATATGTTCTTTGAAGCCGAGCGGATCGCCGCAGTGCGTGAGATGATCCTGTCGGCCGACGTGGAAGGCCGCCAGAAGGCGTTGGCCAAGATCCTGCCGATGCAGAAGGGCGACTTTATCGGCATCTTCCGCGAGATGAAGGGGCTGCCGGTCACCATCCGCCTGCTGGACCCGCCGCTGCACGAATTCCTGCCCCAGGAAGACAAGGATATCGACGATCTGGCCGTCACCATGCAGGTACCGGCCCAGACCCTGCGCAACAAGGTGGAGTTCCTGCACGAGTTCAACCCGATGCTGGGCCACCGTGGCTGCCGCCTGGGGATCACCTTCCCTGAGATCTACGACATGCAGGTGCGGGCCATCATGGAGGCGGCCTGTGAACTGGTCAAAAACGAGGGCTTCAGTATCGTGCCGGAGATCATGATCCCGCTGATCGCCACCGTAAAAGAACTGTCGGTCTTGAAGGCCAACGCGGTCAAGATCTGCGACGAGGTGATCGCCCAGTACGGCGTCAAGGTGGAATATCTGATCGGCACCATGATCGAGCTGCCCCGAGCCGCCCTGACCGCCGATGAGATCGCCGTCGAGGCAGAGTTCTTCTCCTACGGCACCAACGACCTGACCCAGACCACCTTCGGCCTGTCCCGGGACGATGCCGGTAAGTTCCTGCCGTTCTACGTGGATGCCGGCATCCTGCCGGAAGACCCCTTCGTCTCCCTGGACCAGAACGGCGTCGGCCTGCTGGTCAAGATGGGTTGTGAGAAGGGCCGCGCCACCCGCCCCACCATCAAGCTGGGCATCTGCGGCGAGCATGGCGGCGATCCCGAATCGGTGATCTTCTGCCACAAGATCGGCCTCGATTACGTCTCCTGCTCCCCCTTCCGGGTGCCGATCGCCCGCTTGGCTGCAGCCCATGCCGCCCTGGGTGGCGGCGACGACGCCACCAAATAGGTTAAGCACTACCTGTTTTGACATCACGGGCGGGATCGACACGATCCCGCCCGTTTTTGTTGACGCCGCCGGTGAGGAGGGACTACAGTCGTTGCCATGTCGTCCCTGCTTGGCCGCATACTCCCTTGTTTTCACAGCAAACCGGTCTCGATCCGCTGCAATGTCTTTCGGCTCTCGCTGCCGGTACTGCTTTCATCGCTGTTCCAGCGGCTGGTGGGCATCGCCGACATCTTCATGACCGGCGGCCTGGGTGCATCGGCCATCGCCGCCACCGGCCTGGGCCAGCTGCTGCTCTTCACCACCATGACCATCTTCTGGGGCCTGTCTACCGGCACCTCGGTGGTGATCGCCCACCTGTTCGGCGCCGGACGCCATGACGAGGCCCGCCGGGCCGCAGCCACCGCCCTGGCAGCCTGCCTGGTGCTGACCGCCATCGCAGCCGTTGCCGGCAGCCTGTGGGGGGCCGAGGTAGCCAGCCTGATGGGAGCCTCGGCCGAGGTACAGGCCCAGGCCGGCCCCTACATCCGGCTGGTATTCCAATGGCTGGTCTGGACCACCGGGGTCAACATCCTCTCGGCCATCATGCACGGCAACGGCCAGACCCGCATCCCGATGCAGGGCATCCTGCTGGTCAACATCCTGCACATCCTGATCGCCTGGCCGCTGATCTACGGCAGATGGGGTCTGCCGGCCCTGGGGGTGGAGGGCGCGGCCATCGCCATTAACCTTTCGGAATTCATTGGCTTTTGCTACCTGCTCTACCAGGCCTTCAAGCAGCGCTACCTGGTCCTGCAGTGGCCTGACCGGCCGCTGTTTGCCAGGATCTGGCAGGTGGGCTGGCCGGTGGCCCTGGAACGGGTGGCCCAACAATCCGGCCAGCTGTTCTACTCCAGCTTCATCATCGCCTACGGCACCAGCGCCTATGCCGCCCACCAGATCGGCCTGTCGATCGAATCGCTCTCCTTCATGCCGGGCGCCGGCATGGGGATCGCCGCTGCCACCCTGATGGGCCAGTCGCTGGGGGCCAAGAAGTATCTGCGGGCCCATGCCAGCCATGTGCAGGCCCTCAAACTGGCCCTGGTGGTGATGGGCACCATGGCGCTCGTCTTCCTGCTGATCCCCCACTACCTGATGATGGTCTTTACCAGCGACCCGGAGGTGATCCGCCAAGGTGCCGTTTTCTTGAGGATTGTGGCCTTTGCCCAGATCCCGCTGGCGATCTCCTTTGTCTATGCCGGTAGCCTGCGGGGGGCAGGGGACACCTTCTACGTCTTCATTGTCACGCTACTGACCATGTGGGGGGTGCGGGTGCTCTTGGCCTGGGTGGCGGGGCCGCTGCTGCAGCTGTCACTGTATATGGTTTGGGGGGTCTTCCTGGTGGATTGGTATGTACGGGCGGTGGCCTTTGGCTGGCGCTACCACAAACGGGACCTGCACAGCACGGTGCTATGAGCGCAGCGTAAAGCGGATGGTGATCAGGGCTTGGGCCTGGACCGGGCGGCCAGCCCTTACAGCGGGGCGATAACTGGATTGGCGAATGGCGGTCAGCGCCGCCTGGGTAAACCCGAAGGCAGCCGGCTGCACCACCTCAACCCCCTGCAGGCGGCCCTCGGCATCAATGGCCAGCTTCAGCACCACCGTTCCCTCACGACCCAGTTGACGAGCCCGGGCAGGATAGACCGGCGCTACCTGGCGGCTGAAGGCCGGAGCGCCGCTGCTGCCCAGCTGCGGCAGCGGACTGCCGGCACCTTCGTCGCGGACAGATTGCTGGGTGCCGACAGTCGCCACACTCGCTGATGGTCTGACGTCTTCTCTGGCCGCCGTCGCTGGCGGCGGCAGTTGAGCAGCCACCGGCGGGAGTGGCGCCGTTGCTGCAGTCGGCATTGCCGGCTGGACAAGCGCGCTGGCCGCAGCAGGCGGCTCATGCTTGGCCCTGATGGGCCGAGGTTGCGCTGATTGGCCTGATTTTTTATTGAGCTGCTGCCGTTGCCGAGATGCGCCAGCCTGTGCCGGGCTGTTCGCCAGCACCACCTCATAGACCACTACCGGTTGCGGAGAAAAATCGAGCGAACGGGCCAATGTCACCGCTGCCACCAGCCCATGCAGCAGCAGCGAAACGATCACGCAGAATATGCCCAGACGATTTGCGCCCATACGGTTTTAGTCCTTGTGTGCCTGCCAGGCCACGTTCCACTGGGCGGCCGGGTCCAGATCAAAGGTCCGGCAGACCAGCTCCGGCTGCAACAGCTCACCCGGCAGACCATCGGCCAATAGCTCGCCTTGCCGCAGCACCAGCAGACGGTCCAGCTCGCGGGCCAGCATCAGATCGTGCAGCGATAGCAGGATGGTCAGTCCCCGCTCCTGACAGAGCTGCCGCAGCAGGGCCAGCAGTTCATACTGGTAGCGCAGGTCAAGTCCGGCCAGTGGTTCGTCCAGAAGCAGGGTTGAGCCACCCTGGGCCAGGGTCATGGCCAGAAAGGCCCGCTGCCGTTCACCACCGCTGATCTCTGCCAGTGGCAGCTCAGCCTTTCCAGTCAGACCAACCATTTCAAGCACTTCAGCACAGGTAAGCCGCTGGGGGTGTCGTCCGGCGGCCCGGCCCATCTCCACCAGCTCCAGCACCCGAAACGGTAGCGGCACCTCCAGTGTCTGGGGCAGATAGCTCAGACGGCTGGCCCGCTCATGGCCCCGCCAGCTGCCTACCGACTTACCATCCAGCGTCACCTGCCCCTGATCAGCCCGTAACAGACCGGCCCCCAGCCGCAGCAAGGTCGTTTTGCCGGAGCCGTTGGCGCCGATCAGACCCACCAGCTGGCCCTTGGCCAACTGCACCGAAAACAGACGAATGCAGGGGGTCTGGCCATAGCTGAAGCTGACCTGTGTAAAGGCAAGACCGCTCATCGCATCCCCCGCCGCAGCATGATCAGAAACCAGGGGGCGCCGATCAGTGCGGTGACCACACCGGCCGGCAACTCCATCGGCGGCAGCAGACTGCGCCCCAGGGTGTCGGCCAGACAGAGCAGCATACCGCCACCCACCGCCGCCAACGGCAACACCCGCCGGGCATCGGCCCCCACCAGCACCCGCACGCCATGGGGCACCATCAAGCCCACAAAGCCGACGATACCCCCCAGGGCCACAGCGGCAGCGGTCAAGAGTGCAGCCGCCAGCACCAGCAGCATCCGCTCACGCCCTGGCTCCAGCCCCAAGCCAAAGGCCACCTCGTCTCCCAGGGCCAGGGCATTCAGCCCCCGCCGTCGTGACAAACCCAGTACAAAACCGAGCAGCATCAACACCGCTGCCGCCGGCACCAGCGACCAGTCGGCGCCAGCCAGGTCACCGGCCATCCAGAGCAGGGCCCGCTTGACCCCATCGGCCTGGGCCAACGACATCACCAGCATCAGGATGGCGGACAGAAAAAACCCGATCCCCACCCCGGACAGCAGCAACCGTTCCGCCCGCACCCCCCAGGCATCGCGCCCCAGGGCCACCACCACCCCGCTGGTCATCAGGGCCCCCACCAGGGCCAGGCTGGGCACCAGCCAGGTGGCGCTTCCCTGACTGGCCAACAGTCCGAAGGCCGCAGCCAGTGCGGCCCCACTGGAGGTGCCCAGCACATAGGGGTCGGCCAGCGGATTACGGAAGACCCCCTGCAGTATGGCTCCGGCCACTCCCAAGGCTGCACCCATCAAAAGCGCCACCACCACCCGCGGTAGCCGCAACTCCAGCAGGATCTTCAGCTGCAACTCATCAATCTGTAACAGGTTGATCGGCTGCTGTCCCAGCGAAAGCGAGAGCAGCAGCACCACCACCAGACAACCCAGCATGATGAACAGGGGATGCCGTTTCAAGGCCGTTGCCCCCGCCGAGCAAGCTCCAGACACCGCTTCAGCTCCGCAATCCCCTCCGGTATCCGGGGACCGGGTCGGTAGAGGGCATCGCTGACCATGCAGACCCGACCCTGCCGGACCGCATCCAGCGACGAAAGGTGCTTGAGCATCCGCTGCAACGGCACCCCCAAGGTTTCTCCCTGACCCACCACGATCAGCTGCGGATCACGGGCAATCACCGCCTCCAACGAGAGCCGGGGATAACCGGAGCGGGCATCTGCGGCAATGCTGTCAAAGCCGACCCGCTGCAGCACATCGTCCAACAGCGAGCCGGGACCGGCCGCCACCAGCGGGTCCGGCCAGATCACAAACAGGGTGCGTATTTGTCGATTTTGTTTCGTGTCGCTACGCAGACCCGCCTCGATTCGGCCAGCCAACCGTTCGGCAGCCTGGGGCACCCCCAGTTCATGGCCCAGCCGGCGGATAGCCGGCACCAGCCGATCCAGCCGGGAACCACGGAAGATCACCGTCTTGATGCCAAGCTTCTGCAATCGTTTCGACAGGTTGGCGCCTACCCCCTCTTCATCCAGCAGCACCAGATCGGGCTTCAGCCGCAGCACCGCCTCCAGCGACGGGTTGGCTGGCCCACCCACGGTCGGCTTGCCCTTGACTGAGGCCGGCCGGTCGCAGTAGCTGGTGACCCCCACCAGTTGCCGTTCCAAGCCCAGGCTGCAGACCAGCTCCGTCAGGTTGGGGGCCAGCGAGACGATCCGCCGGGGCGGCTCCCCGCACTGAGCAGGGGCCGCCGCCAGCAGCATCAGCCAGACTATGAGCAGACAAAACCGTTTCATCCGTTAAAATGACACCTTAACCCCGGCGTAGGCCCCGATACCGGGGGTGCCATAGCCCAGCACCTCTTCATATTCACGATCCAGCAGGTTATCGATCCGGCCGAAAAGCTGCAGATTTTTGGTGACATCATAGGAACCGGCCAGGTTGACTACCATGTAATCCTTAAGAGTTACAGTTTGTTGTACGTAGGTGACTGGATGAAAAGTCAGATCGTTTCTATTACCGACATAGATCAGGCCGAGATTCAGGTTGCCCTTACCAAAAAAACGGTAATTTACATCAGCGGTCAGCTTATGCTTGGGACGACGCAACAGTGCCTCTCCAGTTTCCTTGTCTTTGGTCTGGGTATACGTATAGGCTGCACTGAACATCAGATCGTTCATGGGGTTAACTTGTACCGTAACCTCAAGCCCTTGCGTGTACGCACGAGCAACATTCTCATAGGTCTGATTTTGATATGCAATTAGGTCTTTAAAATCATTTCTGAACCATGTCGCGCCCAGCGTTGTGCTGATTTCCGATATCTCCTGTTCTAGTCCGATATCCCAGCCATTGCTCTTTTCTGGTGTTAATCCTGCGTTGCCGCCAAGAAAACCCATAGCAGGCGCAGGTGGCGCAAACAGTTGATACAGCGAAGGCGCCTTGAAGCCGGTGCCATAGCTGCCTTTCAGCCTGGTGTCGGTCTGCTTGAACAGATAGGCGGTGGTGAAACGGTAGGTGGCCTTGCTGCCAAAACGGTCATGGTCATCTATCCGCACCCCGGCCGTGGAGAACCAGCTATCCCACAGGTTAAGCTGGTCCTGCAGGTAGAGACTGTTAGTACGGGCGGACTGTTCATTCCAAATATTTGTAGACGTATCGACGGAGCTGGTCCCTGCATTGAAATATTCGTAATAACTTTTTGATTTGGCCTTTTCCTCCTTGGTTTCGGCACCGACCAGCAGGGTGTTGCTCTTGTGCAGTCGCAGGATATGCTGCCAATCGAATTTTACGGTCTGCCCCTGATATTCGCTGCGCTGAAAATCAAACGGATGGTCAGCATCGCGGTCATTGTCGTCGGAGCGGGTCAGGTCGTTGAGCGAAACCCCCAGTTTTTGTTCCCACAGGTCATCAAACAGCAACAACGCACCTTGAGTCCTGAACTGCAGCTCTTCGTTCCGCATGACCCGGTTTGGATCATCGGCACCGGCACCGCCGCCGTTATCAGCCTCGTTGCGCGTCCTGGTATAGCGCAGGCTCATATCGATATCACTGTTCTGAGTAGGCGTAATCCCCAAGCGTGCAGCAACGGTGGTATTCTGGTAACCGTCAGCCTCACGATTGCCGTCACGGGATGCAGCAGCCGAGATACCGCTGCTGTCAAGCCGGGAAAGCGACAGGCTATAATTGACCAGATCGGTGCCACCGCTGATGCCGGCAGATTCCTTAGCCGTGTAGAACGAGCCGCCCTCTGCCGAGACAAAGCCGGTCGACCTACCGCTGCCCCGCTTGGTAATGATGTTGATCACGCCGCCGATGGCGTGGGAGCCGTAGAGGGTACTCTGAGGTCCGCGCAGCACCTCGATACGCTCAATGTTATCCGTGGTCAGAAAACCGAAGTAGTACTCGCCACCGGTGGTGGAGGGGTCATTCAACTCCACACCATCAATCAGCACCAGGGTATGGCGGCTATCGCCCCCCCGCATGAAAATCGACACCGTTTGCCCAGCCCCTCCGCTGCGCACCACATCCAGTCCCGGCACCATCCGCAGCGCATCGGCCACGGTCTGCTTCTGCTGCTGCTCGATCTCTTTGGCCGTGATCACGGTGATCGAACTGCCCACCTGCTCGATCGGCACCTCATCACGGGTGGCGGTGACCACAATCTCACCCAGATTCGCCGTCTGCTCCTCCGCCAGCGCGACACCACTGGTTGCCAACACCACTCCCACCACCACTGCACAGGTTTTTCTACTGCGTTTCATCGCTGCTACCTCCCTCGGGTTTTACAGCTGGAGCGGTCTTCCGGCTTAGGACAGCCTACTTGCCCACCTTCCCAGGATTGACCCAGTGGTTGTTTCGCCTTGCGGCGACGGGCGTTCGTTTCCTTTACGGCTGCGGGGCAGCGGGGGAATGGCTCGTGCAGAGCGGCACCCCTCTTCCTCGTCTCCTGCTGATTGAAAATAGGTTATTGACTAAGACCCTGCAAACGACTGGGGTGGATTGCTGCGGTAGTGATCGTGCGTGAAGCGAGCAACGGATCGTCACAGATGGACTGCTGCATGGATGCCTCCCCCGAAGCGTGCAAATGGAGCGGTATTCCGGCTCAGGGCTTCCTACTCACCCACCTTCCCAGGTTTGATCCCAGTGGTTGTTTCGCCATGCGGCGACGGGCTTTCGTTCCCTTTACGGCTGCGGGGCAGCGGGGGGTTAGCTCAACAACAGCGGCACCCCTCTTCCTCGCTTCCATTCGGTATCTGAAGTATGCTATTTCAAGCCATAAGTACCCGGCCACGTCAAGAGTTTTTATCCGTTTAACCGATTTATCCGACAAAGGTTGCTCATGCCTACCATTCACCGCTCCGTCTGTCCCTTTGATTGCCCCGATGCCTGCGGCCTGCTGGTGACTGTCGTCGACGGCTGCGCTGTAAGCGTGGCCGGCGACCCGGACCATCCAACCACCCGCGGCCTGCTCTGCCCCAAGATGCAACACTACGAGCGCACGGTCCACTCCCCCCGCCGCCTGACCACACCGCTCCGCAGGAGCGGCCCCAAGGGCAGCGGCCGATTTGAGCCGATCTCCTGGGATGAGGCGGTTGAGCAGATCTGCTCCCGCTGGCAGGCGATCATCGCCAGCCACGGCGCTGAGGCGATCCTGCCCTATTCCTACGCCGGCACCATGGGGTTGGTACAACGTAACAGCGGCCACCCCTTCTTCCACAAGCTGGGGGCCAGCCGCCTGGCCCGCACCATCTGTTCACCGGCCAAGGAGGCCGGCTGGCAGGCGGTGATGGGCGAGACCCCCGGCCTGGACCAGAGCGAGCTGCAGCAGAGCGACCTGGTGATCCTGTGGGGGATCAACGCTGCCGCCACCAGCATCCACACCATGCGCGACGCCAGCCAGGCCCGCAAAAACGGCGCCCGACTGTGGGCCATCGACACCTACCGCACCCCAACCTGCGAGGCTTCGGACGAGGTCTTTCTGATCCGACCCGGCAGCGACGGCGCCCTGGCCTTGGGGATGCTGCAGGTGATCGCGGCTGAGGGGCTGCTGGATCAGGCCTTTATCGACCAGAGCGTACGTGGTTTTGAAGAATTTTCCCGCTCGATCCTGCCGGATTGCACCCCGGAACGGATGGCTACGGTCTGCGGCCTGCCGGCGGAGACCATCCGCCGCATGGCCCGGCAGTATGCAACGGCCCGAGCCCCTTTCATCCGGCTGGGCAGTGGCCTGACCCGCTATGCCAACGGCGCTATGAATGTGCGCTGCATCACCTGCCTGCCGGCCAGTATCGGGGCCTGGCAACGCCCCGGCGCCGGTCTGCTGTGCGCCACCGCCACCGGCGGGGCCTTTCCGCTGGCGCGCGTCACCCGGGAGGATTTCATGGCCGGCCCCACCCGGATCATCAACATGAATCAGCTGGGCCATGCCCTGAACCAAGAGAATGATCCGCCGGTGATGAGCCTGTACGTCTACCATTCCAACCCGGCCAGCATTGCGCCGGATCAGAACGCCATCATTCAGGGCCTTGAGCGGGAAGACCTGTTCACGGTGGTGCATGAACGTTTTCTGACAGAAACCGCCCGCTACGCCGATATCGTACTGCCGGCCACCAGCTCTCTGGAGCATGCCGACCTGTACCGCTGCTACGGCAGCTACCACGCTCAGCGCTGCAGCGCGGTGATCCCGCCCATCGGCGAGGCCAAGAGCAATTGGGATACCTTCTGCATGTTGGCGGCCGGTATGGGTTGGGATGAGCCGTTTTTCAGCCAATCGGCCGATAGCCTGATCGAACAACTGCTGGATTACGAGACTCCCTGGCGTGACGGGGCCATCACCGAGCGGCTGCGCAACGGCGAGCCGGTGCTGCTTGCCCCGCCGTCTACCCCGCGGGGGCCATGGCTGACGCCATCGGGCAGGATCGAGATCCGAAACGACCGTGAGCCGGAACCGCTACCTCGCCTGCTGCCGACCCACGCCGAGGGCGACGGCTTTCCGCTGCGGCTGCAACCGGCGGTGACCCCCTATGCCCTTAACTCCAGCTTCTACGAGCAAGACCAGCTACGGGATCAGCAGCAAGCGATGCTGCTGCTGATGCACCCCGATGATGCAGCGACGCGGGGGCTGACGGACGGAGCTGCCGTGCAGGCGGTCAATCAATACGGCCAGGTCAACTTTACCCTGCGGGTCACAGAGCGGGTGCCGCCGGGCACGGTGGTGACCGAAGGGGTCTGGTGGCAAGAGTTTCTCAACGGTAAACGGGGTGTCAACGCCCTTACCTCCCAACGGCTGACCGACCAGGGGGCCGGCAGCACCCTCTACGATGTAGGTGTTGAAGTCAAACCGGTGAGATAAAAAACGGGCCATCCAGTTTCTGGGTGGCCCGCCTGAGTACCGCCGCTTACGGGCTGCTATTTAGCCACTGCGGCCTTATACGCATCAATTATCTTCTGTACCTTTTCCGAAGGTGCACCGATGGTGATCAACCCCAAGGGCCGCTCAATCTTGTCAGTCTTGACCACCACCACCCCTGGTTTCACAAATCCGGCACCGAGGCCGCCGATGGCAGCCGGATCCTTGGCCACCTCATCGCTGATGGTAGCCACGTTGACCGCCAACGTTTCAGCAAGATATTCCTCGTTCTTCAAGACCGCCTGCTTGATCAGGCCTCGGGTGGCACTGGAGAGGGTGTCGGTCACGACCTTGATCGTCTGATCTGCACCGCCCAAATCCTTCCAGTTTCGAATCTTGCCGGTGTGGATATCATTCAGCTGCTGGAAGGTCATGGCCTGCACCTTGTTGGATGGATGCACCGCAAATACCACCTGATCCATCTGAATGGCATGCAACTGCATCTTTGAACTATCCAGTTCGCGGCCAGCCGCCTTGGCACCCTTGGCAACGGTCTCTACCGAGGCCGAGGCCAGCGAGGCGTCGCACTTCTGGTCCACCAGATCAATCAAGCCTTTGCCGGCATTGCTCTTGACCACATCAAGGCTAAAGCCGGTGGCCTTTTCAACCGCTGCCTTATGCGGGGTGATCAGGCCGTCCACCACGCTGGCAGCGCCGCACAGCTTGACCACCGTCTTGGCGGGTGTGTCAAATCTGCGGTGGCAGGCATCACACTCCGCAAAGGCCCGCTTGCCGTTGTGGCAGACAAAGCAGGCCTTATCCTGAAAGTGATCCTGCATGGTTATCAGGGCCTGCTTTTTGGTTTCGAAGATAGCGCTGTGGCAATCGTTACAGACAAATCCCTTGCTGGCATGGACACGGCCATCAAAGGTTACCCGCCCTTGGCCCGCGCCACCGTAGAGAAGCGTCTTGCCCCCCCCGGTTGCACCAGCCAGCCCGCAAAGCGCTAGCATCAGACAAATGGTCAGTAAAACGGTTCTATACATGGGCGACTCCTGACACTGCCCGGCAGACGCTGCCCTGCCGGGGCAAGGGATACGACGACTTAAACCAGGATACTCCGGCTGACCTTTTTCACATCAGCGGTCCCGGTCAGCGTCATGGCAACCACCAGTTCTCCCTGCATCTTTTTCAGGATCAGGGCCACCCCTTCTGGTCCGCCACCGACCGACCCTCTGATCAGCGGACGTCCCACCAGCACCGCATCGGCCCCCAATGCCAGCGACTTGAGCACATCGGCGCCATAACGTATCCCGCCGTCGGAGAGAATCACGATCTTGCCCTTGACGCTATCGGCAATGGCCGCAAGCACCGCAGCTGACCCAGGTGTGTGATCAAGCACCCGTCCGCCGTGGTTAGAAACCACGATCCCGGCGGCACCCACATCAATCGCCTTTTTCGCCTCATCAACGGTCATGACACCTTTGATGATGAACGGCAGCTTGGTTGACTTGGAAATTTCCCTCAACTGTTTCAGACTCTTCGGCTCGACCGTCCTGCCTGGCAGCGCCCGTGAGGCACGACCGGCCGAATCGATATCGACGGCAAAAAACGGCGCGCCGGACTGTTCAATCAGGCGTATCCGCTCAATGATCTCGGCCTGGGTGCGCGGCTTGATCTGTGCGGCTGCCTGGCCACGATATTTAGCCACGGTCTTGAGGCGGGTCTCATACACCGACAGCGGATCGCCGATTCCGTCTGCTGCAAAGCCGATCGTACCGGCCTGGATGCACCCGGCAACAATGCCCTCCATGTACTCCTCTTCAGACACCTTGCCCTGCAGGCCCATGTTGTAGGTGACACCGCCGGTAACCGCAGACATGATCGGCATCGACAGCTTGACACCGAACAAGGTCAGGCTGGTGTCAGGTTTCTTGACCTCGTGGAAGGTCACCATCTTCAACTTGTACTTCTCCAATGCGGTCAGGTTGTTACGAAACGCCGCGCCAGAATCGATGCCACCCATGCCCGGCACCTCGCCAGAGCAGGCCACACCGTCACACTCGGGACAGACCCGGCAGCGGGGATACATCTTCTCGCGGGCCACCTTCAGCACCTGATCCAGCTTGAGGGCACTCTTGCCGGCTGCAGCAGCTGTTGCTGCAGCGGCTTCCTTCTTGGCCTCTTCGGCGGCACTGGCCTCCCGCACGCCCCCCACCGCCTGCACCGCCAAGACGCCTGCACCGACTGCAGCAGCGGTCTTGATGAAGTCACGCCTGCTAAAACCACCTTCTAAACGGATCTCCTGCTCATCATGGGTCTGGGACATACGCTTCCTCCTTTGGGTTTATGCTGCGCCGTGCGTCCCGCGCCACCTGCCGCAACGGCCATCGCTACTGTTGGCACGGGTAGTCTCAGCATAACGCGCAGTTGTGCCACTGCAATCATCAGTTGGTGAACGGCAGATTTACGGCCTGAATGGCAAAAAAGAAGGGGTGAATGGCAGGGTACTGGTCAGCGGTGGGTGATTAGGTGTCGCTTGAGTTCCTTGGCATGGTAACGGCTGACCACGATCTCGGTCCGGCCGTGGTCGTTCATCACCAGCTTGCAGCTGCCGTTGAACCAGGGCACGATCTCTTGAATGCAGCTCAGGTTGACCAGCGCGTTACGATGGGCCCTGAAGAAACCAAACGGCGCGAGTTGCTCCTCAAGGGCGCTGACGGTAAGGTTGGCCTGGTACAGCTGTCCGTTGGCGTGGATCATCGTTGAGGCCTCGCACGCCTTGATGAAGACGATACTGTGCGGCGCCAGCGGCATGATTCTCCCCCCCTGACGCACCGCAACCCACTTGCGGTCATCGCCAGGGGCATCGTTCCGGGTACGCTCCTGATCCTGCTTGGCAGTTGACAGCTGTTTGCGCAGCTTGTCGAGCGTCTTGGCGAGTCGCTCCTCAGTGACCGGCTTGAGCAGATAATCAAATGCCTCCAGGTTGAAGGCATCTACCGCGAACTGACTGTAGGCGGTTGAAAAAACAATCAGGGGCCGCTCCGGCAGTTCCTGCAGAATCTCGGACAGTTCAATGCCGGTCATGCCGGGCATCTGTATATCCAAAAACGCCACCTGCGGCTTGTGTCGCCGTAGCAGGCGCAACCCCTCCGCCGCCGTGGCCGCCTCGCCGACCACCTCAAGGTCGCCGGCCTGCTCCAGCAGGTAGCGCAACTCTCTGCGAGCCGGTGCCTCATCATCGATCAGAAAGACCGTCACCCTCACACGGTCACCGGGATCGAAAAGGAGATGGTAGTGCCGATACCTGGTTCGCTTTCAATACTCAAGGCCCTTTCTGTGCCGTACAGCGCTATCAGTCGGCTATTGACGTTTTTAAGCGCGATACCCAGCCCCTCTCGGGACGAAGTTGACTGCTCGGACAACAGTCCTGCAACCTTTTCCTGGCTCATGCCCACCCCGTTGTCTGCAACCCTGATATGTAGGTCATGGCTGCCCATGGTGGCGCTGATGGTGATCTCGCCGCCGGTCTCCTTGGGTAGAATGCCGTGCCGGATGCCGTTCTCGACCAGCGGCTGCAGGATCAAAGGCGGCACGGGGCAGGACAGCGCAGCCTCGTCAATGGAGTAACGCATCCTGATCCGCTCCTCAAAACGAGCCTTTTCGATGGCCAGGTAGGCCTCGCAGTGTTCCAGCTCCACCGCCAGCGGCACCTCACGCACTGCAGTGCTGGTAGTCTTTCGGAAAAATTCCGCCAGATGCACCAGCAGCTGCGAGGCAACCCCCGGATCGGTACGGATGTAACTCTTGATGGTTGAGATGGCGTTGAACAGAAAATGCGGATTGATCTGGGCCTGCAGTGCCTTGATCTCGGCTGCTGCTGCCAGACGACGGTGATTCTCAATCTCGCCCAGTTCAAGCTGGTTCGAAAACAGTTGCGACAAGCCGGTGGCCAGCTCCAGATCCAGTAGGCCGATGCCGAGCCCTTCGGTCCTGAATAGTCCCAGTACGCCGATAGTCTGCTCCTGCTTCTTCAGCGGGACCACAACCGCAGAACGTAGCCCGCACTCAGCTATGGTGCAGCCCACTTCGCCGGCGCTGCCGGCCTGCATGACAGTCCCCGTAGCGAGCGCCTGCTGGACGATGACGCTGGTAACGATCTTTTCCAATACGATGGCATCATGTGCTGTTTCTCCTGCCAGTAGTCCTCGTCCGTCGGCAATGAAAACCGCATCCAGCCCGGCCAGGTTACGGACGATGCCGGCCGTCTGCCGAGCTGCTTCGCTGGTCAGTCCGTTGCGCAGCACCGGCAGCGTCTGCAGGGCAATGGTGAGCGTCTTTTGGGCCTGCTCGGCCTTGGCCAGCTCTTTCTCGCGATAGACCGTCGAAATCAAGTGGATAAAAACGGCTGTCCCCAAGCCGTTAACCAACAGAGAAGGCACGGCCAGCTTCGGCACCAGATTGAGTGCCGCCTCAAAGGGACGGGCCAGCAACAGGATAAAGCCCATCTTGATCAGCTCATTAACCGCACCCACCGAGAAGGCCGCCACCACATCAAACGCGCGACGCCGCAGGCGATGGTAGAGCAACGCCGCCAGAAGCCCCTGAAACACAGTTGCAACCCCGCATGACAGGGAGGTCAGGCCGTTCATATCCATCAGGTAGCGATGACTGCCCGCCACCAGCCCGGCCGCAAGCCCAACCAGCGGCCCACCGAGAATGCCACCCAAGGCCACCGCCACGCCGCGCAGGTTAGCAATGGCCCCCTGAAATGGAAAGCCGCTGTAGGTGGCCACCACGCCGGCCAGACCGAACAAGAGCGACAGCACCAGCTTGTCGTGGCCGCTGGCGTCACCAGTTAGCAGACGTTTGAAGGCCTTGAAACGAATCAGGAAAATAAAGAGGATGGCAAACAGACCGAGGCGTTCGAACAGATCTTGAAAAAGTTCCATTGGTCCCTCAGATCGGCGGGTGCCTGCCAAAGGCAGGCTTACGGTTACTGCAGGGCAGTCTAACAGACTCCGCGACCGATTGCCAGAGCGAGGCGCAGGCCTGCGAAACGGCGGGGCGGTGTCCCGCCCCGCCGTTAACGCCAAGGTTTAGTTTATAATGCGGCTACTTACCGCCCTTCACCAACTTGACGGCACTGGCCCCGGCAATTCTACCGAAGGTAATGGTTTCGGAGATCGAGTTGCCTCCCAGTCGGTTGGCGCCATGCACCCCACCGGTCACCTCGCCGGCCGCGAAGAAGCCCGGCATCGGCTTGCCGTTCTTGGCCACCACCTGGGCAGCGGGGGTAATCTTCAGGCCGCCCATGGTGTAATGGACCCCCGGCTTCACCTCAATGGCGTAGTACTTGGCAGTGCGCAGGGCGCGAGGCAGGTCGGGACGCTTGAATTCCGTGTCATTCTTGGCATCAACCGCCTGATTGTAGGTCTCGATGGTCTGCGCCAGGACCTCGGGCGGCATACCCAGCACCGTAGCCAACTGCTGGGGCGTAGCACCCTCCTTGACCAGCTCCAGGTGGAAATAACCGTCGATCTGCTTCAGACTCTTGCGAATCCCCTCGTCAAACACCAGAAAGGCCGACTTGCCGGTCTGGGCCAGGGTTGCCTCCGAAGCCTTGTCGCGGGTGGTCAGTTCGTTCACAAACCGCTTCCCCTCACGGTTGATCAGGATGGCGCCGTTGCCCCGCACCGCCTCGGTGATCAGGATCCGGCTGCCGGCCGCCACGGTGGGGTGGATCTGAATCTCTTTCATATCTTGCAGCTCCCCACCTGCCTGGTCCCCCAAGACCATGCCGTCGCCGGTGGCGCCCGGCTGGTTGGAGGTGGTCATCCCCTTGAATTCAGGACGATAGTAGGCCACCTGCTCCGGATTGTTGGAGAAACCGCCGGCGGTCAGCACCACCGCCTTGGCCTTGATAGTATAGAGGCCACGGTGCTTGCCTTCCACCTGCACCCCGCTCACCCGGCCCTGCTGGTCGCTGATAATCTTAACCACCTTACTGTTGACCCGCACGTCCAGCTTACGGTCAACGGCATTCTGTTTCAGGACATTGGCGATATGGGCACCCACAGCAGCCCCGCCCGTCGGGCGGTGGGTGCGGTTGGCGCTGGCGCCGGCCATGCGACCCACATCACTGATATCGGCGCCGATCGAGGTCAGCCAGTCCACCGACGCGGCCGAATTCTTGGCCAAAATCATGGCCAGCTCAGGATCGTTGGTGTTCTTACCGCCCTTCATGGTGTCCTGGTACATCAGATCCACCGAATCCTTGATCCCCTTGGCCTGCTGGAACCTGGTCTCGGCGGCGTTCATACCGCCGGCCGCCAGCATACTGTTGCCGCCGGTAATTGGCTGTTTTTCCAGCACAATCACCTTGACGCCGGCATCGTGGGCCGTGATGGCGGCGGTCATGCCAGCCGCCCCGGCGCCGATCACCACCAGGTCGGTGGTCTCTATGCGTTGCTTAGCTGGCTTGCGAACCGGCTGCTGATCCTTCTTGCTGGCGGTACCACCAGGCATCGGCAGATTAAAGGTATGGCAGCCGTTGCAGTAGGCAACGGATTGTTCATGGCCCCGGTGGCAGACGGTGCAGTTGATCTCGCCCAGATGGGACTGGTGAGGCTTGATGTGTCCCTTGTCCTTGACCGCCAGCACATCAAGATTGCCATGGCAGTTGATGCAGCGCTGGTTGATGCCCCGCTCGCTGTCATCCACCACAATCCGCTTGCCCTTGCCGTGGCAGTCGGCACAGGCAACCTTGTTGGCCTGATGCAGCTGGGCCAGCGCAGCCCCCTCTGCTGCCGCCAGCAATCCGTTGCTCGGCATAAGCAGGGCCAGCAGCCCCAGCAGCAGCATCACCAATCGCACCTGTTTCATGGTTGTTCTCCTTTCTCGCCTGACAGGACAAAGCGGCCCGCCGGATGACCGGCGGGACCGCACAGTTAAAAATGTCTAATCGGTTGTTACTACACAGCCTATCCCTGATTTTACTCCTGTCAACCGGACCATACCGTCCAGTTTAGAACAGCACCCGTGAGATCATATAGGCGCAGACCGTGGAGACACTGACACCGATCAGACCGGGGACCATAAAGCTGTGGTTGAGCAGATACTTGCCGATATGGGTGGTGCCGGTACGGTCCATGTTAATGGCAGCCAGGTCACTGGGGTAGAAGGCGAAGAAGAAGTAGGCGTAACTGGCCGGCATCAGACCCAGCAGCAGCGGCACCGGCAGCCCCAGGGCCAGACCCAGCGGCAGGGTGATCGCCAGGGTAGCGGCCTGGCTCTTGACAAAGGCCGAGATGCAGAAGGTGGCGATGGCAAAGGTCCAGGGAGCCAACTTGACCATCACGCCGATGTTATCGATCAGATAGGTTTTGTTGGCGGAGATGAAGGTATCACTCATCCAGGCGATACCGAAGATGGAGACGACAGCGATCATACCTGCGGTAAAGACGCTAGAATGGGCGATATCCTTGGCCTTGACGTTGGCGGCAAACATGATGAAGGCGCCAAAGGCCAGCATCACAAACTGCACCACGGTGGTCATGGCCACCGGCTTGCCATTATGCCCCAGCGGCAGCAGTTCCGGGAAACTGGCCAGGAAGATGATCGAGCCCACGCCGGCAAAGAACAGCAGCACCGAAATCTTGGCAGTCAGCGGGATCGCCTTGCCCAGGGTGGTCACATCGGCATCCAGCGACTTACGGAATTCAGGGTCCTGCAAGCGCTGCTGATATTCGGGGTCCTTGTCCAGATCCAGACCGCGGTTAAAACTCCAGATGGCCGCCACCAGCAGGCCCACTACGCCGGCCGGCATGGTCACCAGGATGATATCCACCAGGGTCACCGGGTAGCCTGACTTGGCGGCAAAACCGAGAAAGAAGGTTACCGCCGCCGCCACTGGGCTGGCGGTAATCCCCATCTGGGAGGCCACGCTGGAGATGGCCATCGGCCGCTCCGGTCGGATACCGGTCTTGAGGGCCACGTCGGCGATCACCGGCAGCAGGGCGTACACGGCATGGCCGGTACCGCAGCAGACCGTCAGGAAAAAGGTGGAGAGGGGGGCCAGGATGGTGACGTACTTGGGATGGGCCCGCAGCATCCGCTCGGTCAGCTGCACCAGATAATCCAGGCCACCAGCCACCTGCAGGGTGGCCGAGGCGGTCACCACCGCCAGGATAATCAGCATCACCGCGATGGGCGGCTCAGACGGGGCACTGCGGAACCCCAGCACCAAAACCGCGACTCCCAGACCGCCAATCAGGCCCAGTGAGACACCGCCGCGACGGATACCGATCAATACCGCACCAAGTACCAGGGCAAACTGAATCCAGAACATCAACATGGCATACCTCCTATGGTTGTACTGCTCAAATCGGGCAACAGCCAAAGCGTTACCCTCACCAGAGCATTAACGGTGCCAAGTTATTCTTGCTTGCCCAAGATATCGTTATTATGAAGTTTATTTTACTTCAGGGAGATGCCGGAAGCGGCGAAGGGGTATAACCCAGGTTATGGCAGATGAGGTGAAACCACGGATTAGCTGAACAAATTAAGCTGGTTGCAGCAAAACAACCGGCGTTATGATTATAACGCCGGTTATGAGGGTAGCACTATCGTTAAACTTCCCGCTGTCTCAAGCGCTTGGATAGTGCTGGCTGGGAGATGCCCAGCATGCGGGCAGCAATGGTCTGGTTATTGTTGCTGCGGGCCAATGCCTCTGCAACCAACAGCTCTGCTGCCTCGCTGAAGGTTGGCAATCGCTGACAGCAGGCAAACGGATTGCGCCGTTCTCCATCCTCCAACGGCTGAACCGTCCCGGTGTCGGCACCGATGGCGGTGACGAAGCTGTCCATGGACAGTACACCGCTGCTGTGCAGGCTGACCGCATCGTAGACCAATGCCTTCAGCTCGCGCACATTACCGGGAAAGGAGTAGGTGGCCAGTAACTGGGCCAGTTCACGGGGCGGGGTCGGTTTCTTCTTACCCAGCGTCTGGGCCGCCTCGGCCAGGAAGTGCTCCAGCAACAGGGGGATGTCGCAGCGCCGCTCCCGCAGCGGCGGCAGTTGTAGCTGATGGGTGCGCAGGCGGTAGTACAGGTCACGCCGGAACTGACCGGCCGCCTCACGGGCCGCCAGGTTAGCGTGGGTTGCCACCATCACCCGGGCCCGCAGCCGCTTGGGACGGTCGCTGCCCAACGGAAAGTACTCCCCCTCCTGCAGCAGTCGCAGCAGCTTGACCTGCGATGCAATGGAAAGGTCACCGATCTCGTCCAGAAACAGGGTGCCGTCGGCTGCCTCCTCGATCATCCCCTTGCGCGGCTGCTCGGCCCCGGTGTAAGCGCCGCGCAGGTGACCAAACAGGGTGTCGCTGAAGACGGTGTCGTCCAGGCCGGCCACATTGACCGCCACCAGCGGCCCTTTGCAACCGCTTAACCTGTGGGCGGCCTTGGCCAGTAGTTCCTTGCCGGTGCCGCTTTCGCCGGTGATCAAGAGCGGCTGAGGGCTTTTGGCCACCGCCTCCACATAGGCAAAACGGGCCAACATCCCCGAATCGGCCGTTACCAGACCGCTAAAGGCTTCCGGATGATGCAGACCACCTGAGATCAACCGGTTGCTCACCTCGCGGTTCTCCTGCTCAAGCTGTTGCATGCGGATCGCCCGCAGCACGCCGCCCACCAGCCGGTCTTCCTCCACCGTTTTGACAAAGTAGTCGAAGGCGCCCAATTTTATGCACTTAACCGCCGTCTCCACCTGATTCAGACCGCTGATCACGATGCAGGTAACCTCTGGATACTGTTCGGCAATCATCCCCAGCAACTCTTCACCAGACAGGTACGGCATGGTCAGGTCCAGCAGCACCAGTCCGACCCCCCCTTCGGCCAGCAATCCCATCACCTGGCGGCTGTCCTGGCAACTGCGGATATTGCTGATGCCGGCTGAACGCTCCAGGGTCAGCGCCACCGAACGCAACCAGGCCGGTTCATCGTCCACCAACAGGATGCCAAAGGCGGGGTACCGTGCTTCAGTCATAAAAGATTCTCCGTAACCGCGGGGAGCACCAAAGTGACGGTGGTGCCCTGCCCCGGCGTTGAGTCAAAGTTCAAACTGCCACCATGTTCCTTAACAATGCCGCTGGAAACCGACAGGCCCAGGCCGGTACCGCCACTCTCCCGCTTGGTAGTAAAAAACGGGTCGGTCAGGCGGGCCAGGTGTTCTGGGGCGATGCCGCTGCCTTCGTCCCGCAGGGTCAGGCCGACTGAAGGTCCGGTCGGGTCGCAGAACGTGGTCAGAAAGATGCCCCGGCTACTGTCGGACAGGGCCTGACAGGCGTTCAAAAGCAGATTGACCAGTACCTGCTCAATCCGCTGACGGTTGCCACACACCTGCGGTAGCTGCTTAGCATAGCTGGCCTCGAACCGGTCAGTAGCGGTCCGCAGTGACCGCTCCACCAGCCGCACGGCAGTTTGCGCCACTTCATTCAGATCGATCTGCTCCTGGGTGGCGCGGTCATCCCGCCGGGCAAAATCCTTGAGATCCTCCACAATCCGCTTGATCCGCTTGGCGCCGTCGTGCATTTCGTCCATCATCAGCGGCAACTCACGCCGCATGCGGCTGTAGGGCAGCCCGCCCAGTGGAAAATCACCCTCGCGCTGATAGCGCTCCTCCAGCAGCTCAACGGCATCGGCGTAGGCTTCTTTCAGGATCGGCATATTCAACAAAATCATTCCGTTGGGGTTATTGATCTCATGGGCCACCCCTGAAACCAGAATCCCTAGTGCCGCCATCTTGTCGGCCTGTACCAGCTGTTGCTGGTTGAGACGCAGTTCTTCCAGGGCAGAGCTGAGCGAGGCGGTACGTTGTGCCACCTGCCGTCGTAATGAATAGCTCCAGAGCACCGTGCCACCCAGCACCACAATCAGCGGCGTTGCCAGAATCGCTGCGGCTTTGAGCGCCTCCTGCCAGGTCGGCTTGGCCGGCTCCAACACCCCCAACCACTTGGCATGAATGGTATCGTACTGACCGGTCTTCTTCAGGATCGCCAACCCTTCGGTAAAGCGGGCCAGCAGCTCGTCGTTCCCTTTGCGCACGGCATAACCGTATTTTTGCGAAGCGATGCTGCGGGCCACTGGCACCAGGTTGGTCAGCTTATACTCCCGGATGATGTACATCCCCGGCACCATCGCCACCACCGCGTAGTCACACTCACCCGCCGCCAACAGGCGCAGGGCGTCGGCCGGGGTTGGGGTCGGCACCAGATCGCTGGCGTAGCCCATGGCCATCAACTGCTCATGCATGATGCCGTCACGGTGCAAGGTCACCCGCTTACCCTGCAGCTCCTCCAGTGAACTGACTGCTGGGGTCTCCGTACGGGCAAAGATGGCATGGTTGACCATGGTATGAGGTGGGGTGAAATCGATGCTGGCGGCCCGGCTTTCGGACCAGGAAATACCCTGCAACAGCTCGATCCGACCGGACTTCAGGTCGCTCAGCTGTTCCGACCAGCCACCCAGCCGGAACTCAACCTGCAAGCCCATCACCTCGGCGATGGCCCGGGTAAGCTCAACATTGTAGCCGGCCGGCTTGCCCTGCTTGTCGATGAATTCGTAGGGCGGGTAGTCGCGGTCCCCACCCACAACCAGCGGCTTGGCAAGCGCCTGGTCTGCGAGGCAGCACTGTATCGCCACGACGACGATGATCCGCATCAAAATTCCCACAACACCCTCCTGGCAGCTCAAGTCTACCGGATTTCGCCAGAAACACAAACCAGCCAGCAGCCGCCTCAATCGCATGATTAAAAAATGCGCAACCCCTCAGCTAGCACTGGTACCTGGCCGGAAAATGCGCTATAAAAGATTCATTTTGCACCTGAAAGGCCCTCTATGAACCGCTTTTTGCTGCAACTGCTCTGTGCTACGTCGCTTTTGGTCGCCTCTGCCATCCCTCTGCTGGCTGCAGATGAGGCAACGCCGGCCCCCATCACCGCCCCCCCCTTAAGTCTGTTGCCGACGCTGCCGATTACCACGCCAGCTCCTGATTCAGTCACTCCCACAGCGACCAGCTCCAGGTTGGGCCTGGTGGATATCAACCGCATCTCGGCCGAGTCAGCCCTGGGCAAAGCAGCCCAAGCCAAGATCAAGGCCCAGCAAGGAAAACTGCAGAAACAGGTGGATAGCAAACGACGTCAACTTGACAAGTTGAAGGCGGACATCGAACGCCAGCTGCCGACCTTGGCGCCAGCCCAGCGGGAGGCCAAGGCTAAACAGTTTCAGAAAAAGGTTGAAGAATTCCAGAAGTTCGGCATGAACGCTGAAAAAGGGTTACTGGAGACCCAGGAGAAGCTGACCAGGGAATTGTTGGCCGCCATCGAGCAGGCAGCCACCAGGGTAGGGGCCACCAAAGGCCTGGCAGCAGTGGTGGTCAAACGTGAACTGCTCTATCTGGCCAGCGGTACAGAAGCTGTCGATATCTCTGAAGACATCACCAAGCTGGTCGACGAGACCATGCCGAAAAACTAGCAGGAGCCGCAACCATGAACGCCATTCTCAACCTCTACCTGCACCTCACCATCAGGACCCGCATCTATCTGCTCTGTTTCTGCTACAGCCTGTGCATCATCTTCGGTGTCGGCGCTGGACGCGAATTGCCCCTGGGACTGGCCATCGCCGCAACGGCGGCCTTTGTGCTCATCGGCGCCTTTTTCGGCGGCCTGCTGTTCTGGTCGGTCAATGATGCCCTGCAGCGGATCATCGCATTTCTGACCAACATGACCCAGGGCAACCTGAGCCAAAAGATCTCTGCCAAGCGCAACAACGAGATCAGCGCCATCATCCGCGCCATCGACACCCTGCAGACCGCCATGCGCGGCATGATCTCCGGCATCCAGACCACCTCGAGCCAGGTCACCAGCGCCTCGGGTCATCTGTTGACAACCGCCGGCAGCATCGCCCAGGGCACCGAACTGGCAGCCAGCCAATCCCGTTCGGCCAGCGACTCGGTGGAACAGATGGCTGCGGCCAGCGCCGACATCTCCCGCAGCTGCTCAGAGATGGCCAGCATGGCCTCCGATGCCGAGCAGGTCTCCAGCAACGGCGAGCAGGTCATCGCCACCATGGCCGGCACCATGGAGAGTATTGAAGCCCAGATGGGGCAGACCACCGAGGCGGTCAAATCCCTCGGGGCCACCTCCACCCGCATCGGCGATATCCTTGAAACCATTGGCGATATTGCCGATCAGACCAATCTGCTGGCCCTGAACGCCGCCATCGAAGCTGCCCGGGCCGGGGAGCAGGGCCGCGGCTTTGCCGTGGTGGCCGATGAGGTGCGCAGCCTGGCCGAGCGGACCACAACCGCTACCCGCGAGATTCAAGGCATTATCACCGCCCTGCAAAACGATGTAAAAACGGTAGTTTCTGCCATGGAACAGAGTTCAACCCAGGTCCATGAAGGGGGGGAAGGGGCGAGGCTCTCCTGCGAAGCGATCATCTCCATCCGCCAGAAGATCGGTGTGTTACAACAGCATGTGGCGCAGGTGGCCCAGGCCGCTGATCTGCAATCCGCCAGCACCTCCGGCATCTCCGAAAACATGCACCATATCACCAGCGTGATCAGCGAGGCCGCCAGCGGCGCAGAAGAGACCCGCAGTTCCGCCAATCAACTGGCCGGCTCGGCCACTGAACTGCAGCAGATGGTGGCCCGCTTTACGCTGTAGTTTTCAAGGTGTCAAACGAATCAAAGCCGGTCATGGGGCGTTACCCTCATGGCCGGCGATTTATTTTAAAACAACACATTTTTTATGCCTTTCAGACTTCCAAAGTTTAATCTTTATACATGTTGCTCCGTAGATCGGTATATTGCTTATTCTACCCCTCAGAATGTCTCACAAATCACGACCAGCTGAATAAGCATCCAAAATTGTTTTGTTTATTTTTTCAGCCAAGACCTGCGCTCCCTTCATGGCATCCTGTACTTTTTCGTGGTTTTTCCAATGTTGCGTCCACGCTTCATCTCCTATTATCATTTCAAAATTCATCCTGGTCGGTTTCCCCCATTGCTCATATGCAGTAAGTCGCTTAACTCTCAGTTCGATATCACTTATCCCCCTGGTTTTTGGTGACAGCCTGGCATCACTTCTCATCCATGCCTCCCATGGCTTGTTTCCTTTTGATTGATTGCATTTTCCACAGCAAGGTACAAGGTTATGAATTTCTGAAATGTATCCCGTTGGCCTTTTATTTACCACAAGTGGACGCAAATGATCCCATTCCGTTGCGGTGTCACCACAAAATGCACATTGAAAAGATTCTGGTGACATTCCTAGAATTTCTAACGCTTTTTTTACTTGTCCGCTTGAAGGATGCACCACAGGAATTATAGAATTTATGAAAGCATTTGTAATACTGGAAGATCTTCCGGTAATTTTAATCTGAGTTGGCATTCGAAATAACGACAAATAAGGCATAAATTCCTCCGCTATTCTGATATGAAACTTAAAGCCCAATTTACAGCTTCCGGATAAAAGCTTGTATCCAATACAAATTCTTGCCCTCTTGCTACAGACTCCAAACAGCAGAATCCATCATTATCCGTTGGTAACTGCCATCGGCTTATCTTTTCGTGCGACGACAGAGGCGGTTTTCCTTCATCAGGATACATCCAGCTCGGCACTCGCCAAAAACTTCGATTCATGTCAGGTGCGGTCAGTTGCAGAGATTCATTGAACTTCAATGTACCAGCGCCGGGAAGATGTTCAATGCCCGGCAGTCCAAGCGAGTCTGCTGCAACATACAATACGTTTCTGCCTTGCCGCGTGCCATGCAAATGCGGGTGCTGCTGTGCCCAATCAGGAGTCGGAACTTTCCCAATCTGGAGGATATATCCAATTCTAAGATAACCAAACAGTGCATGAATATCCTGAGCGCTTCGCACGTAGCGGTAAATACCATCAACTACCTCACACTGCCGGAACCACCCGAAAAAAAGAAAAAGATCTCCAATGCCGACATTATGATTATGCAGCACACCTGCCGCACTGCCGCATTGCCCCAAAGCTGCTTTCCAGTCGGATTTTCTTGTGCAGATGTCTCGTGTCAGATCAGGGTCGAGATGGGCACGGTCGCATGCAGTCAGAGGAACCTGCCTTTTTGAGCTGCTTATCCTTTTCCCCTTCAGGTCAGTAACAAGCTTTCCTAAGTTGTGCCCTTCAACTGTCAGATCACTGTAGGTAACCGTACCGTGACGATCGGGTATGGGGAGAGAAATCATAGTACCGTCATGCATGATGGGGTTGGGAGCACATCCGGTTCCACTGTCAAAGCCTTTACGGCTGAATATAATTTTCATCTTTTTTCCAGCTTTCATTGTTTGGGGGCCAGCGGAAAGGGCGACCATAGATACCATTTTTTTTGAAACGCTCTTGGATGTATTTAATCAACGGTATCTCGCTCCCTTCTGTGATGGTTCCGTAACCTGATTGGCCAGGGACTAAGTTTGGACGTTGTATCGCCTCAGGAAGGAAATAACCAGTTCTGCCGTCAGCTTCGTATCCACCCCCGAAATAGTAAAAGTTAGTGGATATGAGGACATACCTGCCAGATATATCCCTTACCTTATGCTCAGGCTTTTCTGCTGGATGAAATCTATTTGGTAATACTTCGTAAGTGTTGCCAACAAACCTATAAATATTGTCTCCTCGATCCTTCCGTAAATCTGCGACAGAATTACTATCTTCCTGGCGGCTTCCGCAGCACCCCCTTCTGACATTTTTTATGGTGCCAGCAACATGGGTGCTATTCCCACGAGGAATTGGGCGTTTTGGGGGATAGCTTTTGTAATAGTTTTCTAGTGGGATTTTTTCTTTTACTTCCATCAAAAATATGAGGCGCTCGTTACCAACCTCGTCACCACACATAGATTTGGAACCAAACCCGGCTATCCAATCGCCTTCTTTTCTTGTTGAGGACCGCCGAATTCCGGCCTTACAGGTTGCAAGCGTCAATACGCCAAAAAACGGATTTGGTGCGAATCCTGAATCATCGGACATTTTGTAAGATATTAGTTTCATTGCAATTCCCTGTTGTGCGCATCACAGTTTAAATTTGAGTAATGCCCGTAATAACTGAGAGTTTGGTTTTGCTGAACTATACCTGCAACAATGCCTGAATTTCTGCTCATTTACGATCATGTCACCACCCCATTACGCCTCAGCGCCTTTGTAATCACCGATGACCCACGTTCTACCATGCCCTGAACAACCTCAACAAGCTCCGGATAATCACTATAATAGCGCCCCTCTGTACAGATCAGACTTTCCACCAGCGATTCGTCGTGGGTCCGCACCGCCAGATCAATACATGCATCCCGCCACTGCTCCAGCACCTCAATCGACATCGGCGCAAACAAGGCACCTCTCCGCACAAAATAGAAAAGAACCAGGTCAGCGATTCTTATATGACTATCAAGCAGTGGAAGCCAGCTTGTCAGCACCGTATCCATGTCTTCAGCCTTGTCAATGCAGTAAAGAGAGAGATACAGAGCATTATGCCATTTGGGAAATCTGTACAGCTCCGACAGATCCAGCGATGCAAGTGAAGCCACCAGCTGGTTGCCTTCCTGATGCCCCAGAGCAGTTGCTGCATTGCGGAATTCCATTGATCCACAGGTTGTGCAGAATTCCTGAATGCACCATTGTTTCTCGTGAGCTTGTTGAAGTAACTCAATATAGGCGTTCATTTTCACCTCTTTTTGTCAAATGGCATATCCTGAGCACCTCGAACATAGCGGTATGTGTCACCAGCGGTTTCACACTGCCGAAAAACAAAGCAGATCGCCTAAGCCTATATTGTGATTATGTAGCACGCCAGCCGCGCCCAAAATGTCGCGTGTTCAAAACCTTTGGCCTCTGGCTACTTGCATAAGATTTCAAAACCAACTTTAATGTGTATTGATCTTAATCATTTGCTGCATAGTTAAAAATATCAGCTACTCTCTCAGGCTTCCTTCGCCCAATGTGCCGCCTTGTCGACCTGTTCTATCAACCGTTGTTCAAATCTGAGCAAGCGCATCAGCTCGGCGTCAGGGTTGCACTTCAGTGTACGCATCACAGCATCCTTGGCTTGCTGGAATGAGCCGGTTCGTCGCAGCAGGTCTGCCTGAAGCAGGCCATCGCGCACCGATGTGTCCGATACAATGCCACCCTTTTCATGGGAACGCCTCATCATCTCAAGCGCCTTTGTCCGGTAATCTTCCGCGCCCTGCCAATAACCGTCGTTATCGCAGATCCATGCAGCCCGAATGCTGGCCCAAAAAGCGCCCTTAAAATCACCATCTGCCGCTTTAAACTGAGCCACACACAGATATGCCTTGCAGGAATCGTCAATCCAGCGCTGCTTGAGGATATCCCTGTAGGGTTTTGTGTTCATAACGCCGGGCTGCACCGGTGACTCAGCAATATCATGCGAGGCGTAGCCGCAGTGTCGGCAGAATTCTACCATACAGCCATACGGCACCCCTGAATGCCAACCATCGAGAGTTGGACCCGTTTTCCCGAATTGCGAGTAAGACAAACAGACGCTTACCGGGATTGTTTCACCACAGACACAGCAGGTCTTATGTTCGGTTCTCACCATGGTCATTCAAAATCCCCCCGGCAATTTGCTGCCTTGTGCAGCAGACTACCATGCTGTCATCGTCGTTCCGCTCAGCCGTTCTCTAACTGTATCCGTCAATGTTTTTGGTATGTTGGCGTTAGAGTAAAGAGACCCCGGCTGGACCCGCTCTTCCCAATGATCCGCGGCGAGCCCCAGCAGCAGTGTCTCGATTACTTCCAGCACGATCATCTTTTCGGTCTGTGTTTCAGTGACGAGCCCACGCAGAAAAGCAACCAGTTCTTCAGACATCCCCAGATGTTTAAGATAGTTAATGCTTAATTGCCGGCTCAGGCCACTTTCAGCGTAGTTTTTTATAAATTGTTCCGGAGTATTTCTGCCAGCCTTGGCTCGTTTAAGTGCCGAAAAAGCTTCTGCTGGTTTAAGGACGTCGAAATAGGGCACATCAACGCTGTGACGATCAGCGAAATCGTCTGAATAGCGGCAATATGACAGCAGCCTGTCCTTCATTTCTTGTGCCAGCAGGTTACTGGCGACATATTCCCGGATCTGCGTTGCGGCTTCTTCCTGCATTGCCACCTCCGCCAGCTTGTCTTCAGCCTCAACGAGCTTCCCATCCACGAAATCAAGATCCCACAGTTGGATGATTGTGCTGGGACCAAGCGATTGCCGCCATTCATAACGGCCATCGGTGGGCCCGCTGCCGATGCGTATGGTACCTGTAAAGATGACCGGATGACGGAGCCTACGGTATTCCATGCTGTGGTCATCACTGCAGAACACCGGAGCAACGCCACCAATGAGCGGGTACTGATCTTCTT
>NZ_JAVEPN010000019.1:0-45224 GCF_034008105.1 Trichlorobacter sp.
CATACAGCTTTTAGTAATTGAGAACAGGTTGTTGTTGGAGGAGGCGTGGCATGGCTACTTTGGCGCTTAAATCAGATGAACGCGTAAAAAATGTGCTCGTAAATGACGACGTATTAGCTGTTGATCTTATGGATGGTAGAACCATTACTGTTCCTTTGGTCTGGTTTCCGCGCCTGGCGCAGGCGACCCAGCAGGAGCGAGAGCATTGGCAGACCAGTGGTGGTGGGTATGGAATTCATTGGCCTGAGATAGATGAAGATTTGTCAACCGAAGGTCTGTTGCGCGGCGCTCCTGCCGTGCGGGGTGGGCGCTAACATGCAACCCCAAGGACTCTTGATTGTTATCTCCGCACCGTCAGGAGCGGGCAAAACAACACTCTGTCGTGGTCTGACGCAGCGCTTTCCAGCCCTGCAGGAGTCGATCAGTTATACTACCCGCCAGCCGCGCCCCGGCGAGGTGGATGGGGTGGATTACCATTTTGTGCCGGAGGAGGCCTTCCGGCAGATGGTGGCGGAGCATGCCTTTATTGAGTGGGCCGAGGTGCATGGCAATCTGTACGGCACCGCCCTGGCCACCATCGAAGAGGCCCGTCGCAGCGGAGTCGATATCCTGCTGGATATTGACTGTCAGGGGGCAAAGACGCTCAAGCAGCGTGGCGTGGAAGGGTTGTTTGTGTTTGTGTTGCCCCCCAGTTTGGCCGAACTGAGAAGGCGGCTCGAATCCCGTTCTTCTGATGAGCGCGAAGTGATCGAGCGGCGTATCGTGCGGGCCACTGAGGAGATCCGTGAGGCCCGCTGGTATGACTATATAGTGATTAATGATCGGCTGGATGAGGCTCAGGAGTTATTGTCCTCCATTGTGACCGCCAGCCGAGCCACCACCAGGCGCATGTTGGGGCAGGTTGCGAAAATGTTTGATATTTGAGCTAGTACAGGTATAATCCTGTACCCATTTTGCGTTACGACGGAAGGAGTAGAAAAGTATGGCACGGGTAACCGTTGAAGATTGTCTCGAAAGGGTTGAGAACCGCTTTATGTTGGTGATGATGGCCTCCAAGCGGGTTAAGCAGCTTTACAAGGGGGCGCGTCCCCAGGTTTCCACCAAAAACAACCGCTTTGTGGTGACCGCGCTGCGTGAGATAGCAGCTGGCAAGCTTTCCGGCGAGTTGAGCACGAAGAAGGCGGCTTAATCGTTTGCGTAGTGAGGGGTGCGTCAGTGGTGGCGCGCCCCTTTTTTGTCTTCTGGCCGCTAGGCCTTCTGTACTACCTGACGCTGTGACCCATCCTGCATGATCCGACTGAATGACATCCTCGATACGGTGGCCAGTTTCAATCCCACCGCTGACCTGAACCTGATCCGCAAGGCTTACGTCTATTGCGCCAAGGTGCATCAGGGCCAAACCCGCCTTTCCGGTGAGCCCTACATCATCCATCCGCTTGAGGTGGCTGGTATTCTGGCTGAACTCAAGCTGGATGTGCCCAGTATCGTCACCGGATTCCTGCACGACACGATTGAGGACACTTTGGCCACCCCTGAGGAGCTGGCCGAGATGTTCGGCAGTGAGGTGACCGATCTGGTGGACGGCGTCACTAAGATCAGCAAGATACACTTCAAGACCAAGGAAGAGAATCAGGCTGAAAACTTCCGCAAGATGTTGCTGGCCATGGCCAAGGATATCCGGGTAATCCTGGTGAAGCTGGCCGACCGGCTGCACAATATGCGTACTCTGCAGTTCCAGCCCGAGCCCAAGCAGCGTTCGATCAGTCGTGAGACCATGGATATCTATGCCCCGATCGCCAACCGGCTGGGTATCTCCTGGGTCAAGGTGGAGCTGGAAGATCTTTCGTTCCGTTATCTGAATCCCCAGACCTATGCCGATCTTTCGGCCCGTATCCAGCGCAAGAAGCAGGAGCGCGAGCAGTACGTGCAGGAAACCCGTGAGATCATCGAGACCAAGCTGCAGGAGCATGGCATCGTGGGCGAGGTCTCCGGTCGCAGCAAGCACCTGTACTCCATCTGGCGTAAGATGGAGAAGCGCAATGTGGATTTCGAAGAGATCTACGATCTGACCGCCTTCCGGGTGCTGGTGGATTCGGTCAAGGACTGCTACGGGGTGCTGGGGGTGATCCACTCCTCCTGGAAGCCGATTCCGGGCCGCTTCAAAGATTACATCGCCATGCCCAAGGGCAACATGTACCAGTCGCTGCATACCACCGTGATCGGCCCCCACGGCGACCGGATCGAGGTGCAGATCCGCACCCATGAGATGCATCAGGTGGCGGACGCCGGCATCGCGGCTCACTGGAAGTACAAGGAGGGCAAGGGCTACGACGAGAAGGAAGTCAAGCGTTTTGCCTGGCTGCGTCAGCTCTTGGAGTGGCAGCAGGAGCTGCAGGACTCCCGCGAGTTCATGGATTCGGTCAAGGTGGAGCTGTTTCCGGAGGAGGTCTACGTCTTCACCCCCAAGGGAGATGTGAAGGGCTTCCCGAAAGGCTCAACCCCGATCGACTTTGCCTATGCGGTGCATACCGATGTGGGCCACCGCTGTGTCGGTGCCAAGGTCAACGGCAAGCTGGTGCCGCTCAAGCATCAGTTGCAGAATGGCGACATCGTCGAGGTAATCACCTCGCCGCACCATACTCCCAGCAAGGACTGGCTCAAGATCGTCAACTCCTCACGGGCCCGCAACAAGATCAGGGCCTGGATCAAGACCGAGGAGCGCAAACGTAGCATCGTGCTGGGCAGAGAGATCTGCGAGAAGGAGTTCCGGCGCTATTCGCTGAACCTGCAAAAGGTGCAGCGGGCCGGTGATCTGAAACGGGTGGCCCAGGAGGTGGGCTACAGCAGTGAAGATGATCTGCTGGCCGCCATCGGTTATGGCAAGGTGTCGGCCAACCAGGTGATCGGCAGGCTGATACCTGAAGAGAAGCTGAAAGCCCAGCAGGAACACAAAGAGTCGCGCATCAGCGGGGTGATCAACCGGCTGAAGGGCAAGTCGGCCAGCGCTGTTGAGGTGGGGGGCATGGAAGATATCATGATCCGCTACTCCAAGTGCTGCAACCCGGTGCCGGGTGATGATATCGTGGGCTTTATCACCCGGGGGCAGGGGGTGGCGATCCATACCGCCGATTGCCCCTTTGTGCGGGAGAGTGACCCGGAACGCCGGATTGAAGTAACCTGGGCCAAGGGCAAGAGCGCGGCGCTGCCGGTGCGGTTGCGTGTGCTGTGTCACGATGAAAAGGGTATTCTGGCCAACATGACCATGGCCATCACCAATGCCGAGGCCAACATCTCCAGCGCCCAGGTGAAGAGTACCGTTGACCAGCGTGGTGAGAACATCTTTGAGATCAACGTGTCTGACCTGGAGCATCTGCAGCGGGTGATGAATTCGCTGATGCGGGTGAAGGGGGTCATTAAAGTGGAGCGCCTGAAGAGTTAGGAGTGGTCTTTTTTCGCCTTGGCCGCGCCAATCTTCGAAATGTCTTGTGCGACGTACTGCATCAGTACGCCTCCGCGCCATTTCTTGATTGTCGTAGCCAGGACGAAAAAATCCTCACTCCTTTGATGCATGGAGGTAGGCTATGAAAATTATTGCGACCGACCAGGCCCCGGCTGCCATCGGCCCCTATTCACAGGCGGTGCAGGCCGGCGGACTGCTGTTCTGCTCCGGTCAGATTCCGCTGGATCCGGCCACCGGTGAGTTGGTGAGCGGTGATATCGGGCTGGAGACCCGGCGGGTGATGGAAAATCTGCGAGGGGTATTGACAGCTGCCGGGTGTGGGTTTGATCAGGTGGTGCGTACCACGATCTATCTGGTTGATATGGCTGATTTTCCAGTGGTCAATGAGGTCTACGGGGACTATTTCCCGGCTGCAAAACCGGCCCGGGCCACAGTGGCAGTGGCAGCGCTGCCCAAGGGGGTCCGGGTGGAGATTGATGCGGTGGCAGTGGCGAAAAACTAAACAAGCCGTGCGCAAACGAGTGCGCACGGCTGTTTAAGGGCTGTAACCGGCGAGGTGCTAGAGGGCCTTGGTAACGGAGCCGGAACGAATGCAGCGGGTGCAGACCTTGATGGTCGACACGCTGCCGTTGGCGGCCTTGGCCTTAACCTTCTGCAGGTTGGGGTACCAGGTGGTACGGGTCTTGTTATTGGCGTGGCTGACGTTGTTGCCGGTGCTGGGGCCTTTGCCGCAAATTTCACATTTTCTCGACATTGGATGATGTCCTCCCGTAAAAACTGAACGATAATTTCTAGCAGAAGGTGGTAGCTAATGCAAGGCAAAAATAGCAACCGATGAAGATTCTCAAGGCGCTACTTTCAATGCTGGTGATTGTCCTGCTGGTAGTAACGGCACTCTTTGTGGATTTCACCTACAAGACCTTTTCGGCCAAGCCACGCTCGATGGACGTTGATGCAATTGTGGTGCTGGTGGGCGGCAAGGGACGGGTGGAGGAAGGGGTGCGTCTGTTTCGCGAAGGACGGGCCAAGTGGCTGTTTCTGGTGGGTGTTGATCCTTCGGTGCGCAAGAGCGACCTGTACCGTCAGCGTCCCGGCGATCCGCCGCCGGAACGGGTATTGCTGGAAAAGGCATCGCGCAACACCCTTGAAAATGCCCTCTATGGCCGTGATCTGCTGCAGGCCCACGGCGTGCGCACGGTGCTGCTGATCACGTCGCGCTACCATCTCAAGCGGGCAACCCTGCTGTTGCGCAACGCGCTGCCGCCGCAGGTGGCCATCTATCCCCATCCGGTGGATAGTGCCAACATCAGGCAAAACTGGTGGTATCATGTCGGCACCTTTCGTCTCTTGTTCTCCGAATTTTACAAATACTGCCTGTTTCGTGGATTTTTTCTGTTTGCCCCTGGTGAACTGCGTCCGCTGGCGCCATAGCCCCCTTTTCATTTTTGGCTGAAACTGCTACATACGGAGGGACGACCGATGGTCGTCCCGTACTGTTTTTAGAGAGAAAGGTTGTGCGATGCGTTATATCAGTACCCGCGGTGGCATTGCGCCGATCCGTTTTAAAGATGCTGTGATGATGGGGCTGGCCGATGACGGCGGCCTGCTGTTGCCCGAGATGATCCCCTCGTTCACCAGCGCTGAACTGGAATCCTGGCGTGGTCTGACCTATCCCCAGCTGGCCTTTGAGATCATCTCGCGCTATGTCGATGATATTCCGGCCGACGACCTGCGTGGCATTATCGACCGCTCCTACGCCACCTTCAGTCACCCCGAGGTGACGCCGGTGGTTCGACAGGACGGGGTCTTTATCCTGGAGCTGTTCCACGGCACCACCCTGGCCTTCAAGGATGTTGCGCTGCAGTTTCTGGGTAACCTGTTCGAGTACATCCTGGCCGAGCGCAGGGAGCGGCTGACCATTGTGGGTGCCACCTCCGGCGATACCGGCAGTGCTGCCATCCATGGGGTGCGGGGGAAAAAAGGCATCACCATCTTCATCATGCACCCGCAGGGCAAGACCTCGGCGGTGCAGGCCCTGCAGATGACCTCGGTGCTGGATGATAATGTCCATAACATCGCCGTGCAGGGCACCTTTGACGACTGCCAGGATATCGTCAAGACCCTGATGAACGATCTTGAGTTTAAGCAGCGCCACAAGTTGGGGGCGGTCAACTCCATCAACTGGGCCCGGGTGCTGGCCCAGGTGGTGTACTACATCTATGCCTGGTTGAAGGTGGCCCAAGCAGGACAAAAGGTGCTGTTTTCGGTGCCCACCGGCAATTTTGGCGATATCTTTGCCGGCTATGTGGCCTGGCAGATGGGGTTGCCGGTGCAGCAACTGCTGCTGGCCACCAATGAGAACAACATCCTGACCCGCTTTATCAACCAGGGCGACTATTCGGTGGGGCAGGTGGTGCAGACCGTGTCGCCCTCGATGGATATCCAGGTGGCCTCTAACTTTGAGCGCTACCTGTTTTACCTGTTCAATCGCGATGCTGCCCGGGTGCGCACCGCCTTTGCCCAGCTGAAAAACGAGGGGCGGATCGTCTTCAGCCCTGATGAGCTGGCCCAGGTGCGGCATGATTTCTGTTCCGCCTCGATCAACCGCGAACAGACCCTGGCCACCATCGGCTCCTTCCTCAAAGAGACCGGCTATCTGCTGGATCCCCATACGGCGGTGGGTGTCAAGGCCGCCCGTGATCTGGCGGCTGGCGATATGTTGCCGGTCTGTCTGGCTACGGCCCATCCGGCCAAGTTTGGTGAGGCGGTGCAGGAGGCCACCGGACAGCCGGTGCCGTTGCCGCCGGCCATTCAGAGGCTGCTCGGGCTGCCGACCCGTTGTGCCCTGTTGCCGGCCGATCAGCAGCAGGTGCGGACCTTTATTGAACAGCACGTGGAGTAGCGGCAGATGCGGATCGAATGCCCCCATTGCAAGGCCAGCGGCACCATCAATGATCTGGAGATCCCGGAAGAGGGACGGTATCTGAACTGTCCGCGCTGCAAGGAGAGCTTCCAGGTCAAGAAGCCCCGTCGCCAGATGACCTCGGCCTACGCCACCAATACATGCCCCTCGTGCGGCTACAGCACTTGCTGCGAGGAGGTCTTTGACCAGTGCCCCCAGTGCGGGGTGGTGGTCAAGACCCTGATGGAACAGAGGTTTGCACAGCAGGCGCAGCAGCGGGAGCACCAGACAAGTCTGGGCCAGATACACGCCGCTCCGTTGGCACCAGCCCTGCCGACTGGCGGTTCCAAGTATCTGCGCTCCGATCCTGATCCGGTTGAAAAAAAACCTCTTCTCACGTTGGCCGGTTTTGGTAACGGGTTTGAACCGGTGGCAGCCGTGGGCTGGGGGGCGGTTCTGGTTGCAGTCATTCTGCTGGCTATCGGGCTTAAAGGGGTTCTGCACTACCACGGCACCGACATACAACTCCAACTGTCGGAGCAATCGCTGGAGCCTGTCTCGGCTTGGCAGGTCTTCTGGGGGTACGGTTTCTGGCCCTGGGTAGCTACACTCTTTGGTGGCGCGGTGCTGGTGGCGGCCTTCGGCTTCCTGCAGCGTCAGGCCTGGGGGCTCCAGGCCATGGAAGGGGTGGTGCTGGCGGCAGTGGTATTGGTGCCGTTGTACGAACTGGCCGGGTATGTGGTCTGGATAGTAAAGTCCATCGCACCCCCCTGGTGGGCCTATCTGGTGGAACTATTCAGTGTCCTGCTGATCTCGTCACTCTGCGTGGTACCACTGTTGCTGCTCGTGCAGTATCTGCGTGGTGACCGTTTCAACCACCGGTATCGTAACGGCTAGTTGCTGCTTGTGCCGCCATCCGGATTCCCGCCGCCACTCGGCTTTTTGCGCCGTGGGCGGCTTCTTTTTTTGGCATCGCCGCTTGCAGCCGCCGGTGCTGCAGTAGTTTTGGCGGCTGGTTTGCCGCGTTGCTGGCCGCGCGCGGGACGTGCCGCAGCAACCGGTGCCGGTCTGTGCTTGGGGCGCTTGTAGTCGTGCACAAACAGCTCGTCTTCAGCCCATTCCACCGGAATTTTGTGCCGGATGTATTCCTCAATCGCCTCAACATGAAAGGCGCCGTCCTCGTCGGCCAGGGAGATCGCCTTGCCTTCTGCGCCAGCCCGGGCGGTACGGCCGATCCGATGCACATAGTCCTCTGCATCCTGGGGCAGGTCGTAGTTGATCACATGGGAAACCCCGTCGATATGCAACCCCCGTGAGGCAACGTCGGTGGCTATCAGGATCGGCAATTCGCCCCGTTTAAACTGCTCCAGAATGTTGAGCCGCTTGCGCTGCTCCACATCGCCGGAGATCACCCGGCTGGGAAACCCGTTCTCATTCAGGCGATCCTGCAGCCGTTCGGCTTCCCGCTTGGTGTTGACGAAGACCATCGTGCGGACCATTCCCTCCCGCCGCAGGAGGCCCAGCAGTAACGGGAATTTTTCCTTGTTGGCAACATGGTAGAGGGTCTGCTCAACCCGCTCGGCGGTCATCTTTTCCGGGGTAACCGAGACCTTCTGGGGTGCGTTCATGAACTCGTAGGATAGTTCCATCACCCGCTGGTTGAGGGTGGCCGAGAACATCAGGTTCTGACGTGCATCAAAGGGAGGCAGCCGCCGCAGGATAAAGCGCAGGTCCGGTATGAAGCCCATATCGAACATCCGGTCTGCCTCGTCGATCACCAGCATCTCGATATGCTTGAGGGTGTAGACTTTTTGCTTGAGATAGTCGATCAGGCGGCCCGGAGTGCCAATCACCACGTCAGCGCCATCTTTGAGTGCGTTTTTCTGCTTCATATAATCCACGCCGCCATAAATGGCCTGGATCGACAGACCGCAGTGGGCTCCCAGCACCTGGGCATCCTTTTCGATCTGTACGACCAGTTCTCGGGTGGGGGCGAGGATCAGGGCCCGTGGACGTTTGTTGGCCTCGGTGGGGGTCCGCAGCAGCTTGGTCAGCAGGGTGATCAGAAAGGCAGCGGTCTTGCCGGTGCCGGTCTGGGCCTGACCGGCCACATCCTTGCCAGACAATGAGAGGGGCAGGGTCTGGGCCTGTATTTGTGTGCAACTGCTGAAGCCGGCGTCAATCACGCCTTGCATGACCTGCTGGGGTATATCGAGTTCGTTAAACTGCATTATGGTGAGGCGCTCCTTAGTGTCGTTCGTGTCCTTTGTAAGGCTTGTTAGATATACACGCTTGACGGTTGTGAAGCAATGCCAAACCACGGCAAACGCACTGTAAAAAGCCAGAAATGCTTTGACAAAACCGCTGTGCAGCACGTAGGATTGGCAAAATTTACGCGAGGTGTTGACAGGCATGCAGGCAGCGTTGGAATTGATCGGCAACGACCTCAGGTCGGTGGAAGAACAGTTCAGGAAGGACCTGGCTTCGGATGTTCCCTTGATCCGCAAGGTGGGAGAGTACGTCCTCTCCAGCGGTGGCAAGCGAATCCGTCCGGCCATGTTGTTGTTGGCTGCCAGGCTGTGCAACTACTCTGGCAATCAGGCCATTCCGCTGGCCAGCGTCGTCGAATTTATCCACACCGCTACCCTGCTGCACGATGATGTGGTTGACAGTGCCACCCTTCGCCGCGGACAAGCCTCGGCCAACACCCTGTGGGGTAACGAGGCCTCGGTGCTGATCGGCGATTTCCTGTTCTCGAAATCCTTCTCGTTGATGGTTGGGGTCGGCAGCCTCGATGTGCTGCGGGTCATGTCCCAGGCCACCACGGTGATTGCCGAGGGTGAAGTGATGCAGTTGCTGTACACCGGCGATCTTGACCTGACAGAAGAGAACTATATCGGCGTAGTACGGGCCAAGACGGCGGTGTTGCTGTCGGCGGCCTGCCAGTGCGGCGCCATCCTGGGCAAGGCCACAGGCGAGCAGGAACAGGCCCTGGCCGCATTCGGCATGGAGTTGGGTATCGCCTTTCAGTTGATGGACGACCTGTTGGACTACACCGCTTCCGAGGCGGACTTTGGCAAGAGCATCGGACACGACCTGGAGGAGGGCAAGATGACCCTGCCTCTGATTCATGCCCTGCAGCACTGTACTGCTGCGGAACGTGACCAGATCGCCGCTATTGTGGAGAAGGATGAACTTTCTACCCAGGAGTTTACCTGGGTTACCGAACTGGTGCGACGCCACGGTGGTATTGATTACACCATCGAACGGGCCCGGGCCTGCGTTGACTCCTGCCGTTGCCATCTGGCCGTTTTCCCCGACAGCCAATGTAAAGACGCACTGCTTGAGCTAGCCGAATACGTCGTTACCCGCAACCGTTAAACACTCTTGTATTCCCCATCGTTTCGTGATGTTTCTGGAGGATAAGGCATGAAAAAATGGTTAATGGTGGTCTGCTGTTCGTTGCTGCTTGTTGCGGGCTGCTCAAAAGAGGGCAGCCAACCTGCCAGAGGCGCGAAACCGCTTGAAAAACACAAGGCGCCAGAGATCAGCGTTGTTGCTCTGGATACCACCCCATTGACCTTGGAATCTTTGAAGGGCAAAGTGGTACTGCTCAACTTCTGGGCCACCTGGTGTCCTCCCTGTCGTGAAGAGATCCCTTCGATGATGAAGCTGAATCAGGCCATGGTCGGCAAGCCGTTCCAGATGGTCTGCGTCTCGGTTGATGAGGGCGGTAAGCAGGCGGTGCAGGATTTTTTCAAAAACACCGGTTTTTCTCTGCCGGCTTACCTGGACCCAACTGGACAGGCCGCTGCAGCCTATGGCCTGACCGGGGTGCCGGAAACATTCATCATCGATAAGCAGGGCGTAATCGCCAAGAAGGTGATCGGTGGTCTTGACTGGGCCAGTCCCGAGGTTATCGCTTTTCTGGAAGGTTTGATGCAGCAGTAGTTGAGAGGCAAGCATGGAAACACCTAATATTTCATATATTGGCGCCTTTGTGGCAGGACTGCTGTCGTTTCTGTCGCCTTGCGTACTGCCGTTAATACCGTCCTACATCACCTACATCACCGGTCTGTCTTTTGGTGATCTGGATGCCGAGCATCCGACCCAGCTGGTGCGTCGCAAGACCCTGTTGCATTCGTTGTCCTTCGTTGCCGGCTTTACTATCGTATTTGTGTTGCTGGGCGCCTCAGCCACCCTGCTGGGCAACTTCATGCAGCAGCATATGGATCTGATCCGCAAGCTGGGCGGGGTGCTGGTGGTGCTGTTTGGTATCCATGTCACCGGTCTGGTGCCGCTCAAGTGGCTGTTGGGTGAACGGCGGGTTTCGCTCAAGCATAAACCGGCCGGGTATCTGGGCAGTCTCCTGGTGGGACTGGCCTTTGCCGCCGGCTGGACCCCCTGCATCGGTCCGATCCTGGCCTCGATCCTGATGATCGCTGCCACTGAGGAAAAGGTGGGGCAGGGGATCATCCTGTTACTGCTGTACTCGATCGGCCTGGGTATTCCGTTTTTGCTGTCGTCCCTGGCCTTGCACCGTTTTATCGTCCTGTTTAATCGCTTTAAGAAATATATCCGGCTGTTTGAGATTGTCACCGGACTATTCCTGATCGTGGTAGGTGTGCTGATCTTCACCAACTGGCTGTCGGTGCTGTCAGGCTATGCCAATAGCCTGTTCATGACGTACTAGCCAATGGTAAAGGCCCATCGCGCACAGCATTCAATACAGTTGACCGTTTCGCAACTGGTGGTTACCGAGGCCTTTTATGCCGGCATTCTGGAACTGCCGGTACAGCGCTCCTTTTCCGCTGTTGGCGCCCCAGATCACCTGATGGTGGATATGGACGGCATCGCCCTGGTGTTTGTTGAGGAGAGCGATGTGGTGCGGACCCACCCGGTGCTGGAGCATCGATTCAGTATGTTTCCCAAGGGAATCGGCATGACCCTGCATTTTGAGGTGCAGGACATCGAAGGGATCAGGGACGCCATCCTCGAGGAGGATATGGAGATTCTCTATCCGCTGGAGGAGAAGCCCTACGGGGTCAAGGAGATGTGGTGCTTTGACCCGGATGGGTATCTGGTGGTGCTGGAGGAACCGGTTGCACGACGCACAAAGGCCGGCCGCTAAAGAGCAGCCGGCCTTTGATCCGTCTGGTGCAATCTATTTTTTGGTGTCTTTTTTGGTCTCACGCGACGCGGGAGTGCAGGCATCGGACATTCAGGTGGGTACTCCCATTTTTGGCAGCAGGTATTTGTTAACCACATACCAGACCACCACAAATACGATGATCATCAAGATTTCTTTCATAGGTGCAGCCTCCTTTGCAGGCGTTTATATATAGCATAGAACCGTTTGTGTCGATATAATTTTGTATCTATTTCGCGTTGTTGAGAACCTGTAAGTTCCTATTGCCAGCCATCGTTTTTGTGAGTTTTAGCAGCACGGGAGTCGTCGCTCATATGCCTTTTCCATCCATTGATCCGGTATTTTTGAGACTCGGTCCGCTTCAGTTCCGTTGGTACGGCCTGATGTATGTACTTGGCTTTATCCTGAGCTATTTTATCATTCGTAGTGAGGTGCGTCGCAAAAAGCTTGAGCTGGACGCTGAAGGGATTGCCGACCTGATCTTCAGCATGGCCGTTGGGGTCGTGCTGGGGGGGCGCCTGGGCTATGTACTGTTCTATGACCTGGCCGCCTATCTGGCCAGGCCGCTTAAAATCTTCTACATCTGGGAAGGGGGCATGTCATTCCACGGTGGCATGCTGGGGGTTGCCGTGGCGGCCATCTGGTTTGCCCGCAGCCGCAAGCTTCCGCTGCTGCAACTGGCTGATCTGGCCGCTCTGGCAGCGCCGGTAGGGCTGGGTCTGGGTAGAATCGGCAACTTCATCAACGGCGAACTGTACGGGCGTCCCACCGATCTTCCCTGGGGCATCATCTTTCCGGAAGGCGGGCCGCTGCCACGTCATCCTTCGCAGCTGTACGAAGCCTTTCTGGAAGGATTGGTACTGTTTTTTGTGGTCCGTTGGTGTGCCCGCCGGATTCCGGTGAACGGCGCTGCTATGGCCGCCTTTCTGGCTGGCTACGGTCTGTTTCGCTCCTTTGTGGAGTTGTTCCGCCAGCCCGATAGCCAACTGGGACTCTTTTGGGGCTTTTTCTCGATGGGTCAGTTGTTGAGTCTGCCGCTGTTTGTGTGTGGCGTTGGACTGTTATGGTGGCTGTGGCGCAAAAAATAACGCACAGGAGCATAGTGACGCACAACGGCCCGACAGAACATCTGCCGGGCCGTTGTGCGTTATGTCGGTAGCAAGGCATCGGTGCGAGATGCTCTCAGTGCCTGCACACGTCTGTCAAGAATCAGATCTTGCAGTGCCTGTGGTTGCAGATTGTGCAGCCGTGTCTGATCTATCCCCAGCTCGACCGTGGTGAGGTTGATGATGTCAAGGCACAGCTGCCACTGCCGTGCTGTCGATGTTGCTCCAGGCTTGTCTGCCTGGGCCACCAGCGGCAGCAGGTCTGCAATACCGGCCTTTTGGGCCTGTTGTGCCAGCCGCAGCCGGGTGGCGTCACGCAAGGTGTCCCAGAGGCCCATAGTGGTATGCAGCCGGTTAACGCCCGCCAGCGCCCGGCGATAACGAACCGGCAGCCGTAAACGGTTGCAGAGCTCCACAGCCAGGGTTGCGCCCGCCTGGTCATGACCATGATGGCGCGGATACAGGTCTGGTGGTGTCTGTAGCTTGCCGAGGTCGTGAAATAGTGCGCAAAAACGGGTCAGTGGGTCGGGCGTCTGATCTGTCGCCCGTTGTAGCACCTGCAGGCTGTGGCTGAGCAGATCACCTTCCGGGTGGTGCTCCGGCGGTCCGGCCGGTACCTGGGGCATACGGAACAGCTCCGGCAGCCAGTGTTGGCCGATCCTGAACTGCAGCATCCGTTGGAAAAAGCAAACCGGATTGGCAGCCGCCAACGCCCTGAGCAGCTCTCGGCTGAAACGCTCTGTGGGTAGTGCCGCCAGGCGTGTCGACCAGTCCTGGCTGGCGATAAGCGTCGCGCTTTTCTCTGTCAGTTGCCAGCCGTCCGCCTCAAAGCGAAAGGCACGAAACAGCCGTAGCGGGTCATCAAAAAAGCAGCTCGGCGAGCAGGCAACCAAGCGTCGTTGCAGCAGGTCGTTGCGGCCGTTTAGCGGATCATACAGCTGACCGTCCAGCGAAACGGCCATGGCGTTGACCGTAAAATCCCGGCGGGCAAGTTCGTGCTGCAGCAGATCAAAAGAGGCGAGGGTAGTTGCTTCGATGGTGCCCAGCCTGCGGTCAGCGCGAAACCAGATCGGCTGGGTGCTTTTGGCGATAACTTGGCGAAAACCGAACTGTTGCAGAGTCTCTTTCGATAGCGTGGTCACAAGGTCAATATCTTGCTGGGTTTTTCCCAACAAGGCGTCACGCACCGTCCCCCCCACCAGGAAGACCTGATCGTCGGCGGTTTTGGGAAATATCCGTCGTAGTGCAGTTGTCAGATTAGCGGGCAGCAACGCTGTTGTCTCGGTCATCTCAGGCTCGGGCCAGGGTGTTGATTTTGTTGGTGTGCGATCTGATGTAAGATGTTGACTTATGGGCCATAGTGTAGCAGATATATGCGCCTGTGAAAGCTCGTGATACGGCACTATCATCAGAGGTCAGCGATTATGCAGGAATGGAAACAGCTGGGCCAGATACTGATTGAGCGGGGCATCCTCACCGCCACGTCATTCGAACGGATGCTGGCCATATCACGCAAGGACAAGAAGCGGATCGGCCTGATACTTGAGAATTGCGGCCTGGTTACCGGTGAAGAGCTGGCTGCAGCCCTTGCCCAGCAGTTTGGCCTCAAGGTGATCGCTAATCTCACCAGTTATGCCTACAGTCCGCAGGTGCTCGATCTGGTTCCCTCTGATCTGGCCATTCAACGGCTGGTGTTTCCGTTAAAAGTAGAAGGCAACAGGCTGCTGCTGGCGGTTGCCGATCCGACCGAGACCAAGTTTGTGGAGAATCTGGCAGCCAACAACGGCCTGCAGATCACCCGTTGTGTGGCCACGCGGCGTGAAATTTATGGTGCTATCTGCAAATACTACCTCAAGCAAGAATTCAACGAATCAACCACAGAAACCGTGCTGATCATCGATGATGAGGCAACCACCCAGGCCCTGGCGCAGGAATTTCTCAGTAAGGAAGGGTACCGGGTGCTGGTCGCCAATGATGGACTTGAAGGTTTCAATATGCTGATTGCCCAGAAGCCCCACGTCATCATAACCGATAAGGTTATGCCCAAGCTTGATGGCGTGCGGCTGTTGCAGTCCATTCAGGCCATACCCGAATTTCAGGCGGTGCCGGTCCTGTTGATGAGCGACAAGCTCACCCCCCAGGAGGAGATGAGGGTGTTTGAGATGGGCTTTTTTGACTACATCGCCAAGCCGATCAGCCGGATCCCGGTGGTGTCCAGGGTAAAACGTGCCTTCCGGCACTGCGTAAAAAAATAACGGGATCAGTTTTCATCGTCGTCCACAAGAAAAGGCCCATCAGCAGTAGCTGAGGGCCTTTTCTGTGTTTGCTATGGTACCAGAGGCCGGACTCGAACCGGCATGAGGTTGCCCTCGGCAGATTTTGAGTCTGCTGTGTCTACCATTTCACCACTCTGGCAAGGGATCGACACTATACCCGCAACACTGGCGGGGCGTCAAGAGGAAAGGCCGGGCTGACTTTCTGATGAGCGTGGTGTATAAAACGCTGAACATGAATAGGCTAATCATTGACCATAGCGGCGCAGTGACCATTCCGGCCGCGGTGTTGGATAAACTGGGGTTGCAGCCGGATGATGCCGTGAACGTCGAAACTAACGGCACCGAGCTGGTGTTACGTAAGGCCATCCCAGCGGCAGTTCCTTCATTACAGCAGAGCATCGCCCGCAAGAACCTGACCGTGGGGATGCAGTTCATCAAGGGGATCGGTCCCAAACTGGCCGAGCTGCTGGCCAAGCGGGATATCCGTACGGTTGAGGACGCCCTGTTCTGCCTGCCTCACCGCTACGAAGACCGACGCAGCCTGGTGCCGATCCGTCAGCTGAAGCCGGGCGTCAGTCAGGTGTTTCAGGGCACGGTGATGTCGGCCAATGGGGTCACCACCAAGGGCGGCCGCAAGGTGTTCGAGGTGCTGGTGCAGGACGATTCCGGCAGCATGCTGCTGAAATGGTTCCACGCCAATGCTGTCTGGATGCAGCGCACCTGGAAGGTGGGGCGGCGGGGGGTGTTTACCGGTGAGGTGACCTCCTTCGGCTTTCAGCGGGAGGTGCATCACCCCGATGTGGAGTGGCTGGAGGAAGGGGCCGACGTGCAGGCGGTGATGGCGGCCGACCCGGTAAACTTCGGCCGGATTGTGCCGGTCTATCCCCTGACCGAAGGTCTGCATCAGAAGAGTATGCGCAAGGTGATGCGTCAGGTGGTGGACGGTTTCCTTGATAATGTTGAAAACGTCCTGCCGACGTCATTACTCAGCCCCCACGGTTACCTGCCGTTGCGGGAGGCATTGGGGCAGGTACACCTGCCGCCGGCCGAGGCGCAGCTGGCTGATCTGAATGAGGGGCGCACCCCGGCCCACCGTTCGCTGGCCTTTGATGAATTCTTTTATTGGGAGCTGGGCCAGGCCCTCAAAAAACGAGGCATCGCCCTGGAGGAGGGGATCGCCTTTCAGGTGACTCATCGCTACACCAAGGAACTGGCCCGCTTGCTGCCGTTCCAGCTCACTGCGGCCCAGCGCCGGGTATTGGCGGAGATCAAGGAAGATATGATGGCTCCCCATCCGATGCACCGGTTGGTGCAGGGGGATGTGGGCAGCGGCAAGACCCTGGTGGCGCTGATGGCAGCCCTGGTGGCGGTGGAAAACGGCTATCAGGTGGCGATCATGGCCCCCACCGAGATCCTGGCCGAGCAGCACTGGCATAACATTCACCACTGGTGTGAACAGCTGGGGGTCAGTGTGGTGCTGTTGACCGCCGGCCTGAAGGGGGCAGCCAAAAAAGAGGCCTTGGCCCAGGTGGCCGATGGTCGGGCCGCCATCGTGATCGGCACCCATGCCGTGATTCAGGACAAGGTGGAGTTTCAGCGCCTGGGGTTGGGGATCGTGGATGAACAGCACCGTTTCGGGGTGCTGCAGCGGGGCATCCTCAAAAAGAAGGGGACTAACCCTGACATCCTGGTGATGACCGCCACCCCGATCCCCCGTACCCTGGCCATGACCCTGTTCGGTGACCTCTCCCTGTCGGTGATCGACGAATTGCCGCCAGGCAGAACCCCCATTGATACCAAGATCTATTTCGAATCTCGCCGCAATCAGGTCTACGACCTGATCCGCTCTGAGGTGGCCCAAGAGCGACAGGTTTACGTGATTTACCCGCTGGTGGAGGAGTCGGAGAAGAGTGACCTGAAGGCTGCCAGCCAGATGGCCGAGCACCTGCAGCTGGAGATCTTTCCCGGCTTGCGGGTGGGGCTCCTGCATGGTCGGCTGAAGCCGGAGGAAAAAGAGGCGGTGATGGCCAGTTTTAAGAACCGGGAGCTGGATATCCTGGTGGCCACCACCGTGATCGAGGTGGGGATTGACGTGCCCAACGCCACCTTGATGGTGATCGAGCACAGTGAGCGGTTCGGCCTGTCGCAGTTGCACCAGCTGCGGGGCAGGGTGGGACGTGGGGCGCACCGTTCCCGCTGCATCCTGCTGACACCGGGAAAACTGTCAGAAGATGGCGAGCGGCGTCTGCGGGTAATGGAGTCCACCAGCGACGGTTTCCGGATCGCCGAGGCCGATCTGGAGATCCGCGGTCCGGGCGATTTTCTGGGCACCCGTCAATCCGGCATGCCTGACTTCCGGGTGGCCAGCATCCTGCGGGACGGCCTGATCCTGGAACAGGCCCGGCAGGCGGCCTGCGGGCTGCTGGAGCATGACGGCGCGTTGGCATCATCTGAGGGGCAACGGATTAAGGCTGAACTGATTCGACGTTGGGGCACCCGGCTGGAACTGGCCGGGGTGGCCTGATTGTGTATTCTAACCATAGAAGGAGGTTGGCATGTCTGAACTACTCCAGATGCCTGAAGGTATGGTCCTGGAAAAGGTGATTCTTAGCAAAACGGTCAGTAACGGCATCTATCAGGTGGATGTGGCTCTGGTGCTGCACAAGAAGCAGTACGAGGCTGCCCTGTTCCTGAACCGCCAGTACAAGCCGGGACCGCCCTTGCCACGACCGTTGGAAAAACCGTCCGCAGCCGCCACCCACTGGATGTCGGTGCGGCCCCGCATCGGTTTTACCGAAGAAGAGGCCACCCTGATCAGTGATGAAGTGTTGAGCGAAAACCGGGTGAAAAAGATCACCTTCAAGGATGCTTGGGGGCCGGAGCAGGATGATTTTTAACTGAGCGTGGTGCTGCTACAAAAAAAGCCGGGTCATCCCCGGCTCTTTTTGTTTGTAACGTTCAGTCGTGCAGCTATCCGGGAACAGTTTTCCTGTGAAATCTATTCCAGCACCCGGCCTTTGGGCAGTGGCGCCTGGGCCGCTTAGTGACACGGTAGCGGCAGGACGCCAAGTTCCTCCATCTCCCAGAGGATGGCCTGAGTATTGGCAGCAAAACGAGCATGACGTGTTCCTATTCAAGCAATGCCACAACAGGACAATTGCCCCTGCTTTTCGCTACGCTTAAAGGAGTATCTCCATTCCTGTTGGCAATGGTCGGGTTCGCCCCGTTCGCCAGTAGAAGCTTGACCGTATCAGCGGAACCGCCACCTTTGTGCAGTACTCCGGTGGCAGCAAGCAGCAGTGCTGTGTTGCCCATAGTATCCTTCATATTAACTTTTGCACCGCCTGCAAGCAAAGTGGCAGCGGTTTGCGTGTGTCCTCGCAATGCAGCTGACATAAGGGCGGTTGTTCCAAGATCATTTGTAGCGTTAACATCCAACCCCATGTCAAGAAAACGCAGAACCAATTCATTATGACCACCGGCAGCCGCAGCCATAAGCATGGTATCGTTTTGTTGTGAGCATAAACAAGGATTTGCGCCTGATTCAAGCAGCAAGGCTACTATATCCCTATAACCACCTGCAGATGCCATCATCAGGGCTGAACGGTTCTGGCTATCAGCCGCGTTGACATTGGCGCCATGCGACAACAACAGCTTCACCATTTCAAAGTGTCCTTTACTGGAAGCCCAGAGGAGCGAGTTATGACCCATAAGGGCAAGCTGGCCATTCTGTTCACGGCTGTTTACGTCAGCTCCCTGCCTCAGCAGCCTTTCTGCCTTAAAAACATCCCCTTGCTTTGCCGCTTCAACAAGTTCCCTGCTTAAGTCACCAGATTGGCATGCAACGAAAGGTAACAAAAGAAGCAGGACAAGAAAGTGCAGAATTCTCATTTTAGTTCGAATGCCTGATGTCGGGTTATGATATTGATCTCCCCGTTTTCAAGATTGACACGAAAGAAACGGTCATAGCCGAGTTTGCCCCCAACCATCCCACGCGACGGTGGGGGATTCGGAGTTTTATCCAGGGCTGGACTCTCTTCAATGGTGGGTACCATGATCGTTACCTGGCGTAGAGATTCTTTGCTCCGCCCTTGCAGATAGTGCTGATAGTCGCTGTTAAGATCTTTGCTGGCGCGGCCTTCCGGGGTCCTGACCCAATTTGCAAAGGTCATGATCTCTTCCCCGGCCACCTGGATAAAGGTATAAGGTCCCACTCCCCATGTCGGCCCTTGGCATAACCAGAAGGCTCCTTTTTCACACAACGCAAGTTTTTCGCTGCTTGCTGCATCGTACCGCACAAGGACAGAATTTCCGGTCAAACGCTTTCCATCAAGAAAAAGAACAATAGCGTCATTCGCAAAAATTGCTCCCCAGCCGCAGATTGATGCAAGAACGAAACATGCTGACAGTAAAAGGATTTTATTCATTTTATCCTCTCAACCAAAGCAGTTTTCCTATGAAACCTATTCCAGCACCCGGCCCTTGGGCAGTGGCCCCGGGGCCGTCAACGGAACAGGGGGGATCGCTGAAACTGGAATCGGCTGAAGCGGGGCGTCAGGAGTTTCTGAAAAGGCCCGTACACAACGAACGCGATGTTTGGGCCACTTGTTACAGTAAAGCTGTTTTCCGTTGGTGAAATTGTAATACCAGGCATAACCCTTGGAGGTTTCTGACGAGCTCCAGTACTCGCCAAGGCCAAAACCGCCGAGGTCATGTTTGTGTAAATGCCTATAGATTGCATTGAGTTCATCAAGAGAGGGTAAAAACCAGTCATCCTTGTCTCCCCCGCGATAATTGGCACACATCCGCGCAGCAGTGTCGGGCTCTTCACATTCCCGTAGGATTGCACTGGTATTTCTCATGCCGGTGCCAATAGTGGTATATCTGGCACCGGGGATCGTTTTCCCGTTACAACCCCATGGCATCAACCCCTGATGTCTCCAGCTCAGAGGTGTCTGATCCTCCGGCGCGGCTTCCAGATATCTCCAGCCGTCAGCTTCATTGCCTTTGTCGTGAATGATCCAGCCGCCGGTCGGTCCACGGTCGCCGATCACGTAAGGCCCCTGACTCCTAACAATAAGTGGCACTGCAGACGGAGAACCACAACCATTCAAAAAGGACAAACATACCAGCAAACCTATTGGAACACTCTTTTTTAGCATATTTCCCCCTTAAAGAATGAATCTGGTCATCCATTATGGTGGCAGCGGTTCTCTACTGGCGCATCTTCTAGTCCAGCACCCGGCCCTTGACGGGCGATACGGGTTTTTGCTGCTCCTGTAACATTCCCCCTTTGTTCTTGTTCGGCAACTTTACCTCAAGATTAGTCGAGACGGTGCCGTACCAGCTTGAGGCGCTTGCTTGCAGGTAACCATGGTTTGGATTTTTGCTGGTCCGCGAATGTTTGTCCCGATAAGTGCCAAAGGCCAGCAAGTTGCCGTTGGGCAGCGAAAGCAATCCGATACCCTCGGAAAACTCCGGCTCATTTGAAAAACTTTGCGGCCAGATACAAGGAGTGAACGATTCACCCAATAAACCTTTTTGGTTGAATCTCGTAAACCATGTGCGCCCGGTTCCGCCATCACTTTCAACTTTTCTTCCTATGCCGACATACATATCCTCAGTCTGGGGGGCGACTGCCCAGAGAGCATTTACGGTTTGTTTTGTTTCTCCTCCAAAGCGTTTTTCCCATTTGACTCTGCCGGTGGCATCATAATTCACCACCAATGCCTGCCCGCGCGCCATCGACGTCAACGGAATTCGAGATACCACTACTGTGATCATTACACCGCCTTCCTTCGTCGGTAGCAGTGAGGATGGGCCAACGAGCATTCTTGGGGTGCTCTCTCCGGGGCTCACCTCAACCTCCCATAGCTTGGCCAGGGACGGTGAGAATTTAACCAGCCATGCCTTTGTTTCACGAGGAGTTCTGCTTGACTGACCATAAGCAAATATTTCCCCGTTTTTATTTACTGCGAGCATGAGACGCCCTTCAGAACCATATACACTACCCAGTTTCTCGTACTGAACCATGTCTCCGTTCATGTTTGTTTTTATAATGGCTTCACCTTTGAGATTGCCCACCGCTAAAAAACCACCGTCACCTGAAATGACCTGTCTTATTTTTATTTTTGACGTATCGTCCATTGATTTAAGTCTTATATCCTGCCCACGCTCACCTTTCTGGTTAAAGACAACAATCTTATCCTCACAAGGTATAAGCACTTTGTTTTCTCTGTTCAGAGAAGGTAAAAATGGAAAATTGAATTCAGCTTTACACTCAGGTACTGTGTGTTCCCATAGTATCTGTCCTTCTAGGGTTGTGGAAATTACCCATAATTCCGGTTTTGATTGACCCATCCTCGACCCGCTGAAAATAATGTTATTATTCGGGAGTGCTATACCACCATGGATATGCCCATGCTCGATTGTGAATACCCGCCCACCTTTCGTATTGCAGACCATCGTCTCGGTACCCTTGACTTCTTGACTGGGTGGCACGTTCTTATTATCAATGTGCAGCGCGGTTGATTGTTGGGCAGGGACGGGCTCAGGCGCCGCTTTACCATAGACTCCGCCAGTTCGTTTGCCATTGACAAAGGTCCCCTCGTAGCGGTTTCCGTTCTTCCATGTGTAAATCCCCTTGCCGGTCCGTTTGTCGTCGACAAAGTCCCCTTCGTAGCGGTCCCCGCTCTTCCAGATATAAATCCCCTTGCCGGTCCGTTTGTCGTCGACGAAGTCCCCTTCGTAGCGGTCCCCGCTCTTCCAGATATAAATCCCCTTGCCGGTCCGTTTGTCGTCGACGAAGTCCCCTTCGTAGCGGTCCCCACTCTTCCAGGTAACGACACCCTTGCCATGCCTGGCGCCCGCCAGCACCGGTCCGACATAGCGCGATGTTTCAACCCCGTCCTTGAACCAGACCTGGGTGCCGCTGCCTTTGGCGAATCCGTTGACGCAGCCACCCGACCAGATAACTTTCTTGCCCGGCTGCGGCGTTCCTACATGTTTGCATCCGTTCTGGTCGACAATCCCGCTATCCCCGGCCGCGCCTGCCGCCAATCCTGCACAGGCCAGAAGCAGGATGACGACGATTGCTGCTAACGATATTTTTCTTCTCATGAACACCCCCAATTCATTTATAGAGCGGCTTGTAGCCGAACTCTTTTGCCAATGGCGAATCGTTTGCGATTTCAATACATCTTTCAATATTGCCTGTGCGCCATGCCACCGAAATAACGTCATGAAGTGTTGCAATTTCTTTTTGTCGTTTGATCAGGCTATCGCGTTTATTGACTAGGCTGTTATGTTGCCTTGTTTTTTCATTGTATCGTGTTTCAAGTTGCGCAGCCCGCTGAAACTCTGCGCCATACCTAGCCATGAACTGTTCTCTTGTCATGGTCCGCGCCTTGGCGCCAAGCGGCGTGGCGATACTCTTCAATTCAGCCAGGTCTCGGGCAAGCGTTTTTTTGGAATTATCGATGGAATACTGCAGAACGCTGATGTCTCCCGCCATTTTTCTGACTCCCATCTCGAGGTTGGGGGCAAGTGCTTTGAGGCGCTTGACAGCCTCGTCGCGGAAGGCAGACGAGCTCTTACCGGCATCCTCTCCTGACGCCCGTGTTACCTGCGCCGGCCCGATCAGGGCCTCAACGCCGGGACCGTAGTTCACCAGCGGCGTCCCCTCCAACCCCTTGCCGATATGGCCCGATGAATCAAAACGCGTCCTTGAAAATACATCTCGGTATTTTCCCTGGTTGATGTCATTTGCGATCTGCTGCGCCTCACGCGGTTCCAAAGTTCCGTAAGCCTTTACGACAACATGGTAGTGGCCGGCGGTGCCGGAAACCGGCTGAGAGAAACCGGTGACCGGCGGCTGATTCCCGGTTGTGACCTGGGCGCGCATGGTTGTTGCATTGCTGTTTCTACTCCAGGTCAACGTGTTGACAACCCAATAGACAATTTGGGGTTTGCTCTCTTTCTGGGGCACCTTCACTCGTGGTTCGGGGATCGGGCCCTGCCGGGGAAAAGAAGCGCTCTCTTTGCCGGAATATGAAGGGAATGCGGGCACGGGCGCCGAAGGGGACAATCGGGGCGCAACGGGAGGGGGAGAATACTTCGGCGGGGAAGAAAACTTTGGAGCAGGCGGAATGTAAGTGGGGTCTTTTGACTGGCGCGACAAAACAGCCACTGGTGATGTTGATGTTCTTTTGTCTGATGGAATATCAAGCGTCTTTTCAACCGGATTTGTACTGACCACCCTGAAAGAAAGCGTTGCAGATGTTACGGATTCAGAATGTGCCGTTAAGAAATGTTTCAGAACAACCTGATACTCGCCTTGCTCAAAGCTTCCAAGTTGGAACCTGAAACGGTAGTTTCCAGTCCCTGTAGGTTCAGTGACCTGCTCCTGCTTTGCAAGTCCCGCTAGAGGTCTGCCGGCAGCGTCAAGTACCTGCCAGAAAAGCTGTGCAGGCTCAGCCGGATACGTGTGTTTTATAACGGCCTGCAAGGCCAGAATATCACCATTGCGAAGCGCAGATGCCAACGGTGGGCCATTGTAGTCCCCCAGTGTGGCTCGGATACTGAAAGGTTCAGCTTTCTTCTGTTGTTTTCCCAGGCGTATTTCAATCTGCTGATGTCCCAGTATCTTGCGGGTCGGTCCGGCTGTGTCAATAATCCGCACGGCAACGCGATAATTTCCACTATCCATCCCGGTCGAATCAAAACGCAGTCTATCTGCATTTTGATTCTCGCCGTTCTGGGTTTTGTAATTTTCACCATTTACCAGCCACTGAACCTCGTGTTCTTTTGTCCACCTGCCAATACGGGCCACATTAAAGGCTAGAATATCGCCGGGCTTGAGGGTAATCAACTGCTGTCCGCCCGTTGTTGAAAACAGGGGTGTGCCATTTTCGTGCAGGTATTTGTCTCTTGCCGCAGCAATAGGGCCAATTCCGATTTTGCCAGATACGGTAAAAGTGGCATCTCTGGAATCAACCTGAAGCTTGCTGGCACTCTCGAATATACGAATGCTAACGGTGTGAGCACCGGGAAGGAATCCAGCCCCAACATCTATGCGCCGTCTGGCTGCCTCAGGGTCGTCTGCTCTCATGGAGGCTTCGTAATCACCAGGCTTGGTAACCGGCTGCAAGATATCGGTTCTGCCATCAGGCGTTGTAAGTTCCCAGCGTACAAAATAATCATTTGTCCATCGATCATTTTTCTGAACAACAAAGGCTATGGTTTCGCCAACCGCAACCTCACCAGCCAAAGGTCCGCCTTCAAAGCCGCCACGCCGCCCATACAGGCCACCCAGATCAAATGCTTGCGCCCTGGCATGTGAAGCGCTTTTCATCTCACGCAACAGCCGCTGCTGCTCCGCATGTCTGAAGTCAGCAAGAAAATTTCGTCCGGTATCCCTGAAAAGATAGCCGGTCTCCATAACCGCTTCACCCCCCTTGGTGAGTGGATCTACAAACATGGCGTTAAAGGTATCAAAAGAAACTGTCGAAACTGCGGCGAACATGACAAAGGCGGGGTCTGCCTGCCACCCGGTAACACCCCGTCGGGCCAGGTCGTTTATATAGTCCTGTGCCCGCTGATCAGCGCTTTTGGTGCGTTCCAGCAGATCAATTACCGGTATGGGGGCCAACTCAATACCGGCAACAGCGCTCATTTTTAGAATTTTTTTAAGATGACTGTCTGTCTTGGCAAGATTGAAGAGCAGATGCTCCCCCCGAGATGCTTTATCCAGCTCACTGGAAATACTCATAATATCGCCGAACAAACCCATGGCATTGCCGACTTTATGCAGACGACCTTCAGGCGTAACTGCTGTTTTGCCCTGAAGTCGTGGGCTGGCCGGATGCTTCTGCATCTCTCCGGTAACTCCAGTAACCAGTCGTGGCGAAGCGTTGCTGTCATGGAGACGCGCCAGCATTTCTCCTCGCTGGGCCGGTGGCAAACCTTCGCTCAGTTGAATAATCCGTTGCTGAAATGCAGGTGTCCGGTCAGGTTGCTGTTGTGACAGTTGAGCAAGCACCCGAACTTCATTTATTGTATCCTGATATTTGAGATGTGTGGAGAGAGAGTCGGCAGTTGCGGAAGTTATCTCTCGCTGCCGCTGGCTGACATCTGCTGATGGGGCTCGCTGTTTTGCTTTGCCAGGAAGGTCGGACTGACTTGCCTTTATAAGATCCTCCATCGGAATCTTGCGCTGCTGGCGGGATGCCGGATCCCACACCGTGGTATCACCAGCCATTTTGGCAAGTTCGAGCGTAGCCTGCTGGGCACGCTGGTGATATTTGCTGCGTTGGGCCTGAATTCTTTGCAGGTCAGCCTCAAGCTGCATACGCCGGATAAAGGCATCAGATGGTTCTGCAGCAGGATCTGGATACTGTTTGCGATGACGCGCTAATTCCTGAGCACGCTCCTGAACTTGCCCGGCTTTCTTTAACTGTAAATCGGCCATTTCTTCTTTGTAGGCCATTGTCTTCACATAACTCTGAGAGCGGCCGGTGCGGGCGTTTGCCTCAAATGAAGCTGCTCCAGGCCTTTTGTACGCATCGTTATTGATCTGCGCAATTTTTTCAAACTCCGCCTGACTGACCCCGTCAGGATCTGCCATGAAATCAACGTCATTTTTTGTGGCAAAGTCTATTCCAGCAGGGTCAACTCCCTTTTTACGAATAATTTCAGAAAAATCATCGTTAAAGGTGTTGCGGATTTTTTTGATCTGTTCTGCTGACTCAGCTTTCTTAAGTATAAAATCGGTATCTGTACCAGCGTCGATCGGCTTGGAAGAAGCTGTTTTCTGTCTTTCAAGCACGGTCCCTTGCCGTTCTGCTGCTGCTGTCGCCGTAGCTGTGGTTATTTGATTATAGTAAGCCTGACTTCGTTGGAAGGCGTCATCTGAGATGACCCCCTTGATCCGCATCTGATTGATCTCACGGTTATTCTTTAGAATCAGGCCTTCATGGTACGAAGTTGCCTTTCCGGACTGCATGGCTTTGACCGCTTCAAACAGTTCATCAGTCCAGGAGAACGAAGAAGTTGCACAGGAAAGAGAAAAAAGCAGCACACAGAAAATTGCTTTGGGACGTAACGTTTTGGGGGATTTGACAGAGAGGCTTTTCATGGTTTACCTCCCATCTGCCATCGGGTCTGAAGTAGTCTGGCATACTCCTGTTCAGATTTAGTTCCTAGTTTTTCATGTTGAATCTGCTTCAGCTCTTTATCGGCCTCACTGTTTCTGTTGTTGTTCTGCAAAAGGATGGCAAGGGTTGTGCGAAGCGGGGCAGACTTAGGATGTTTGTGGGAGAGGTTTTTAAGATAATCTAGCCCGAATTCAAGATAGTCACCTGCCAGATAGCAAAAGCCCAACGGCGCTAGTACCAGACCGGTAACCATTTCCGGATATGCCTCAAGTAGCAACTGATACTGTTCTGCCGCAAGCCGGAACTTCCCTTGTTCCTGGAGCACCTGAGCCAGTGCGAATCGTGCCTGGCGATGGTCAGGTTGTAACTCAAGCACAGACAAAAAGCTGTCAGTGGCTTGCGTCAATGATGCCGGGCTAGCTTTAAGGGAGGCATACAGCATCCCTTGGAAAAAAAGATATTCGGAAGCATCAGGAGTTATTTCAATGGAGGAGTTTATATGAAAAAGCGCATTGTGAAAATCTTCAGGCTGGCCCTGTTTCAGCCAGCGTTCATAATCCTGAACAGCATGATGAAACATCTGTGCCGCAATAGTATGGTAATCTTGAGTTGCCAAGTCGGAATGCATTTTTAGCAGAAAAGCAGGGAGGGGGGAGGTAATTTTCTGTTTTTCCTGGCTTGTACGAGTGTATTTTTGCGCAGGAGTAATTGCTGAAGAGGTTGGAGAAGGTTTTTCGGCAGCCCCGACAGACGTTATAGTTGCACTTAAAAACAACAGGACAAAAAACAGTCGATTGTAAATCAACATGCTGGCCTCCTCTTAAGTTATCATGGGTAACCTCAATGACAATCAATCAGTTGTAATCAATGTGAGCAATTATTCTGTCAATAACTTTATTTCAGATATAAAAGGCGTTTTACTGCCGCATTGTTCCGGCCATAATCCCGGTGCTATTTCATCAATGACAAGCTTGATAGAACTGGTTTTTACCGGCTTGATTGCATGGTGCTGGATGATCGGTATATCCTGAAAAACAAGGTATTGTTTGGTACCATCAGGGAAAAGCAGGTGAGCCTTACGTATTCTGCTACATTGCATGAAGCGGAAATCAGGAGCCCTTCCCGGTAGCACGCCTAGTGTTTTTATAACCCGTGGCGTCTCGTCAGAAAAAACAATCCGAATCCATTCACCAATGCCTTTTTTTGTATCATTCGGACCCCAGGCAGTCGAGGGATCTCCATCAAAAGCATATTCAGCATCATAAAGAATTGGAGGGATACCTTTGCTTCTAAGTACTGAAGATGCCTGATCAGTCATGGCCATAAATGGCAGCCCTTCCAGCTCATAAAATATCTGCACATCATGTGCGGCGTCTGGTTTCAGGTCCGTAAAGGTCCAGGCAAGCGTTTTTCCTGATGAATCCATGCTGAATCCGTCAGGTTCTATGACAATCCCGGAACGAGCAAGTCTTTTGCCGGCATATACAAGGCCCTCATCAAGTTTTGCAGTAATCTGAATCTTTCCGATAGTTCCTTTCCAGCTTGCCCCTGTTCGCATAATGTAGGAAAAACTTCTTAATCCCCGATATTCTGTAGCATAAACCCAGTAACGATTGCTAATCTTTCTCAGTTGATTTGGTTTGAACTGAACCGTATATGTATACCAGTTCAGTAACCCCTTTGTTGTATCTAACTTGTTAGCATCAACCGAAACAAATTTTACTTTTATCGGATTATTGTCAGAACTTGCAAAAAAATTGTAAAGTGTTTGTGTAAATTCACCAGGTTGTTCAGGAAAACCCATTTCAACTTGTAATGGTTTGTCTGAAATATTTTTAAAACTATAGTTTATGTCAAACTCTATAAAATCTTTATGAATAGTAATATTTATACTCTCGTCAACCATTCGAACATATGAATTGTTATTAATACGTATTTGTCCGCCAGTAGCACCAGTAATGCTTGCAGTATCGGCAACACCAGAACTGACCGTATAGAGCATACAATAAACAAACAATAGGATAATTAGCAGTGTTTTTCCAGTTAGTCTCGAGTTTGATGGGAAATACATGCACGCTCCTTGCTTTATTTCGAGAATTCCTTGGGTCCTGTGAATGATTTTGTGTAAATGGTTTTCGGTCATTTTATAGAGTGTCCATTTAAACGAAATGTTCTTCAGGGCCAGGAACAGCAGCTTGAAAATGCTGTTATCATTGAGAAAAGACCCCTCGGTATTCTTGGGACAGTATATGTGTTTAAGTTTCGGCTTTTGCCCTGGTTTTTGTGGTCTGAGCAGCCGCCAGACGGTTCTGATGGTCGTATTTATGTGCCACGTGGGTTAATGGGTATTGCCCCGAGATTGCGCCTGTGATACTAATGAATTAAGGAGGAACTATACATGCTACTACAAACAGATGCCAGACGACGCATTACACTTCCCCCCATAGTTGGCATTAAACCTGGGGATGCCATTGATCTTGAAGTTCTTGATGATGGCAGAATTATGCTGATTCCTGTAGAGCCGATCCCCAAACACCAATTGTGGGCCTGGACGGCTGAAGCAAAGCAGTCTGTAAGCAGTTCTCTGGCAGATCCGCGGGCTTCTGTTGAAGTCACAACGGCGAAACAGGCTGAAACAATAGCCAAAAGGTGGGCTGATGAACATTGAGATCCGGCCTGCTTTTGATGAAGCGGTGATGGCAGCTGAGTTGCCTGTCCGTAAGGCTGCGGCTAAGGCGTTACAACTGCTGCAATCTCTGGATTTACCTCAACTGTGGAACCATCCAGGCCTGAATTTTGAGAAATTGCACGGCATGGTAGAACCGATAACAGATCAGCAACTTTACTCTATCCGCATTACCGGCAGTGCCAGGGCGATTATCTGCCTGCTTACCGGTCCCACCATAGTCCTTGTAAGCCTGCATACGCAGCATGACAAGGCATACAGAAAGTGATTCGCCTCCGCTCCACGGCTCATGCTTGGGGGCATGCGGTTGTCAAAGATCGGTACGATTGTAACGTTCAATCGTGCAGTTGTCCGGTCTGGCGCAGTGCCTCGTACAGCACCACCGCCACGGCATTGGAGAGGTTCAGGCTGCGCACCTGACCCGGCATCGGGATGGTCAGGCAGCGCTCCTGATTGGCGGCCAGCAGTTCGGCCGGCAGGCCGGCGGTCTCTTTGCCGAATACCAGGAAGTCACCCGGTTGGTAGAGGTCCTGCTCATAACAGTTGCGGGCCACCTTGGTGCTTAAGAACCAGAAGCGGCCATCGGGAAAGGTGGCCTGCAACTCTTCCAGCGAATGCCACTGCCGCACCTGCACCTTGTCCCAGTAATCCAGCCCAGCCCGCTTCAGTTGGCGGTCATCGATGGAAAAGCCCAGCTTGCCCACCAGATGCAGGCAGGCGCCGGTGGCGGCGCACAGCCTGGCCACGTTGCCGGTGTTGGGCGGGATCTCCGGTTCGATCAGCACAATGTTGAAAAGTGGTTGTGAGGTAGTCATGCAGCTGTGTATACCACAAGACTGTTTTGGTCGGCTTGCATTTTTTCTTCTACAGGGCTAGGATGCAGTTTCCTGAATATCCCCACCAGATGAGGTAGATTCCATGAAAGTTATCGTAACCGACGAAGTTGCCGCCGAAGGGCTGGCACTCTTACAGCAGGACCCCCGTGTGACCATGGACGTCAGGCTGGGGCTGAAAAAGGAAGAACTGCTCGCCATCATCGGCGAATACGATGTCATCATCACCCGTAGTGGCACCACGGTGGACAAGGACCTGCTGGATGCCGGTAAGCGCCTCAAGATGGTGGCCAGGGCTGGAGTGGGGATCGACAACGTCGACCTGGACTACGCCAGCTCCAAAGGGGTGATCGTGGTCAATGCCCCCTTTGGCAATACCAACAGCGCGGCTGAGCATACCATGGCCCTGTTGATGGCGGCCTGCCGCAACGTGACCGTGGCCAACGCCTCGCTGAAGAGCGGCGAATGGAAGCGGGCCCCCTTTACCGGGGTAGAGCTGAAGGGCAAGGTGGCCGGCGTGATCGGTCTGGGCAAGGTGGGCGGCCGGGTGGCCACCCGTCTCAAGGCCTTTGAATGCGAGGTGCTGGCCTGTGACCCCTACATCGCCGTCAAACGGGCCCACGACCTGGGGGTCAAGCTGGTCTCCCACGACGAGATCTACAAAAACTGCGACATCATCACCGTCCATACCCCGCTGACCGACGAAACCAAGGGGATGATTGGTGCCCGCGAACTGGCCATGATGAAGGACGGCGTGATCGTGATGAACGTGGCCCGGGGTGGCATCATCGACGAGCCGGCCCTGTTGGATGCCCTGAACAGCAACAAGATATCCATCGCCGGGGTAGATGTCTGGAGCCAGGAACCCCCCACTAGCGACACCTTGAAGGCGCTGATCGCCCATCCCAAGATGACCGTGACCCCTCACCTGGGTGCCAATACCCAGGAGGCCCAGATCAACGTGGCGGTGGATGTCTCCAAGGAGATCCTCAACTATCTGGACGAAAAACCGCTGGAGAATGCGGTCAATATCCCTCGTTTTGATATGGCCCTGATGGACCAGATGCGCCCGTTCCTGAACCTGATGAACGTGATGGCCGATTTCGGCATCCAACTCTTGGACAGCCACCCCAGCAAGCTGACCTTCAGCTATGCCGGCAACATCGCCCATTACGATTGCTCGCCGTTGACGGTCTGCGGTCTGGCGGCCCTGCTGGACCGGGTGGTGGACCAGGAGGTAAATATGGTCAACGCCAGCCTGATCGCCGACCAGATGGGGATTGTGGTGGAGGAGACCAAGACCACCTCGGCCGACGCCTTCTCCAATCTGATTACCCTGATTGCCGAAGGTGACGGCAAGCGCCGCACCATCGCCGGCACCCTGTTCGAAGGTGCGCCGCGTATCGTCCGGCTGCGTGACTACGCCATGGACTTCACCCCGGAAGAGCATATGCTGCTGCTGCACTACGCCGACCGGCCCGGCATGATCGGCAAGCTTGGCACCATCATGGGCCAGCGTGACATCAACATCGCCGCCATGAACCTGGGCCGCAGTGAGAAGCGGGGCGAGGCGATGGTGATCCTGTCACTTGATTCAGCCGTGCCCACGGAGGTGATTGAAGAGATCCGCCAGGCCACCGATGCCAGTTTTATCCGGCCGATCCATATGCCGGCCCTCAAATCAGAAAAACGGTAACGGATTTTAATCTTTCTTCCCCTTGACCGTCCGGGCGGGGGGTGCTAGAGTACCGCAACGTTTCACATAACCGGCCTTTTAAACTAACCCCGTGAGGTTAACAAAGGTGTACGATAACCAGCCAGATATCAGGAAGGGTCTTTCCGTGCACGCGCGGAAAGACCCTTTTTTTATCTCCAAGGAGGACAGCAATGGCAGGTGATACGACCAAGACCGTAATCCTGGACAACAGCGGTATCCGGCGGGCAATGACCCGCATCTCCCACGAGATCCTGGAAAAAAACAAGGGGCTCTCGAACGTGGTGCTGATCGGTATTCAGTCCGGCGGCGCCCATCTGGCCCGCGAGATATCCAACTGTATGGAGCTTATCGAGGGGGAGCGGGTGCCGGTGGGCTCGGTGGACATCACCCTGTACCGGGACGATTTCAAGAGCCAGGCGCCCCATAAATCGGTGGGCAAGACCGACATCACCTTTTCCCTGGAGGGGAAGCGAGTGGTGCTGGTGGACGATGTGCTGTACACCGGCCGCACCATCCGGGCCGCCATGGACGCCCTGATGGATTACGGTCGGCCGCAGCTGATTCAGCTGGCGGTGCTGATCGACCGGGGCCACCGCGAACTGCCGATCCGGGCAGACTTTGTGGGACGTAACGTGCCCACCAGCCAGAAAGAAAATGTGGAAGTGCTGTTTGACGACAAGCAGCAGCCGGTTGAAGTGGTGCTGGAAAAATAACCCAGGGGGGAGACCAACGTGGCCACCGAGTTCAAGCATAAGGACATCATCGCGCTCAGGGATCTGAACAAGGACGAGATCGAACTGCTCATCTCCACGGCGGAGAGCATGCGTGAGGTCAACAGCCGGTCCATCAAGAAGGTACCGACCCTGCGGGGCAAGACCATCATCAACCTGTTCTATGAATCGTCCACCCGTACCCGTACCTCCTTCGAGATCGCCGGTAAGCGGCTTTCGGCCGACACCGTCAACATCGCCCCCTCCAACAGCTCGGCCACCAAGGGGGAGACCCTCTCCGACACGGCCCTGAACCTGCTGGCCATGAAGCCGGACATCATCGTGATGCGCCATGCCGTCTCCGGCTCCCACTACTACCTGTCCAAGAAGGTGGGCTGTTCCATCATCAACGCCGGTGATGGCGCCCATGAACATCCCTCCCAGGGGCTTTTGGACATGCTGACCATCAAGGACCGTTTTGGCCGGCTGGATGGCCTCAAGGTGGCCATTGTGGGCGATATCACCCACAGCCGGGTGGCCCGTTCCGACATCCAGGGCCTGACCAAGATGGGCTCCTCGATTTACCTGGCCGGTCCGCCTACCATGATGCCCCCTGGCGTTGAGCGCTTGGGTAATGTCACCGTCTGCGGCACCATGAAGGAGGCTATTGCTGACGCCGACGTGGTAATCATGCTGCGCATCCAGCAGGAACGCCAGGGCAAGACCCTGATGCCCAATGCCCGTGAATACTCGCGCTACTTCGGCCTGAATCCTGAAAACCTGAAATGGGCCAAGCCGGATGCCATGGTGATGCACCCCGGTCCGATCAATCGCGGGGTGGAACTCTCCTCCTACGTGGCTGACGGCGGCCAGTCCCACGTGCTGAAGCAGGTGGAAAACGGGGTGGCGGTCAGGATGGCGATGCTCTACCATGTGTGTGGTGGCGAACTGGAGTAACAGGTTAAGGCTGAGGTTTAGGTTGAGCTCAAACTAAACCTGAACCTGTGAACAAGGTGAACGAAAACCTATCTTTTGCGAGGTGAACATATGAATCTTCTGATCAAAGGCGGCAGGGTGATTGATCCTTCACAGGGTATTGACGATACCCTGGATGTCGTGGTGGAAAACGGCAGGGTCAAGGAGATTGGCAAGGGGCTGGCAGCACCGGCCGGGGCGGAGACCATCGACGCCAGCGGCAGGTATGTGGTGCCGGGCCTGATCGATATGCACGTCCACCTGCGGGACCCGGGTCTGGAGTACAAGGAGGACATCGTCTCCGGCACCAGGGCGGCGGTGGCGGGCGGCTTCACCTCAGTGGCCTGTATGCCCAACACCAAGCCGGCCATCGATAACAAGGCCGTGGCCAGCTACATCATCAACAAGGCAAAAACCGAAGGCTTCTGCAATGTCTTCCCGGTGGGCACCATTACCCAGGCCATGCATGGCGACCGGCTGGCCGAGATGGGTGAACTGAAAGAGGCCGGTTGTGTGGCGGTCTCGGACGACGGCAAGCCGGTCAAGAACAGCGAACTGATGCGTCGTGCCCTGGAGTACGCCAACGGTATGGGTATCCTGGTGATCTCCCACGCCGAAGAGCTGGAACTGGTGGGTGAGGGGGTAATGAACGAGGGCTTCACCGCCACCGAGCTGGGGCTGAAGGGGATTCCCCGGGTGGCCGAGGATATCGCCACCGCTCGTGAGATCATGCTGGCCGAGTACGTGGGCGCTCCGGTGCATATCGCCCATGTCTCCACCGCCGGCTCGGTACGGATCATCCGTGAGGCCAAGGCCCGTGGCGTGAAAGTGACCTGCGAGACCGCCCCTCACTACTTCACCCTGACCGACGACGCGGTGCGGGGCTACAACACCAACGCCAAGATGAACCCGCCTCTGCGGGAGGCGGCCGACGTGGCGGCCATCAAACAGGGCCTGAAAGACGGTACGATCGACTGCATCGCCACTGACCACGCGCCACACCACCTGGACGAGAAGGATCTGGAATTCAATGAGGCCATGAACGGCATCATCGGCCTTGAAACTTCTTTACCACTCTCCCTCGGATTGGTGCGGGAAGGGGCGATAAGCTTGCAACAGTTGGTGGAGAAAATGAGTTGCAACCCATCAAAGATACTTGGAGTTGATCGTGGAACCTTCAAGGCAGGCAGTGTGGCCGACATCACCGTGATCGACCCGGACAAGGCGTGGACCGTTGAGGCTGATCAGTTGGCCAGCAAGTCTAAGAACTCCCCCTGGCTGGGGGAGCGCATGACCGGCGCAGCCGCAGCAACTGTGGTGGCCGGTAAGGTTGTTTTCAGCGGTAGATAGAATCTCAGTTAGGAGCAGCAATGAGTACGAAAGCGATCCTTGCGCTGGCAGACGGGCGCATCTTTGAGGGCAGATCATTCGGGGCCGGCGGTGAAGTGACCGGCGAGGTGGTGTTCAATACCGCCATGACCGGTTATCAGGAGGTCTTGACCGACCCCTCCTACAAGGGGCAGATGGTCACCATGACCTACACCCAGATCGGCAACACCGGCATCAACCCTGAGGATATCGAGAGCCGCGGCCTGTTCCTGTCCGGCTTGATCGTGCGGGAATACCTGGACTTCCCCTCCAACTTCCGCAGCACCATGTCTCTGGATGCCTACCTGAAGGAAAACAACGTGGTGGGTATTCACGGTCTTGATACCCGGGCCCTGACCCGTCACCTGCGGGACCACGGCGCCCAGAACGGGATCATCTCAACGGTTGACTTTGACCACTCCTCGTTGGTGGCCAAGGCCAGGGCGGTGCCCAGCATGGCCGGCTTGGATCTGGCCTCCGGCGTGTCGGTGGACAAGCCGTATCACTGGACCGAAGGGCTCTGGCAGTTGGGGACGGGCTATCCCCAGGTTGATCCCGCCAGCCTGAACTACAAGGTGGTGGCCTACGATTTCGGCATCAAGTACAACATCCTGCGTTGTCTGGTGGATGCCGGCTGCGACGTGACCGTGGTGCCAGCCACCTTCCCGGCCGATGAGGCCCTGGCCCTGAACCCGGACGGTATCTTCCTCTCGAACGGCCCCGGCGATCCGGAGCCGTTGACTGAGTCCATCGAGATCATCAAGCAGTTTGTGGGCAAGAAGCCGATCTTCGGCATCTGCCTGGGGCACCAGCTGCTGGGCCTGGCCCTGGGGGGCAAGACGGTCAAGCTGCCCTTCGGCAACCACGGCTCTAACCTGCCGGTGATGGACATGGCCACCCGCAAGGTTGAGATCACCTCCCAGAACCACGGCTTTGCGGTGGACCTGGATTCGTTGGGGGATGCCGCCTGTCTGGGGCATGAGAACCTGAACGATCAGACCGTGGAGGGGATCAGCCACTGCACGCTGCCGATCTTCTCGGTGCAGCATCACCCCGAGGCCTCGCCGGGGCCCCATGATTCGCATTACTTGTTTTCGCGCTTCGTGGCAATGATGGAAAAACATAAGCAGCACTGATGCAGCCGTACCACGCCCTGTATCAATCAGGAGAGCTGCTGCAGCGGGTTAAGGAAGGCTACCGACGGTTGGCGGCCTGTGACCTCTGCCCGCACCGCTGCGGGGTGAACCGGATCAGGGGCGAACAGGGCAGGTGTCGTAGCGGTTTTAAACCGCGCATCGCCTCGGCCAACCTGCATCGTGGTGAAGAACCGCCGATCAGCGGCAGCAAAGGTTCCGGCACGATCTTCTTTTCCGGCTGTACTTTGAGTTGCGTCTTCTGCCAGAATTTCCCGATCAGCCAGCAGAACACGGGCGAGACGATGAGTACTTGGGAACTGGCTCGCCGGATACTGCAGTTGCAAAAGCGGGGCGCCCACAACCTGAATCTGGTGACCCCCAGCCACTGGCTGCCCCAGTTCTTGGCAGCGCTCTGGCTGGCCATACCGCAGGGGTTCAAGCTGCCGGTAGTCTGGAATTCAAGCGGTTACGAGACGATGGATGCCCTGCAACTGCTGGATGGTGTCGTGAGTCTCTACCTGCCGGACATGAAATACAGCGACGACCTGCAGGCCAAAGAACTGTCCGACGCGCCTGGGTACACGGCGATCAACCGGCTGGCGGTGCAGGAGATGCTGCGCCAGGTCGGTCCTCTGCAGACCGATGACCACGGTATTGCCACTCGGGGGTTAATTGTTCGCCATCTGGTGCTGCCGCAGGGCAGGGCCGGCTCGGCAGTGACCTTGCCCTGGATTGCCAAACACCTTGGGCAGGAGACGCACATCGCCCTGATGAGTCAGTATTTCCCGGCCCATCGGGCAGCAGCCATGTGCGGAATCGACCGTGGTCTGACCCACCAAGAGTATGATGCCGCCGTGTCAGCCCTGGAAGATGCAGGATTGGAGAACGGCTGGGTGCAGGAGCTGGATGAGGAGCGGGGATCTGTATGAGAACGGTAGTTCTGTTGATCATCTCCAACATCTTCATGACCTTTGCCTGGTACGCCCACCTGAAGAACCTGAGCAACCGGCACTGGCTGATTGCGGTCTTTGTCTCCTGGGGCATCGCCTTTTTTGAGTACCTGGTGCAGGTGCCGGCCAACCGGATCGGCTACCACGGCTCCTATTCACTGGCCCAACTCAAGATCACCCAGGAGGTGATCACCCTGACCGTGTTTGTACCCTTTGCGGTATTCTATATGGGAGCGCCGCTCAAGCTTGATTATCTTTGGGCTGGTTGTTGTCTGGCCGGCGCAGTGTACTTTATCTTTCGCTGAGAAATGTGCTCTTTCGCCAATCTCAGCCTTGACCTTGACGAAACAATCACATTTCGAATTTTTACAAGGAGTTGTTCATGCCAAAAAGAAACGACATCCACAAGGTACTGATCATCGGTTCCGGCCCGATCATCATCGGCCAGGCCTGTGAATTTGACTACTCCGGCACGCAGGCCTGCAAGGCGCTGCGCAAGCTGGGCTACCAGATCGTGCTGGTCAACTCCAACCCGGCCACCATCATGACCGACCCCGGCACGGCCGATGTGACCTACATCGAACCACTGAATGTACCAACCCTGACCCGGATTATCGAAAAGGAGCGGCCCGATGCGCTGCTGCCCAACCTGGGCGGCCAGACCGGTCTCAACCTGTCCAGCGCCCTGGCCGAGGCCGGTGTGTTGGAAAAGTACGGAGTCAAGGTAATCGGTGTCAATCTTGATGCGATCAAGCGCGGTGAGGATCGTGAGACCTTCAAGCAGACCATGGATAGCCTGGGCATCGAGATGGCCCGCAGCGACATTGCCCATACCCTGGATGAGGCCAAGGCGGTGCTGGAGATCATCGGTTTCCCGGTGGTAATTCGGCCGGCCTACACCATGGGCGGCACCGGCGGCGGCTTTGCCTATAATATGGAAGAGTTCGAGACCATCGTCAACCGCGGTCTGTCGGTCAGCCCGATCAGGCAGGTGCTGGTTGAGGAGTCGATCCTGGGCTGGGAAGAGCTGGAACTGGAAGTGGTGCGGGACGCCAAGAACCAGAAGATTACGGTCTGCTTTATCGAGAACGTAGATGCCGTGGGGGTGCATACCGGCGATTCCTTCTGCACCGCCCCGATGCTGACCATTACTCAGGAACTGCAGGACCGCCTGCAGCGCGACGCCTACAAGATCGTCGACGCCATCGAGGTGATTGGCGGCACCAACGTGCAGTTCGCCCACGATCCCACAACCGGCCGGGTGGTGGTGATCGAGATCAACCCGCGCACCTCACGCTCCTCGGCCCTGGCCTCCAAGGCCACCGGCTTCCCGATCGCCCTGGTCTCGGCCATGTTGGCCGCCGGCCTGACCCTGGACGAGATCCCCTACTGGCGTGACGGCAGTCTGGAGAAGTACACCCCCTCCGGCGACTACGTGGTGGTCAAATTCGCCCGCTGGGCCTTTGAGAAGTTCAAGGGTGTTGAGGACAGGCTGGGCACCCAGATGCGGGCCGTGGGCGAGGTGATGAGCATCGGCAAGAACTACAAGGAGGCGCTGCACAAGGCGATCCGTTCCCTTGAGAACGGCCGCTATGGCCTGGGTTTTGCCAAGGATTTTAACAAGCGCAGCCTGCCCGAGCTGATGGAACTGCTGGCCGAGGCCACCAGTGAGCGGCAGTTCATCATCTATGAGGCCCTGCGCAAGGGGGCCAGCGTCGAGCAGCTCCACCAACGCACCCATATCAAGGCCTGGTTCCTGCAGCAGATGCAGGAACTGGTGGCGCTTGAGGAAAAGATTCTGGCCCACCAATGGGGACAGCTGCCGAACGAGCTGCTGATACAGGCTAAAAAGGACGGTTTTGCTGACCGTTACCTGGCGCAACTGCTCCATGTCCCAGAGGAGCAGATCCGTGAGCGGCGTATCACCCTCAATATGCTGGAAGCGTGGGAGCCGGTGCCGGTCAGTGGTGTGGAGGATGCGGCCTACTACTTCTCCACCTACAACGCGCCGGACAGCGTGGCGGTATCGCAGCGCAAGAAGGTCATGGTGCTGGGAGGCGGCCCCAACCGGATCGGCCAGGGGATCGAGTTCGACTACTGCTGCGTACACACCGCCTTTGCCCTCAAGGATGCCGGTTTTGAAACCATCATGGTCAACTGCAACCCGGAGACGGTCTCCACCGACTACGACACCTCAGACAAGCTCTACTTTGAGCCGTTGACCGTAGAGGATGTGCTGTCGATCTACGCGAAGGAGCAGCCTGAAGGGGTGCTGGTACAGTTCGGCGGCCAGACGCCGCTCAACATCGCCCGTCAGCTGCAGGAGGCCGGCGTCAGGATTATCGGTACCCAACCCGATACCATCGATCTGGCCGAGGATCGCGAGCAGTTCAACGCCATGATGCGCAAGCTTGGTATCCCTCAGCCCGAATCGGGCATGGCCAGCAAGCTGGAAGACGCCATTGTGATTGCCGAGCGGATTGGCTATCCGATCATCGTGCGCCCTTCCTATGTCCTGGGTGGCCGGGCCATGGAGGTGGTTTACGACGAGGAGATGCTGCGGGAGTATCTGGCCAAGGCGGTGGATGTGACCCCGGAGCGGCCGATCCTGATCGACCGTTTCCTTGAGAACGCCATCGAGGCCGAGGCCGATGCCATCAGCGACGGCGTTGACGCCTTTGTGCCTGCGGTGATGGAGCATATCGAGATGGCCGGGGTCCACTCGGGCGATTCGGCCTGCGTGATCCCGCCGGTCAACATTCCGCAGAAACATATCGATACCATTGACGAATACACCCGCCGCATCGCGGTGGAGATGGGGGTGGTGGGCTTGATGAACATCCAGTACGCCATTGCCGACGACAAGGTCTACATCCTGGAGGCCAACCCCCGGGCCAGCCGCACGGTGCCACTGGTCTCCAAGGTCTGCAATATCCCGATGCCGCGCATCGCGGTGCAGGTGATGCTGGGGGCCAAACTGAAAGAGATGGGACTGGTGCGTAAGCAGCTGCCGCACTTCGGGGTCAAGGAGGCGGTCTTCCCGTTCAATATGTTTCCCGAGGTTGACCCGGTGCTGGGCCCGGAGATGCGTTCCACCGGCGAGGTGCTGGGGATGGCGCAGAGCTACGGCATGGCCTTCTACAAATCCCAGGAAGCCACCGGTGGCCTGTTGCCACTGGATGGGGCGGTGCTGATCACCGTGGCCGAGCGGGATCGTGGACAGCTGCCGGCAGTGGCGCAACGCTTTGCAGAGCTGGGCTTCTCGCTGCTGGCCACCCAGGGTACGGCTGCCTATCTGCAGCAGCATGGCATTACTGCCAAGCCGGTGCTGAAACTGTATGAAGGGCGCCCTAATGTTGGTGATGTCATCACCAACAAAGAGGTGCAACTGGTGATCAACACCCCTGCGGGCAAGAGCAGCATCCATGATGACTCCTATATCCGCAAGGCAGCCATCAAGCACAAGATTCCGTATATCACCACCATGGCGGCCGCCGTAGCCGCTGCCGAGGGGATCGCTGCCCGCAAGAGCGGTCAGGAAGCGATCCGCAGCCTGCAGGAGTACCACGCCTCGCTGGCGTAAAAAGGAGCTGAAGGTAGATGCCGAAACGAACCGACATTAAAAAAATTCTGATCATTGGCGCAGGGCCGATCGTGATCGGCCAGGCCTGCGAATTCGACTACTCCGGCACCCAGGCCTGTAAGGCGCTGAAGGAGGAAGGGTTCGAGGTGGTGCTGTTGAACAGCAACCCGGCCACCATCATGACCGACCCGGACTTTGCCGACCGCACCTACATCGAGCCGGTCACGCCGGAGATTCTGGCCAAGATCATCGAAAAAGAGCGACCCGATGCGGTGCTGCCGACCTTGGGCGGCCAGACCGCCCTCAACACGGCGGTGGCGGTGGCCGAGATGGGGATACTGGATAAGTTCGGGGTGGAACTGATCGGCGCCAAGCTGCCGGCCATCAAGAAGGCCGAGGACCGGACCCTGTTCAAGCAGGCCATGGAGAAGATCGGTCTGGAGATGCCCCGTTCCGGTCTGGCCCATAACCGGGAAGAGGCGCTGGAGATCATCAAACAGGTTGGTTTCCCGGCCATTATCCGGCCTTCCTTCACCCTGGGGGGCACCGGCGGCGGTATCGCCTACAACCTGGAGGAGTACGAGCGGATGGCCATGGCCGGCATCGAGGCCTCGCCCACCGATGAAATTCTGGTGGATGAATCGATCATCGGCTGGAAGGAGTACGAGCTGGAGGTGATGCGTGACACCGCCGACAACGTGGTGATCATCTGCTCCATCGAAAACTTCGACCCGATGGGAGTCCACACCGGCGATTCGATCACCGTGGCCCCGGCCCAGACCCTGACCGACAAGGAATATCAGCTGCTGCGGGATGCCTCCCTGAAGATCATCCGCGAGATCGGTGTCGATACCGGCGGCTCCAACATCCAGTTCGGCATCAACCCCCGCGATGGCCGTCTGGCGGTGATCGAGATGAACCCGCGGGTTTCAAGGAGTTCTGCGCTGGCCTCCAAGGCTACCGGTTTTCCGATTGCCAAGATCGCGGCCAAGCTGGCCGTGGGCTACACCCTGGACGAGATCACCAACGACATCACCCGCGAGACCCCGGCCTGCTTCGAGCCGACCATCGATTACGTGGTGACCAAGATCCCGCGCTTTACCTTTGAGAAGTTCCCGGCCGCCGATGCCACCCTGACCACCCAGATGAAGTCGGTGGGGGAGGTGATGGCCATCGGCCGCACCTTCAAGGAGTCGTTCCAGAAGGCGCTGCGTTCACTGGAGATCGGCGTCTGTGGCCTGGATTCCAAGCTGTTCGATCTGGCCGAAGAGACCCGTCGCAGCCTAACCGAGAAGGAACAGGGGCTGCTGCTGGAAAAGCTGAAGACCCCCAATGCAGAGCGGGTCTGGTATCTGGGCGATGCCCTGCGCAGTGGCATGAGTGTGGAGGAGGTCTTTCGGCATACCGCCTTTGACCCCTGGTTTGTGCACTGCATCCGTCAGATCCTGGAGAAGGAAGAGGAGCTGAAGCGGAATAAACCGGAGACCATTACGGCCGAGCAGCTATTCGAGGCCAAGCAGTACGGCTTCTCCGACAAGATGCTGGCCAAGCTCTGGAAGACCACCGAAGATGCGGTGCGGCAGCTGCGGTGGAAACTGAATATCCGCCCGGTCTACAAACGGGTGGATACCTGCGCAGCAGAGTTTGTGGCTCACACCCCCTACCTCTACTCCACCTACGAGCAGGAGTGCGAGGCCGAGGTCAGTGATCGCAAGAAGATCATCATTCTGGGCGGTGGCCCCAACCGGATCGGTCAGGGGATCGAGTTCGACTACTGCTGCGTACATGGCGTCTTCGCCCTGGCAGAGGACGGCTATGAGACCATCATGGTCAACTGCAACCCGGAGACGGTTTCCACCGACTACGACACCTCCGACCGGCTCTACTTCGAGCCGCTGACTCTGGAGGATGTGCTGGAGATCGTGGCTAAAGAAAAGCCCTATGGAGTTATCGTCCAGTTTGGTGGTCAGACTCCGCTCAAGCTGGCGGTGGCCCTGGAACAGGCCGGGGTACCGATCATCGGCACCACCCCGGATGCCATCGACCGCGCCGAGGACCGGGAGCGGTTCCAGGAGATGCTGCACAAGCTGAAGCTGCTGCAGCCGGCCAACGGCACGGCCCGTTCCACTGAAGAGGCGCTGGTAGTTGCCAACCGGATCGGCTATCCGGTGGTGGTACGCCCCTCCTATGTGTTGGGTGGCCGGGCCATGGAGATCGTCTATGACGACGAGAACCTTACGCGCTACATGACCACTGCCGTACAGGCCTCGCCGGAGCACCCGATCCTGGTGGACAAGTTTCTGGATGCCGCCATTGAGGTGGACGTGGACGCCCTGTGCGACGGCAGCCAGGTGGTGATCGGCGGCATCATGGAGCATATCGAGGAGGCCGGCATCCACTCCGGTGATTCGGCTTGCTCGTTGCCGCCGTACTCGCTGGGGCCTGAGCTGATCGCCGAGATCCACCGCCAGACCGAGGTGATGGCGCTGGAGCTGAACGTCAAGGGGTTGATGAACGTGCAGTATGCGGTTAAGGACAACACTATCTACGTGCTGGAGGTCAACCCGCGGGCTTCGCGCACGGCGCCGTTCGTCTCCAAGGCCACCGGCCGCCCTCTGGCCAAGATCGCGGCCCGGGTCATGGCCGGCAAGAGCCTGGCTGAGCTTGGTGTGTCGGGCGATATCGTGCCGGACTATTTTTCGGTCAAGGAGGCGGTCTTCCCGTTCGTCAAATTCCCCGGTGTGGATACCCTGCTGGGGCCGGAGATGAAGTCCACCGGCGAGGTGATGGGGATCGGTGACAGCTTTGCCGAGGCCTTTGCCAAATCCCAGATGGGGGCAGGGGTCAAGCTGCCGATGGCCGGCAACGCCTTCATCAGTATCCGGGACAGCGACAAGAAACATGTTGTAAACGCGGCAGAAAAGCTGTATAAGGCTGGCTTCGGCCTGCTGGCAACGGCAGGCACTGCTGTTTTTCTGGAAGAAAAAGGGATACCGGTCAAACGGGTCAACAAGGTCAAGGAAGGACGGCCGCACATCGTTGACGCCATCAAGAACGGCGAGGTGCAACTGGTGATCAATACCACCCAGGGCGCCCAGGCCGTGGCCGATTCCTTCTCGATCCGGCGTGAATCATTGATGCATGGGATCGCCTATTACACCACCACCGCCGGCGCCAACGCCGCAGTGGATGCGATCAAGGCGCTCAAGGAGCAGGAACTGCAGGTCAAGCCACTGCAGGATTATTTATATTAGGAGTTGCTGCAAACGATGTCGAATACCATTCCGTTAACCAAAGAGAGCTACGAGGCGTTGCAGGAGGAGCTTAAGCGTCTGATTCGCGAGGAGCGACCCAAGGTTATCCAGGATATTGCCGAGGCGCGCAGTCATGGTGATCTCTCGGAAAACGCCGAATATGATGCTGCCAAGAATCGTCAGGGCTTTATCGAGGGGCGCATCCTCGAACTGCAGGGCAAGCTGGCCCGGGCCCATGTGGTCGATCTGACCGGCTTAAAGCCTGACAAGGTGGTGTTTGGCGCCACCATCACCCTCTATGACACCGCCACCGAGGAGGAGATCACCTACAAGATCGTGGGTGAAGACGAGGCTGATATCAAGCAGGGCAAGATCTCCTGCACCTCGCCGGTGGGCAAGGCCTTGATCGGCCACAAGCTGGATGATTCCGTCAAGGTAACGGTGCCGTCCGGCACCAAGGAATATGAGATTATCGAGATCAAGTATTAAAGCAGGGGATGAACCATGGCAAAGAAAACAGCTAAAATCACAAAAGACACCATCTTTCTGGAGATGCTGAAAAGCCATCCTGAGACCGCCAAGGTGCTCAAGAAATACAATCTGGCCTGCGCCAGCTGCATGGGGGCCCAGAGTGAACCGATCGAACTGGGTGCCATCAACCACGGTCTCGACCCGGAGCAGTTGCTAGCCGATCTGAACGCCGCCATCAAGTAGCTGCAACGGTCGAACAATCACAAAGGCCCCCAGGGATAACTCCTTGGGGGCCTTTGCTTTTTAGGTGTACTGCATTAACGCCGGCTAAGCGGTCGATGGGCGATGGTCAGACTGTTACCGGCCACCATGCTGCTTGTTGGCCGCACAAAACCGGCCTGCCTCAGCAGGCTGCGGATCTCCTGGGGGGTATAGCAGTGGCCGCCAGGGGTGTTGACCAGCATGTTAACGCTGAACAGCGCCCCCTGGGTTGGCGAGGTGCGGGAGGGGTTGAGCGGAAACTCCTGCACCACGATCCGGCCACCGGGCTGCAAGGCGTGGCAGACCTTCTGAAAGGCTGTCAGGGTCTGTTCCGTTGAAAAGGCGTGAATCAGCTGGCTGAGCAGGATCAGGTCATAGCCTTCGCCCAGCTGATCCTGCAGGATGTCCCCTGATTTGAAGGCGATGTCGTCCAGGCCGGCCTGTTTGACCATCTTTTTGGCGATTGTTGTGGTATTCGGCAGGTCAAAGTGGGTGACGCTGGCCGCCCCCTGACGTCGCATCTCCATGGCGTAGGTGCCGGGACCGCCTCCCAGGTCAAGGGCCTTTTCAACCCCCTGTACGTTGATCGCCTTGATGACATCCGGTGCGATCAGGCTGGCGATGTTATGCATCCCCATGATGAAGGCGTTATGATCAAAGGCCACTTTGCTGACCGGTTTGCCGGTCTTGACCACGTTGTCCAGTTGTGACCAGCTCTGCCAGAGGTTGTCGGCATGCCTGAGGATGTCGCCCTGATAGTGCGGTGTGCCGCTAACCAGGAATTTGGCGCTTAAGGGCGCATTGCTGTAGCGTTCATGCTGCTTTTTTACCAGTCGCAGTGCGGTCAGGGCGTCCAGCAGCACCTCGGTGGCCCGCGGGTCGGCCTTGATTGCCCGTGCCACGGTGCAGGCATCACGCGGTTCTGTCAGCTGATCAAAGATGCCAAGATTATTGGCGCTGATGATGATGCGGGAGCTCCAGAACCCTCCCCAAAGCATCCGTAATCCTACGGCCTCGTGATGTTCTTTCGGCATATGCTGTCCTCCCAGGTAGAAAGCTGCTGCGCTGCGCTCTGGTCTGTCAGTAGCTGATGGCGGGGCTGTTTGTCAAGGTTCCTCGTCGTTTCAAGTGGGTTGAGGGTATAGCGAGTTGAATCTGAGCTTGCCTGCAATGATGTAGGCCATGGTAATCAGATTCTTGGGGTTGCGATATCCTCGTGCCCGCGCCTTGGCTG